>DASRHL010000152.1:0-11088 GCA_035650535.1 Acidimicrobiia bacterium
CGGCAGGTCTTCACATCCAACGACGCCCGCACCGCCGCGCTTGCGCCTTGGCTCGACAACTACAACACTCGCCGCCGCCACAGCGCCCTCGGAGGCCGTCCCCCAATCAGCCGCCTGTCACCAACCTGATGGCCGAGTACATCTAGAACCCGCCGGTGTCGGAGTCGCCGGCGAGGGCCTTGATGGCTCGCTCGACGGCACGGCGGGCCTGGAGCAGCTTCTTCTCGTCGGCGGCGGCGCCGGCGTCGCCGTCTTCGGCGGCCGTGCGCAGTGCCTCGAAGGCGCGGTCACGCAGGCGTTCCTCGATCGACCGCAGCTCGGTCACGATGTCTTCGACCCCGTCCACCGTGGTCACTCCCCCTCGGTCGCGAGGGCGGCGGCGAGCAGCTCCGCCGGGTGCGCGACGTCCAGACCGGCGGCGCGGAGGTGCATCTCGCAGCCGGGGTTCGCACTGGCCACGACGAACGGCGAGCCGCCGGCCGCGGCCCGAAGCGCCGCGATCTTGCGCTCGCGCACCTGCCGCGCCAGCTCGGGCTCCATCACGTTGTACGCGCCTCCCGCCCCACAGCAGAGCCCGTCGTCGTCGGTCTCGCGCAGCTCGTAGGCCGGTGCGAGCACCGTCCGGACGTGCTGGTGCGCCTTCTGGACATGCCGCAGGTGGCAGGGATCCTGCACGACGACGACGCGACCGGTCGCCCGCAGGCGCGGCGCGCCGCGCTCGGCCAGCCATTCGGAGAAGTCGCGTACGCGCGCGCCGAACGCGAACGCCTCCGGCGTCCCGAGCAGCCGGCCGTAGTCCTTCATGGCCGCACCGCAGCCCGCGCTGTCGACGACGACGGGCGCGTCGCCCGGCATCGACCCGATGACGCGACGCGCGAGCTCCCGGGCCTCGTCGGTCCGGCCGGCGTGCTCGTGGAGCGCGCCGCAACAGTCGCCGCCGCGGCCCGGCACCGCGGGATTCGCACCGGCCGCGCGCATGACCCGGAGCGCCGCACGGTGCACGTCGCGCTCCCACGCGTCCATGACGCACCCGGTGAACAGGTACGCGTCGGCGGCGGAGGGCGGCGCGGCGTCGACCGGCGACCGCAGTGACCGCGGATCGAGGCGAGGCAGGGCGAACCGTCGCGGCACGAGGTGCATCCGCTGGGCCACGACGAGGATCCAGGTCAGCGCGAGCAGCAGCCGGTGCCGCGGGAGGACGAGCCGGTACCCGATCCACTCGCCGATCCGCCGCACGGCGGGACGCGTCTTCGAGCGGTCGCGCTGCAGCGCGGTGCGCGCGCCTTCCATGAGGTGTCCGAAGGGCACCGACGACGGGCATGCCGCCTCGCAGCCCCGGCACTGGATGCACTCCTCCATGTAGCGCTCGAACGTGCCGTCGAGCGGCGCGCCCTCGAGCTCGACCGCGCGCATCGCCGCGATGCGGCCGCGCGGCGACGCGACCTCGAGCCCGGTGACGCGGTAGGTCGGGCAGTGCGGGAGGCAGAGCCCGCACGCGACGCACGCGACGAGCTCGTCCTCGTCGACGGGCAGGATCATGCGCCGGCCGGCGACGCCCGGGAGGGAGCCCGTCGCGGTGACCTGCGTGTCCGTCATGGCGGCGGGAGCGGGAGGCGACCGGGCGAGAGCTTGCCGGTCGGGTCGAACGCGTACCGGATGCGCGCCATCAGCGCGGCATTGGGGAGCGGGCCACCGAAGCCGTCGAGCTCGGGCGCGCCGGCTTCGCGGAGCAGCCATCCGCCCACGTCGTCGGCGGCGGCGCGCGCTGCGCCCAGCGTCGCGGGCTCGTCGCACCCGACGTGGACGGTCCCGACGCCGACCTCGGCGAGCCAGCGCAGGCCCTCGATGCGGCCGAACCGGGTGGCGAGCTCGGGAAGGGAACCCGGCCGTACGGACACCCGGCCCCGGTGAGGACCCGCCGGCCAGGGAAGTGCGGCGGACGCGGGGCGCCTCCCGTCGAGCCGCGCGGCGGCGCGCTCGGTGTCGACGTCGTCGGGATGGCCCTCGAGGAGGACGGTCGTCGTCGTGCCGTCCCAGAGGACGGCGGACGGCCGGAAGAGCGCGGCCCGCACCGCGTCGGGTGGCCGGTCGGTGACGAACCAGCTCGCGATCGGCGCGACCGGCCGGCAGCGCAGCGTCATCTCGGTGAGGACGCCGATCGTGCCGAGGGAGCCGACGAGCAGGCGGGGAAGGTCGTAGCCGCTCACGTTCTTGACGGTCTTGCCGCCGCCCTTCACGACGCGGCCGTCGGCGGTGACGAAGTGCACTTCGAGCACGTGGTCGCGCAGTGGGCCGTACCGGAGCCGGCGGTGACCCGACAGCCCGGCTGCGACGATGCCGCCCACCGTCGCTCGTGAGTCCCTCGGGTCGAGCGGGCACTCCTGCCCGGCGGCGGCGAGGACGCGCGCGAGGTCCGCCGCGGGCGTGCCCGCGCCGAGCGTGACCGTCAGCTCGTGGGGGTCGTACGCGAGCACGCCGGACGGCGCGTGCACCCGCACGCCGGCGGGCGGGGGCCCGCCGACCTCCCAGTGCGTCCCCGCGCCGCACGGCGCGACGGCGTCCGCCGCGGCGACGGTCGCCGCGAGCTCGTCGACGGCGCGGGCGTGCTCGAGCGCGACGTCGTGCGCGATGCCCGATGTCAGACCCACGCGCCCTCCGGCACCCGTTGCAGCTCGCCGCACCGGCTGCCCCGCGGGAGCACCTTCTGCGGGTTGGCGAGGCCGGCCGGGTCGAATGCGTCCCGCAGGCGCGCCTGCGCATCGAGGTCGTCGGCGCTGAAGATCAGCGGCATCTTGTCGCGCTTCTCGAGGCCGATGCCGTGCTCGCCCGACAGGACTCCCCCGACCGCGACGCACGCGGCGAGGATGGCGTCACCTGCGTCGTGGACACGCTGCCAGACACCCGGCTCGCGGGCGTCGAAGACGATCAGCGGGTGGAGGTTGCCGTCGCCCGCGTGGAAGACGTTCATCATCGTGAGTCGCTGCTCACGGGCGATGTCGTAGACCTGGCGCAGGACGTCGACGAGCCGCGTCCGAGGCACGACCGCGTCGTGGAGGTAGTAGTCGGGCGCGATGCGGGCGATCGCCCCGAACGCCGACTTGCGGCCCTTCCACAGCAGGGCCCGCTCGGCCTCGTCCGCGGCGACCCGCACGGTCCGGGCCCCGTGACGGCGACCGACCTCGCGCACCGCCTCGACCTGGGCCTCGACGCCGCCCGCCAGCCCGTCGAGCTCGACGAGGAGCACCGCGTCGGCGTCGCGCGGGAAGCCGGCGCTGACGAAGTCCTCCACGGCACGGGTGATCTCGGCGTCCATCATCTCGAGCGCGGCCGGCACGATGCCGGCGGCGATGATCCCGCTGACGGTCGCGGCGGCGTCGTCGATCGCGGCGAAGTCGAGGAGCAGGGTCCGTACCACGGGCGGGTTCGGTGTGAGCCGCACCGCGATGCGGCGGGCGATCCCCATGGTCCCCTCGCTGCCGACGAAGCAGCCGCGCAGGTCGTAGCCGGGCTGGTCGGGCGCGGCGTCGCCGAGCTGCGCCGTCGTCCCGTCGGGCAGCACCACGTCGACGGCGACGACGTGGGCGGCGGTGACGCCGTACGCGAGGCAGTGCGGGCCACCCGCGTTGGTGGCGACGTTGCCCCCCACGGAGCAGGCCGCCTGCGACGACGGGTCGGGTGCGTAGTGCAACCCGAGGTGCCGCACGGCACGGCTGAGGTCGAGGTTCAGCACACCGGGCTCGACCCACGCGACCCGGTCGACGGGGTCGACGTCGAGCACCCGGTTGAGATGTGTCGTGACGATCACGACGGGACGGTCGACGGGCGTCGCGCCGCCCGCGAGGCCGGTGCCGCTCCCGCGCGCCACGAACGGGCGGCCGTGGCGCGCCGCGACGCCGACCGCGGCCGCGACCTCGCTTCCGGTTGCGGGAAAGCACACGGCGGCGGCCTCGCCGCGTTCGACGCCCGCGTCCCTCCCGTACAGGAGCAGTTCGAGGGGCTCGGCGCGTGCCCGGTCGGGTCCGAGCACGGACTGCAGGTCGGTCAGGAGCGCGCGTTCGTCGTCGATGTCCGAAGCCTACCGACGCCCTGTCGCTACGCTCGCAGTTCCGAGGGGGGAAACGAAACGGAGGCGGAGCGCATGCCCAAGGGTCCCAAGGGGCCGACCCGCGAATGGGTCACGTTCGACGACCCCAAGGAGGAGGGCCGGACGTGGCGGATCGATGTCACGTTCCTGCTGTCCTCGTGGGAGTGCATCTTCGGTTGCGGGTGCCAGGGCGTGCTGACCGGCCCGACGCCGGAGCGGGTCCAGGGTTGCTGCTCGTACGGCGCGCACTTCACCGACCGGAAGGACCGCGACCACGTCGTCAGGATCGCCCGGGAGATGCCGCCGGAGATCTGGCAGTTCGCCGACGTGGGCCGGAAGAAGGGCATCTACTGCAAGGCCGGGAAGGACGAGGACGGGAACACGGAGTGGCGCACGCGCATCCACAAGGACGCGTGCATCTTCCTCAACCGCCTCGGGTTCGAGGCCGGCCCCGGGTGCGCGTTGCACATCTACGCGATGACGACGAAGCAGCACCACTCCGAGGTCAAGCCGGAGGTGTGTTGGCAGGTGCCGCTCCGGCGCGAAGACGACCCGCAGGACGACGGGACCGTGGTCTCGACGCTCACCGAGTTCGGTCGCTCGGGTTGGGGCGAGGGCGGTGAGGAGTTCTGGTGGTGGTGCACCGAGGACGCGAAGCCGGTGTCGGCGTTCACCGGCGCCCGGCCCGTCTACCGGAGCCTCGAGGTCGAGCTGCGCAAGATGCTGGGCGACAAGCTCTACCGGCAGGTTGCCACCTACCTCGACGCCCGCCTGGCCGCGCAGCCGCCGCCGGTCGTGCACCCGGCGGAGGTTCCCGTCCGCCTCGGAAAGCGCAAGCGCGCCGGTCAGCCCGCCTGACGACAGCTACGCGAGCAGCATCCCGCCGTCGAGGACGATCACCTCGCCGGTCATGAACGACGACGCGTCCGACGCGAGCAGCAGCGCCGCGGCCGCGATGTCGTCGGGCGCGCCGATCCGCTTCATCGGGTGGCGGGAGGCGACCGCGGCTTCGTCGACCCCCCACAGCGCCCGCGCGAACTTCGTGCGCACGAGACCCGGCGCGAGCGCGTTGACGCGCACGCCCGGCGCGAGCTCGAGGGCGAGCTGCTTCGTCATGTGCAGGAGCGCGGCCTTCGACGCGTTGTAGACGCCGATGAACGGCGCCGGCCGGATCCCCCCGGTCGACACGACGTTGACGATCGAGCCGCCGTGCTCGGCCATCCACGCCCGCCACGCGGCCTGGGCGAGGAGCAGCGGGCCTTCGACGTTGACCTCGAGCACCTTGCGGACGGCCCGGGGCTCGGTCTCGATGATCGGGCCGAACGTCGGGTTCGTCGCCGCGTTGTTGACCAGCACGTCGAGGCGACCGAGCTCCGTGACGCAGCGGTCCACCGCGGTGGTGATCACCTCGGGGTCGCCCGCGGAGCCCGCGATCGTGACGACGGGCGCGCCGAGGGCCCGCAGCGCCGTCTCGGTCTCCTCGAGCTCGGCGGGCTTGCGGGCGAGCACGCAGATGCCGGCGCCCGCCGCCGCGTACGCCTCGGCGATGGCCCGCCCGATTCCCCGGGTCGCGCCCGTGATCAGCGCCACCCGGCCGTCGAGCCGCAGCGCCCGGTCGGGGTCGATCACCGCCCCCGCCCTCCGCGGCTCACAGGTAGAGGCCGGTCTGGCCCTCGCTGCGGGTCGACGCCACCGCGTGGACGTCCCGCTCTCTCAGGATCAGGTACTCGTCGCCCCGGATCTCGACCTCGAACCCGGTGTCGGGCGCGAACAGGACCCGGTCGGTCTCCTCGACGTTGCGCACCGTCGGGCCGACGGCGATCACCTCGGCCCACACGAGCCGCCGGTTCACGTTCGCCGTGGCGGGGATCAGGATCCCGGCGCGCGACTTGCGCTCGCCGACCTCGTCCGACGGCCGGACGAGGATGCGGTCGGCGGTCATCCGGATCGAGTGCTTGACGTCGTCGTTGGCGTCGGCGGCCATACCTGCAGGAGGTTACCTGCGGACCCGGTACACACCTGCTTCGTCGGGGTACGGAGTCTCGGGCTACATTCGCCGGGCGGCCCGCCCGCCGACTCGCCAGCCCATTCGTTCTCGCCCAGGGAGCTTCCAGGAGCGCGGTGTCCGACGTTCTCGCCTCGGCCAGCCCGATCACCGCCACCCGCCGGACGACGCGGATCGGTGCCGCCGCCAGGGCGTACTTCCAGCTGACGAAGCCCCGGGTCATCGAGCTGCTGCTCGTCACGACCCTGCCGGCGATGATCCTGGCCGCGGGGGAGCTGCCCTCGCTGCTGCTCGTCGGCGAGGTCCTGCTCGGGGGCGCGCTCGCCGCCGGCGGCGCGAACACCATCAACTGCTGGATCGAACGTGACCGCGACCATCTCATGCGTCGGACCCGGAACCGGCCGCTGCCGTCGGGCAGTGTCGACCCCCTCCGGGCGCTCGTGTTCGGCCTCGCCCTCGAGATCGTCGCGTTCGCGCTGCTGTGGTCGACGGTGAACCTGCTGTCCGCCACCCTCGCGGTCAGCGCGACCCTCTTCTACGTCTTCGTCTACACGATCTGGCTGAAGCCCCGGAGCCCGCAGAACATCGTGATCGGTGGCGCGGCCGGAGCTGTCCCCGTGCTGGTCGGCTGGGCAGCGGTGACGGGCCACGTCGGCGCGGGCGCCTGGGTCCTCTTCGCGATCGTGTTCTTCTGGACGCCGCCGCACTTCTGGGCGCTGTCGCTGCGCTACCACGACGACTACGCCGCCGCCGGCATCCCGATGCTGCCGGTGGTGCGCGGCACGGCGGTGGCGGCGAGGCAGATCGTCACCTACGCCGTGGTCGTCGTCGGGGTGACGTTCACCCTCCTCGCGGCCGAACCGATGGGCGGCATCTACGTCGCGGCTGCCGCCGTGCTCGGCGCCGCGTTCGTGTGGGCTGCCGTGGGTCTGCTCCGCGACCCGACGCCGCAGCGTGCCATCCGGCTGTTCACGTTCTCGAACACGTATCTCGCCCTGCTCTTCGCGGCCGTTGCTGTCGACGTCCTCGTCCGCACCGCCTGACGGCGCACCGCGCCGCCGGCGGGTGCTCGTCGCCGCGGGTGCCGCCGCCGTCCTGCTCGTCGGCGCGATCACGGCCGTCGCGGTGACCTCGGCCGGCGGTGCCGGCTCCTCGAAGCCGCCCGCGACCCGGGCCGGCTCGCCGGCCGTCGAGCCCTTCGTCGACACCGGCGTCACGGCCGAGATCGGCAAGCCCGCGCCGGCGTTCGTGCTGCGCACGCTCGACGGGCGGAGCGTCTCGCTCGCGTCGCTGCGCGGGCGGCCGGTCATCGTCAACTTCTGGGCGTCGTGGTGCAACCCGTGCCGGCACGAGTTCCCGTTGCTGCGGTCGACGCTCGCCAAGTACGGCCGGGATCGCCTGGCGGTCGTCGGCATCTCGTACCAGGACATCGACGCGGACGCCCGGAACTTCGCGAAGGACGAGCACGCCACGTGGCCGCTCGCGGTCGACGTCGACGGCGCCGCCGCCAAGGCGTACGGCGTGCGCTACGTCCCGACGACCTACTTCGTCACGCCCGACGGCGTCGTCGCGGACCAGGTGTTCGGCCAGCTCCCCGCCGGACGCGACTTCCAGACCTCGCTCGCCAAGATCCTGCCGGTCCACGCGCTCGGCGGGTCGTGACCCGTCGCGGGGGCGTCACTCCTCCCAGGTGAAGTACCGGGCGGCGACCAGCGGCGCGGCGACGGCCCACGCCGCGAGGCTCACGAGGCTCCAGGTCGGCGCGGAGCCCGCGCCGGACAGCACGCCCCGCACGCTCTCGGCCAGCGCGGCCGCGGGCAGGCCCTTGGCGACGCCCTGCAGCGCGCCGGGCAACCGGTGCAACGGGTAGGCCATCCCGCCGAGGAAGAGGAGCACGAGGAACAGCGCGTTCGACGCGGCCAGGTTCGCCTCGGCGCGCAGCGTTCCGGCCATGAGCAGGCCGACGCCCGCGAACGCGACCGTGCCGACCAGCAGGAGCAGGACGGCGATCACCACCCGTCCCGACGTGGTCCAACCCAGGGCGAGGCCCGTGCCGACGATCACGATCGACTGGCCGATCTCGATCACGAGCACGGTCAACGTCTTGGCCGTGAGCAGCCCGGCGCGCGAGAGCGGCGTCGAGCCGAGCCGCTTCAGCACGCCGTAGCGTCGCTCGTAGCCGGTCGCGATCCCGAGGCTGACCATCGCGGTCGACATCACCGCGAGCGCGAGCACACCGGGGACGAGGAACGCGACCGGATCCTTGATCGTGTTGACCGCGTCGACCTTGGCGAAGAACAGCAGGATCCCGATCGGGATCACGAGCGAGACGAGCAGGCTCTCGCCGCGCCGGATCGTGAGCAGCAGCTCGATGCGCGACTGGCCGAGGACGGCCCGGATCTTCCGCGTGTTGACCGCCCGGGCCGCGACCCGCGGCGCCGTGACCGGGCCGGCGGTCACGGCCGTCCCTCGCCCGTGAGGCGGAGGAACACTTCCTCCAGCGAGCGGCGCCCGGCCTGCAACTCGCCGATGCGGATGCCCTCGTCCCGCAGCCACACCGCCAGGTCGGCGACGAGCTCGGGCGTCGCCATCGCCTCGACGACGTACGTGCCGGGCCGGCGCTCTCGGACCCGCGACGGGTCCAACCCGATCGCGGCCGCGAGCTTGCCCGTGGGCAGTCCGGCCATGGCCGTGAAGCGCATCTCGTCGGACGCCGCCGCGTTCGTGAGCTCCGAGGGTGTGCCGCACGCGACGAGCCGGCCGTGGTCGACGATCGCGACGCGGTCGCACAGCTGCTCGGCCTCGTCCATCGCGTGCGTCGTCAGCAGGACGGTGACGCCGTGGTCGCGCAGCTCCCGCACGAGCTGCCACGTCGTCGCCCGGGCGTGGGGGTCCATCCCGGCGGTCGGCTCGTCGAGGAACACGAGCTCGGGGCGCCCCACGAGAGCGAGCGCGAGCGACAGCCGTTGCTGCTGGCCCCCCGACATGCGCCGCACCAGGGTGTGCTCGGCCTCGCGGAGGCCCACGAGGTCGAGGAGGCGATCGGGATCGTCGGGATCGTCGTAGTAGGACGCGAACAGGCGGAGCGCCTCGAGCGGTCGGATTCCCGGGTAGAGGCCGCCCTCCTGCAGCATGACGCCGATCCGGGGCCGGACCTTCGCCCCGTCCCGCACCGGGTCGAGGCCGAGGACGCGTACGGACCCCTCGTCCGGTTCGCGGTATCCCTCCAGGATCTCGACGGTGGTCGTCTTGCCGGCGCCGTTGGGCCCGAGGAGCCCGAAGACCTCTCCCGTCGCCACCGACAACGAGATCCCGTCGACGGCGCGCGTCGGGCCGTAGCGCTTCTCGAGCCCCTCGACCTCGATGGCGGGTGGGGCCGAGAGCATCGTCACGAGACTAGATGCCTCACCTGCATGCCTCACCTATCGGTGAGGACCGCGCTCGCCTCGGCGGGCTATCGGTCGCGCCAGGCCACGAAGGTGGCGAGCTCCTTCAGGGCGACGCGGGCGTCGTCGGTGATGGGCGTCGCGTCCAGGGCGTCGAGCGCCTCCCCGACCAGCCGCTCGATGGCCTGCTCGGTCGCCGCCACGGCTCCCGTATCGACGAGGACGGACTGGAGGTGGGCGACGTCGCCGGGGCCGAGCGTCGGGGCGCCGAGCCGGTCGAGCACGCGGCGCTGCGTCGCGTCCGCGGCGGCGACGGCGGCGGCGACGAGCGGGGTGAGCTTGCCCTCGCGCAGGTCGTCGCCGACCGGCTTCCCCGTGACGGCCGGGTCGCCGAACACGCCGAGCAGGTCGTCGCGCAACTGGAACGCCTCCCCCAGCGGGAGGCCGAAGCGGCTCAGGGGCCCGCCGAGGTCGTCGAGGCGGCCGGCGAGGCTGGCACCGAGATGCAGGGGCCGTTCGACGGTGTACTTGCCCGACTTGTAGCGCTCGATGCGCGACGCCCGGGCCGGGTCGGTGCTGCGGCCCGCGGTGCCGACGAGGTCGAGGAACTGGCCGACGCACAGCTCGGTCCGCAGCTCGTCGAACACGGTGCGGGCAGCCGGCGGGACGTTCCCGAGCAGGACGTCGGCGTAGACGAAGGCGAAGTCGCCGACGAGGATGGCGGCGCCCTCGCCGAAGCGCCGGCTCTCGCCCCGGGCTCTCGCCGCTCCGTGCCGCTCACGGAAGGCTCGGTGCACCGTCGGCATCCCCCGGCGCAGATCGGAGCCGTCCATCACGTCGTCGTGGACGAGGGCGAACGTATGGAGGAGCTCGAGCGCGGCCGCTGCATCGAGCACGTCGGCGCCGGCCGGGTCACCGCCCGCGCCGACGTAGGCCCAGTAGCAGAACGCGGGCCGCAGCCGCTTCCCGCCGGCGGTCACGAGATCGAGCAGGGCGCGCAGCGGCGCGTCGAGGTCGGGGTCGACCGCGCCCCACCGGGCGAGCTCGTGCTCGAGCAGGCCGATGACCCGGTCCTCGACCCGCCTGCCGATCTCGCCCAGGCAGCGCGGGGCGCCCGGCGGGCCGTCCATGAGCCGATCGTAGGTCCGGAGCCCTTCGGGGCCCGGACGCGGGCATCGGTACGATCCGCGCGTGAGCGAGCGTCGCGGAGCGGGCGAGTTCCTGACCCCCGGTTGGGTCGCCGAGCTCGACGCCGCCGCCCGCGAGTCGCCCGGCCTGCGCGCCCTCGGGGCGGGTCCGCCGTTCACCGTGGAGCTCCAGGTCGGCGCGGCGGGGAACGGGGCGGGCGAGTTCGTCTTCCAGGCCGCGTTCGGAGGGGGTGCCACGCGGTTCACGGTCGGGTCGCCCGGCGTTCCCGACCTCGTCGTGCGCATCGACGCCGGCTTCGCGGCCCGGATCCACGCGGGGACGGCGAACGTCCAGGACGCACTGCTGGCGGGCGCCCTCAAGGTCCGCGGTGATCTCGACGGTCTCGTCGAACGGGCTTCGGCGCTCGCCGCGGTCGGCACCGTGCTGGGCGCCCGGCCTGCCGGCTGAACCCACCTGGGGCCGCC
>DASRHL010000153.1:0-5946 GCA_035650535.1 Acidimicrobiia bacterium
GGTCGTCTACGTGTTCGACACGACGACCGGGCAGCTGACGCACAAGATCCCCGTCGGCAGCGGTCCCCACGGCCTCGCCGTGTTCCCCCAGCCCGGCCGCTACAGCCTCGGCCACACCGGCGTGTACCGGTAGCCACCCGCCCCACCGCCGGCGCGTCAGACCGCGGCGTCGGCGGCGGCCCCGCACCCGCGGTTGCCCACGATCGGGACGGCCGGGGAGACGGGTCTGCGGAGCACGGCGTCCGACGTCGCCTGGAGATGCGCGAGGTCCTCGGGTACGACGACACACCGAGGCGTCACCACCGCAACGGCCGTTCCTCCGTCACGCGGCGCGTCACGCGTGGCGCCGCGCGCTGCGACGGGCGACCTCGCCGAGCCGGCGCCGACGCTCGCCGCGCCCGCGCCGATGCCGATGCCGACCGCGACGACGGTCGCGATCGCGACCCGAACCCCGACCCGCACTGCCCGTGCCCCTTGCCCCTGTGCCCACGGAGATCATGCCACAAGAAGCGGTCAGACGTTCCAGCGGCGGACGACCCGGGTCTCGTGCTCGTAGCCGAGGACCGACAGCGTCGCCGTGTCGAGGGCCAGCAGGCGGCCGTCGACGGCGGGCAGGCCGAGCCATCGGGCGGCGAGGATGCGCAGGAAGTGGCCGTGCGAGAACAACGCGACCGACCCGTCGACGCCCGCCAGCCGCGCGAGCACGCGGTCGGCCCGGGCGCCGACCGCGTCGGCCGTCTCGCCGTTGACGACACCGCCCTCGAACACGGTCCAGCCCGGTCGCGTCGCACGGATCTCGGCGGTCGTCAGCCCCTCGTAGTCGCCGTAGTCCCATTCGGCGAGATCACCGTCCACCTGGGCACGGTCGCCGAGCCCGGCGAGCGCGCACGTCTCACGCGCCCGGTCGAGCGGGCTCGTCAGCACGAGTGAGAACGTCCACGCGCGCAGGCGTTCGCCGATGGCCTTCGCCTGCGCGCGCCCCTCGTCGTCGAGCGGGACGTCGGTACGGCCGGTGTGGCGCCCCGATGCGGACCACTCGGTCGCGCCGTGGCGCACCAGGACCACCTGATCGGCGCCCACGACGTCCTCCATCCTCCAGATGAGTGCGTCACCCCGCGCGAAGGGGCGGTAAGGTCACGAGTGCCGTCAATGTACGGCAGCCCACGGGGAGCTCGGGACAGCCGGGCTGAGAGGGCGACCACGCCGGCGCCGCAGAGCGCTGCGGCCGGCAGCGTCGCCGACCCCTCGAACCTGCTCCGGGTAATTCCGGCGAAGGGAAGGGACGATGGACGCTGCTCTGGTGTTCGCGGGGGGTGACGCGATCCCGCGCACCGTCGGCGACCTCCTCGACCGCGATCGATTCGTGATCGCAGCCGACTCCGGCCTCGACCACGCACACTCGCTCGGCATCCACACCGACCTCCTGGTCGGCGATCTCGACTCGGTTGACCCCGATCTCCTGCGTGCCGCACGCGACGACGGGACCCAGGTCGAGCACCACCCGGTCGCCAAGGACGCAACCGACCTCGAGCTCGCACTCGAGGCGGCCCGGGCCCGCGGGGCACACCGGGTCACGGTCGTCGGCGGCACCGGCGGTCGGCTCGACCATCTGCTCGCCAACGCCCTCCTCCTCGCCGCGCCCCGCTTCGCCGACCTCGCCATCGACGCCCTGCTGCCACCGGCGCGCCTCACCGTCGTGCGCGGCGCGCGCACACTGACCGGCCGCGTCGGCGAGCTGTGCACCCTGCTCCCTGCCGGCGGTCCCGCCGACGGCGTCACGACCTCCGGGCTGCGGTATCCGCTGCGCGACGAACCGCTCTCCCCCGGCACCACCCGAGGGGTCAGCAACGTGTTCGTCGAGCCGACGGCGACCGTCGCCGTCCGCGCCGGCGTCCTGCTCGCCGTCCAACCCGAAGCGCTGGAGGTCTGACGGTGCACCGCCTCGCACGACTCCTGGTCGCCCTGTCCGTCGCCGTCGCGGTCACCGCCGCCGTGCCGGGTGCCGGCGCGTCGACGCGATCCCGCGCCAAGTCCGACGTCACGATCACGCTCGTGACCCACGACTCGTTCTCGGTGTCGAAGCACGTGCTCGGCGACTTCACCAGACAGACGGGCGTCAAGGTGAAGGTGCTCCCCGCCGGCGACGCGGGCGCGGCACTGAACCAGGTCATCCTCACGAAGGGCGCGCCGATCGGCGACCTGCTCTTCGGCGTCGACAACACGTTCCTCTCGCGGGCACTGCAGGCCGGGATCTTCGAGACCTACCGCTCGCCCCGGCTCTCCGCCGTCCCCGCCGCGTACCAGCTCGACCCGAAGCACCGCGTCACGCCCGTCGACCACGGGGACGTCTGCGTCGAGTACGACAAGCAGTGGTTCGCACAGCACCACGTCCCGGTTCCGACGGCGCTCGACGACCTCACGAAGCCCGCCTACCAGGACCTGCTCGTGGCCGAGAACCCCGCGACCAGCTCGCCCGGGCTCGCGTTCCAGCTCGCGACCATCGCGCATTTCGGCACCAAGCAGTGGCGCGCGTACTGGTCGAAGCTGCGGGCCAACGGCGTCGAGATCGTGAACGACTGGAACACCGCGTACGAGTCGTCGTTCACCGCCGGCGGCGGCAACGGGACCAAACCGCTCGTCGTGTCGTACGCGTCCGACCCGGCAGCGGCCGTCTACTACGCGAACCCGCCCAAGCCGACGGTGTCGCCCGTCGGAACGCTCCTGTCGAGCTGCTTCCGCCAGATCGAGTTCGTCGGCGTGCTCGAGGGCACGTCGCACGCCAAGGAGGCGCGCCGGCTCGTCGACTTCATGATCGAGCGGGAGTTCCAGGCCGATCTCCCGCTCCAGATGTTCGTGTACCCCGTGCGTGACGGCACGCCGTTGCCGGCGGTGTTCGAGAAGTACGCACAGGTCGTCGCCAAGCCCTTGACGCTCTCGCCGACCGTGATCGGCGCCCGGCGCGACCGGTGGATCGAGCAATGGACCGACACCGTGCTGCGGTGACGGGGGGCGCCCGCGTCCGCACGGCACTGCTCCTGCTGGTGCCGGTCGGGTTCTTCGGTGTCTTCTTCGCGTACCCGATCGGCAGCATCCTCGGGCGGGGCCTCGCACCGGGTGGCTCCGTCGATCTCACGCCGCTCACCCACGTCTTCTCGGACCCGGGGCTGCGCGGCATCGCCTGGTTCACGCTCTGGCAGGCCGCGGTCTCGACGGTCCTCACCCTGGCCGTCGCCCTCCCGGGCGCGTACGTGCTCGCCCGGTACGAGTTCCCGGGCAAGCGCATCGTGCGCGCGCTCGTCACCGTCCCGTTCGTGCTGCCGACGGTCGTGGTCGGATCCGCCTTCCTGGCGCTCGGCTTCCAGCCGTCGCTCGGCGCGATCCTCCTTGCCCACGTCTTCTTCAACTACGCCGTGGTCGTGCGGACGGTGGGCGGGCTCTGGTCGCACCTCGACCCGCACCAGGAGGAGGCGGCCCGCGTGCTCGGCGCGTCGCGCCGGCGGACGTGGTGGTCGGTCACGCTGCCCGCGCTCCGGCCCGCCCTCGTCGCCGCGGCCACGATCACCTTCCTGTTCACGTTCACGTCGTTCGGCGTGATCCTCGTCCTCGGCGGCCCGACCCGCTCGACGCTCGAGACCGAGATCTACCGGCAGACGACCCAGACGCTGAACCTGCCGCTCGCGGCGGCGCTGTCGATCGTGCAGCTCGTCGCCGTCGTCGCGCTGCTCGTGGGCACCGGTCGCGCCGAAGGGCGCCGCGCCACCGCGCTCGGGCTGCGCCCGTCGGCCGAGGTCGCGCGCCGCCCTCGTACCGCGCGCGACCGCGCGGTCGTCGGCGCGAACCTCGTCGTGATGGCCGCGTTGCTCGGGACGCCGGTCGCCGTCCTCGTGGCCCGCTCGTTCGACACACCCGGTGGCGCCGGGTTCGGCTTCTACCGCGCGCTCGGGAGCGTGCGCGCCGGCAGCGTCCTGTTCGTGCCGCCGACCGACGCGATCCGCAACTCGCTCGTGTACGCGCTCGTCGCGACGGCGATCGCGGTCACCGTCGGCGGTCTCGCCGCCGTCGCGGCAGCCCGCACGCGCCGGCGCGTCGTCGACGGGCTGTTGAGCCTGCCGCTGGGTGTGAGCGCAGTAACGCTCGGGTTCGGGTTCCTGATCGCGCTCGACACCCCGCCGCTCGACCTGCGCACGTCGCCGTGGCTCGTCCCGATCGCGCAGGCGCTCGTCGCCATCCCGTTCGTGGTGCGCATCGTCGGCAGCGTGCTCCGCTCGATCGACCCGCGGCTGCGGGAGGCGGCGGCGACGCTCGGCGCGGGTCCCGCACGGGTGTGGCGCGAGGTCGACCTGCCGATCGTCACCCGGGCCGCGAGCGTCGCGGCCGCGTTCGCGTTCGCGATCTCGCTCGGCGAGTTCGGCGCCACCACCTTCATCGCGCGCCCCAACCACCCGACGCTGCCGATCATGATCTTCCGGCTGCTCGGCCAGCCCGGCGCGCAGAACTTCGGGGCCGCGATGGCCGCGAGCACGATCCTGATGGCACTGACGCTCGTCGCGGTCCTCGGCATCGACCGGTTCCGGGTCGGCGAGCTCGGGACCTTCTGAGGCGATCGGCCCGTGCTCGAGATCGAGGGCGTCGTCGTCACCTACGCCGCCGGGCGCGACGGGAAGGCGGTCCGGGCCGTCGACGGCGTCGACCTCACGGTGGCCGACGGCGAGATCGTGTGCGTGCTCGGGCCCAGCGGCAGCGGGAAGAGCACCCTGCTGCGGGCCGTCGCCGGGCTCGAGCCGCTCGCGGCGGGGCGGGTGCGGCGCGACGGCGTCGACCTCGCCGGCGTCCCCACCCACCGCCGCAACCTGGGCCTCATGTTCCAGGACCACGCGCTGTTCCCGCACCGCGACGTCCTGGGCAACGTCGCCTTCGGCCTGCGGATGCACGACGTGCCGAAGCCCGAGGCGACGGCCCGGGCCCGGGAGGCGCTGGCCCGGGTCGGCCTGGCCGGCTTCGAGGGCCGGTCGGTGCGTTCGCTGTCGGGGGGCGAGCAGCAGCGGGTCGCGCTCGCCCGCGCCCTCGCACCCGAGCCCGGGCTCCTGATGCTCGACGAGCCGCTCGGCTCCATCGACCGCGCGCTGCGCGACCGGCTCGTCGTCGAGGTGCGCGAGCTCCTCGTGCGGCTCGGGATGAGCGCCCTGTTCGTCACCCACGACCACGACGAGGCCCTGGCCGTCGCCGACCGGGTGGCGATCATGCACGCCGGCCGCATCGAGCAGCAGGGCCCGGCGATCGACGTCTGGCGCCGGCCCGCCACCCGGTTCGTCGCCCGGTTCCTCGGCTGGAACGTGACCCGGCTGGCCGCGGTGGCACGGGCGGCGGGTGGCGCCGGCGCCGGGCCGGTCGCGGTCCGGCCCGACGGGCTGGTCCCCGACCCGGCCGGCCCCCTCGCCGGCACCGTCGCCGCCCGGACCTTCCGCCGTGACCACTTCCTGCTCCGCGTCGACGTCGAGGGCGAGCCCCTCGACGTCACCGTCCGCGGCGACCACGTCCCCGCCGTCGGCGACCCCGTCCGCCTGACCGTCGACCCGGCCGCCACGGTGGTTCTTGGCACGTTGGACTCCGAATAGCGACGTCCAGCGTGCCAAGAACGTCGAGGGAACATCGAGGAGCAGGCGCCACCGAGGGTGGTTGCACGGAATCTCCACATGTCCGGCGAGACTCCGACACGCGCTCTCCGTAGCATTGATCCCGATGACGCTCGCCGCCGTCACGGCCTCGCCGCGCACGATCCTCGTGATCGAGGACGAAGCGCCCATCGCGGAGGCGGTGGCGGCCCGGCTGCGCAGCGAGGGGTTCTCGGTCGAGATCGCCCGGGACGGCCCGGGCGGCGTCGAGGCCGCCGAGCGCCTCCACCCCGACCTCGTCGTCCTCGACCTCATGCTCCCCGGCCTCGACGCG
>DASRHL010000154.1:0-4310 GCA_035650535.1 Acidimicrobiia bacterium
GAGGGAGACGCGCAGCGCGGCGCGGTCGGGGTGCTGGATCGCGTAGGTCTTCGGCATCACCTCGGCGATGACGAAGAAGAGCACGATCTCGGCCACGAGCCCGACCAGGACACCCGCAGCCCCGAGCGCGTCGTCGAGCACGATGCCGAGCAAGGTCGCGGACACGAGGTTGCAGATCAGCACGAGGAACAGCAGTGAGTTCAGCGTCTGCTCGGGGTGTTCGAGCAGTTGCGCGAGACGCCCTGCACCCTTCTTGCCCTCCTCCTCGAGCGCGAGGGCGCGGATGCGGCTCATCCGCGTGAAGGCGGTCTCGCAGAGCGCCAGGAACGTGGCGACGAGGAACAGGACGACGACGACGGCGAGCCAGACCCAGTCGGTGCCGCTCACGCCGTCCGCTCCCCCGCATCGCCGACGGGAGTCTCGCCCGCGGCTCCGGCGCCGTCGGCGCCCTCGGCGGCCCGGAACCTCGCGAGCAGCTCCTGCTCCCTGGCCCGCATGCGCCGCGTCTCGCCCTCCTCGGCGTGGTCGTACCCGAGGAGGTGGAGGGTGCCGTGCACGACGAGGAGCGCGAGCTCGTCGTCGAGGTCGGCGGCCCGTGCCTCGGCCTGCTGCTTCGCCACGGTCGGACAGACCACCACGTCGCCGACGACGATCGGTGGATCCGTCGCGTCGGCCGGCGAGCCCGGGCCGCGCCCGCCCTCGTCGGGGCGCCGGCCACTCGCGACCTCCTCCTCGTCGAGCGGGAACGCGAGCACGTCGGTCGGGCCGTCGCCGTCGAGGAAGCGGGCGTTCAGGTCGGCGATCGTCTGCTCGTCGACGAACAGCACCGACATCTGGGCATCGGGTGGGACGCGCTCCTCCGTGAGCACGAGCTCGGCGAGGCGTACCCACCGCAGCACGTCGACCGGGATGTCGAGCTGCTCGTCGGAGCCGAACACCCGCACGGTCGCCCGCGTCATGGATGTCGCTCGTACGCGTCCACGATGTCCTGCACGATGCGGTGACGCACCACGTCGCGCGAATCGAGCTCGACGAAGACGACGCCGTCGATCCCGTCGAGCACGTCGCGCACGACGAGCAGACCCGACCGGCCGCGGCCCTCGGGAAGGTCGATCTGGGTCACGTCGCCGGTGACGACGATCTTCGAACCGAACCCGAGCCGGGTGAGGAACATCTTCATCTGCTCCGGCGTCGTGTTCTGCGCCTCGTCGAGGATGATGAACGAGTCGTTCAGCGTGCGGCCGCGCATGAACGCGAGGGGCGCGACCTCGATCGTGCCGCGTTCCATCAGCCGCGTGACGGTCTCGGCGTCGAGCATGTCGTAGAGCGCGTCGTACAGCGGCCGGAGGTACGGGTCGACCTTGGCCAGGATGTCGCCGGGGAGGAAGCCGAGCCGTTCCCCGGCCTCGACGGCGGGCCGGGTCAGGATGATCCGGTTGATCTGCTTCGCCTGGAGCGCCTGGACCGCGAGCGCGACCGCGAGGTAGCTCTTGCCCGTCCCGGCGGGGCCGATGCCGAAGGTCACCGTGTGGTTGCGGACGGCGTCCACGTAGCGCTTCTGACCCGCCGTCTTCGGGCGGACCGGTTTGCGGCCGCGGAGCACCTCGGTGCCCAGCACCTCGGACGGGAGCTGGTCACGCTTCATCATCTCGATGCTGCGGCCGACCCCCTCACGATCGAGCGCGTGCCCGCGCTCGACGAGGAGCACGAGCTCCTCGAAGAGCCGCCCGACGCTCTCGGCGTCGTCCGCGTCGCCGGTGACGGTGATCTCGTTACCACGGACGTGGATCGAGACGGGGAACGACGACTCGACGAGACGCAGGAGCTCGTCGCGCTCGCCCAGCAGGTCCACCATGAGGTGGTTTCCGGGTACGAGGACCTTGAGCTGGGTGGGTGACGGCGTTGCCACGTCAGGGCGATGGTACTCGCCCGCGCCCGGGCCCGGGATGTGCAGATCCGGTGCAGATCAGCGGGATGCGCCGGCTCCGATCGGGTCTCGCTTCAGACCTTGGCGCGGAGGCCGAGTTCCTCGAGCCGCGCGCCGAGCTCGTCGGGACTGCGGCCGAGCACCGCGGCGAGGACGCGCACGTCGTCCCGCCGGATGGTCAGCATGCGACCGTTGAAGTCCTGGCGTTGGAGCTGGATGGTCGACGCGTAGCGCGAGAGCACCTCGGCGTCCGGTCCGTCGAGCTCGTGGAGGCGGACGAGGTCGATCGTGAAACCGTCCTCGAAGCCACCCCGCTCGGTCAGGTCGATCTCGACGTCGGAGTCGCGGGGCAGGAGCTGGTCGGTCGGCACGTCGTACAACTCCGCAAGCCGGACGAGCCGCGGCACCGACAGGGCACGCTCCCCCCGCTCGTAGGCCCCGAGGACCGATGCCTTGAACTCCTGGCCCGAACGCGCCTCGACCTCGTGGAGCGAGAGCCCCTTCTGGCGGCGGATCGCCCGGAGACGATCGCCGATCTGCGCGCCGATGGTGGTCACTGTTGCACTCCCAGCCAGATTCCCCGCGCGGAGCGTACCAGGAAATCGAAGGGTTTGTTCGTATCCGGTCACTAAGGGTGGCCGATTCGACGCCGGACCGCAAGTGCCGCGGCCACGGACACCGCGGCCGTCTCGGCCCGGAGGACGTGGGGGCCCACGGCGAGCCGGGCCGCCGGTCCGAGGCAGGCGGTTTCGCCCGGTTCGAACCCGCCCTCGGGGCCCACCACGGCCACCCAGACACCGCCGGCGGGCGGCTCGGGCGGCGGGGCGCCGACCGCGGCCGGGTCGCCGATCACGAGCCCGTCGACCCCGGCGAGCGTGGCGAGCTCGGCGGGCGGGTCGACGGCGGGCAACCGGGCCCGGCGGCACTGCATGGCGGCTTCGCGGGCGACGCGCCGGAGCCGGGCGAGCGCCGCCTCCGCCCGCGCCGCGTCCCACCGGACGACCGAGCGCCGGGCGCGTACGGGCCGGATCCGGTCGACCCCGAGCTCGGTGAGCTGCTGCACGACCGTCTCCGGCTTCGCCCCCTTCGTCAGCGCGAACGCGACCTCGAGCCGCGGGGTCAACTCCGGCTCGACGCACGGCTCGCCACACGCGGCCAACTCGAGCGCGGCGCCCTCGACACGGGCGACGACGTACGGCCGCCAGGTGCCGCTGCCGTCGGCCGCCGTGAGCTCTTCGCCGGCGCGCACGCGCCGGACGCGCGCGAGATGGTGGCCGTCGTCACCGGTCACGCGCGCGGTGTCCGTCAGCGCGCCGAGGAACACGTGGGCGGTCGCCGGATGCGCCGCCGCCCAACCGGGCGCGGCGTCGGCCATTACTGGAACGCCGAGCGCAGACGCGAGAACACGCCCTTCTCGGGCGGCGCGACCTCCTCGCCGCGCAGCGCCGCGAGCTGGTGGAGCAGCTCCGTCTCCTCGTCGCTCAGGTGCGTGGGAACGACGACCTCGACGCGCACGAGCAGGTCGCCGCGGCCGCGCCCGCGCAGTGCCGGCACGCCCGCACCCTTCATGCGGAAGACCTGACCGGGTTGGGTCCCCGGGGGCACGACCAGCTCCTCGGTTCCCTCGAGCGTCGGGACCTCGAGGCGCGCGCCGAGCGCGGCCTGCGTGATGCCGATCCGGCGCACGTGCAGCAGGTCGTCGCCCTGCCGCTCGAACGCGGGATCCTTGGCGACCCGCACCGTCACGTAGAGGTCACCGGGAAGCCCGCCGCGGCGCGCGGCGGGGCCGCGCCCGGCCAGACGGAGGCGTTGCCCGTCGTCGACGCCGGCCGGGACCTCGACGTCGATGGAGCGCTGTGCCTGCACACGACCGTCACCACGGCAGTCGCGGCACTGCGTCAGGATGCGCCGGCCCGTACCGTCACAGACCCCGCACGGGGACGAGGTCACGATCTGGCCGAGGATCGACCGGCGGACCTGGCGGATCTCGCCCTCGCCGCCGCACACGTCGCAGCGCGACGGATGCGTTCCCGGCTCGCAACCGGAACCTTCGCACCGGCTGCACGTCACCGGCAGCCGCGCGTCGATCGTCTTCGTCGCGCCGAACGCCGCCTCGGCGAGCGTGAGCTCGATGAACGCCTCGGCATCGGAGCCGCGCGTCGGGCCGGTCTGGGGGCGGCGCATGCCGAAGGGATCGCCGCCGAAGAACGCGTCGAAGAGGTCGCCGAAACCGAACTGGTCGCCGCCGGGCGCGGCGCCGGTGCGCGCGCCACCGTCGCCGAACACGTCGTAGCGCCGGCGCCGTTCGGGGTCGCGCAGCGTCTCGTACGCGACGCTCACCTCCTTGAAGCGCTCCTCGGCTTCGGGGTCGTCGGGGTTGCTG
>DASRHL010000155.1:0-14094 GCA_035650535.1 Acidimicrobiia bacterium
GGCGTCGAGGACGAGGCGTGGTTCTTCGACACCGAGCTGCTGGTCGTCGCCGAACGGGCGGGGATGCGCATCCACGAGGTGCCGGTCGACTGGGTCGACGATCCCGACTCGCGCGTCGACGTCGTGGGCACCGCGATCGCGGACCTGAAGGGGATCTGGCGCATGGTGACGCGTCGCCCGCCTGACGAGCCGCGCCTCGGCTCCGCGCCCGCAGCCGAGCTCGGCGCCCAGCTCGGCAGCCAGCTCGTTCGCTTCGCCTCCATCGGCGTCGTCAGCACCATCGTCTTCGCGCTGCTGTTCGCGCTGCTCGCCGGCCCGGTCGGCTTCGTCGCCGCCGACGTCGTGGCGCTCGGGCTGTGCTCGGTCGCGAACACCGCGGCCAACCGCCGGCTCACGTTCTCCCTGCACGGACGATCCGGGCGGGCGCGGCACTACCGGGCCGCGCTCGTGCTCGCGCTCCTGCCACTGGCGCTCACGCTCCTCGCGCTGCTCGCGCTCGCGGTCGCCGGTGTCACGTCGCTGCCCGCGACGCTGGCCGGGCTGACGGCCGCCAACGGCGTTGCCGCGCTCGCCCGCTTCGTCCTCCTCCGCCGCTGGGTGTTCTCGTGAGCGCGCCGGATCCGAGCGGCGCGGCGCGCGACGCCGAGAGCGGGAAGGGCGTGCGCACATGCCTCGTGGCCCGATGGCGCCAGCTCGTGCGTTACGGCGCGGTGTCCGCGATCGCGACCGGGGTGAGCCTCACCGTGCTGGGTGTCCTCGTCGGGACGCGCGCCGTCCCGGCGACGTGGGCGAACGTCGTCGCGACGGCGGTCGGCACCGTCCCGTCCTTCGAGCTCAACCGCCGCTGGGTCTGGGGCAAGCGCGGGCGCCGCTCGCTGGTCGGCGAGATCGGGCCGTTCTGCGTGATGTCGTTCGCCGGCCTCGCCCTGTCGACGCTCGCCGTCGGGGTCGTCGCGAGCTGGGCCGCGGGCGCGGGCGTCGCGAACACCGTGCGCACCCTCGCCGTCGAGGCCGCCAACGTGGCCGCCTTCGGTTCGCTGTGGGTCGTGCAGTTCGTCGTCCTCGACCGCGTCCTCTTCGGCCGGGCGCCGCGTCCGGCCACCGACCCGGCGCCGGCGCCGGCCCGGCCCGGCCGTCTCCGCGCCGCCTGATCCCGGCGGCCGCCCCGGGTTTGCGGCAGGATCGCACCAGAGTCCACGGTCGAGGTACCAAGGCATGACACTCAGGCTCCGGCTGGTGATCGGGCTCGCGTTGCTCGTGACCGCCGGGCTCGCGATCTTCGGGTTCACCACGTACTCGCTCTACTCGCACTCCGAGTACGGGCGGCTCGACGACCAGATCAGCGCGTCGGCGCAGCTGGTCGAGTCGCAACTGCGGAGCAACGCGGGTCTCGAGCCGTCGCACAACGGCTCGGCGCCGACGCCGGGCGACGGCGACTCGGGCGGCGGAGGGCCGCGGCCACCGGTCGTCGTGCCCCCGGGGACGTACGGTCAGCTGCGCGACGCCTCGAACAAGGTCGTCAGCACGGTCGAGACGTCGACGACGACGGCCACGCCCAAGCTGCCGAAGAGCCTGCACGAGCAGCTCGGTCACCACCGATTCCTCACGACCGGCTCCGCGAAGGGCTCGGGCGAGTGGCGCGTCTACGTCGAGGGTGCCGTGCTGCCCCGGGGCGGAACGGTGGTGGTGGCGGTCCCCACGACCGAGGTGAGGTCGTCGCTCAACCACCTCGTCGTGATCGAGCTCGCGTCGGCCGGCGGCCTGCTCGCGCTCCTCGCGCTCGGGTCGTGGCTGATCCTCCGGCGCGGGCTGCGGCCGCTCGAACGCATGGCGACCTCGGCCCGCACGATCGCGGCGGGCGACCTGTCGGAGCGCGTCGCGCCGGCCGACGGCCGCACCGAGGTCGGCCAGCTCGGTCTCGCCCTCAACACGATGCTGACCGAGATCGAGGCCGCGTTCCGCGAGCGGGACTCGACCGAGACGCGGCTCCGCCAGTTCCTCGCCGACGCGTCGCACGAGCTGCGGACCCCGCTCACCTCGATCCAGGGGTTCGCCGAGCTGTTCCGGCTCGGCGCCGACCAGGACCGGGTGCAGCTCGAGGTGATCCTGCGCCGCATCGAGGAGGAGACGGCGCGGATGAAGACCCTCGTCGAGGACCTGCTGCTGCTCGCCCGCCTCGACGAGACGCGCCCGGCCGAACGGGCCCCGGTCGACCTGGCGGTGCTCGCGGCCGACGCCTGCAGCGACGCCATCGCGGTCGATCCCGGGCGCCCGATCGTGCTCGACGCGCCCGAGCCGGTCGTGATCGCCGGCGATCAGCACCACCTGAGGCAGGCGATCGGGAACCTCGTGAACAACGCGTTGCGGCACACGCCGACCGGCAGCCCGATCGAGGTCGGCACCCGACTCGACCACGGGGCCGCCGTCGTGACCGTACGCGACCACGGCCCGGGCCTCGATCCCGACGCCCTCGCCCACGTCTTCGACCGCTTCTGGCAGGCCGACAGCGCGCGGGCCGGTGCCGGCGCCGGCCTCGGCCTCTCCATCGTCGCCGGGATCGCGGCCGAGCACGGCGGGACGGCGACGGCCGCGAACCATCCGGACGGCGGTGCGGTGTTCACGCTCGAGCTGCCGATCGACGCGCCCGCGCCCGCGCCCGCGGCACCGCCGGCGCCGTCGCCCGCGCCGGCGCCGACCTGATTCTCCGGAACCTCTGAGGCCGCCACCAGACGCGGCCCAGGCTCGCCCGCATCGTGCACGTCGTGCACTGCGAGCGCGGCCGTTGAGCCGGACCGTCACCCTCGAACGTCCGTCGCCCGACCCGCCCATCGCGGCCGCCCCGCGGCGGCAGGGCCGGGGCGACACGGCGCGCGCACGCGACGCGCGTTGGGTCCGGCCGGCACTGGTCGTGCTCCTCGGCGCGACCGCGGTCCTGTACGTCTGGGGCCCGTCGGCGTCGGGCTGGGCCAACGGCTACGACGCGGCCGCGGTGCAGGCGGGGAGCAAGAGCTGGAGGGCGTTCTTCTTCGGCTCGTCCGACGCCGCCAACTTCAGGCGTCGCCGCCGTCGGTCTCCTGTGCGCGACGGTGCGGCGCTGGTTCACGCCGGGCGCGGGGTTGCTCGCCGGCGCGGTGCTCGCGACGACTCCGGTCGCCGCGCTGCACGAACCGGACCCGCGCCGCCTTGGTGTTGTGGGGCAGCTGGCTCGTCGTGACCGCCGCCGTCTTCAGCTTGGGCCAGGGGATCATCCACCCCGACTACACGGTCGCGCTCGCGCCCCCGATCGGTGCCCTCGTCGGCATCGGCGGGGTGTTGCTCTGGCGGCGGCGTGCGACGACGGGCGCGCGCTGGACGCTGGCGATCGCCGTCGCGGCGAACGCGGCGTGGGCCGACGTCCTGCTCGACCGCACGCCCGACTGGCATCCCGGCCTGCGCACCCTCGTGCTCGCGGCCGGTCTCGCGGCCGCGTTCGGGATCCTCGCCCTGCCTCGGCTGGGGCGTCCGGCGCGCGCCGTGGTCGCGTCGGTCGCGCTCGTCGCGGTGCTCACGGGACCGGGCGCGTACGCCGTCGCGACCGCGGCGACACGCATTCGGGCGCGATCCCGTCGGCGGGCTACCAGCTCGCGACCGGCGACGCGGTGATGGCGATCGGCGGCTTCAACGGGACCGATCCCGCGCCCACGCTCGCGCAGTTCCGCGCGCTCGTGCGCGCCGGTCGCATCCACGACTTCGTCGCGGGCGGTCAGGCCGCGGGTGCCGGCGGTGGGTTCGGCGCGACGACCGACGCGACGGGCACGGCCACGCAGATCACGGCGTGGGTCGAGTCGCACTTCACTGCGCGGTCCGTCGGCGGCGTCACCGTCGACGACCTCACCACCTGACGCGTGCGTCGCGGCGGGGTGCCCCGGAAGTCGGTGCGAGGACCCAGGGCGTCCCAAGGTTCGTCTGAGGGTCCGGCCCGATCATCGGAACCAGAACGAGATCGCCCGCGTGAGCGGGACGAGCCCCCACAGGAGTTCCGATGCCGAACGAGACCAGCCCCCGCCCGAACCGGTCGCCCGCTCCCCCGGCCGCACCGGCGGACCGGACGCGCAGACGGCGGCGGCCCCACCCCGCCCGCCGCTCGCGCCGGGCCGTCGGTGCGGCGAGCGTCGTCGGGATGCTGGCGCTGACCGGCGCGATCGCCGCGTCGACGCAGGCGGGCACGTCGGTCGCCTCGAGCACCACGAGCGGCTCGACCGCCACCAAGGTGAGCACGTCGTCGACCGACTCGGGCTCGTCGAGCTCGAACGGCGCCTCGGCGTCCGCGGCGACGCCGTCGTCGCAGTCGACCACGTCGAGCCACGGCAGCTGATCGCCACCGCGCACCGAGGGGAGGGACCGTGACCGTCACCGATTCCGGGATCGTGGCGACCGTCGACGCCGACGACCGCCGCACCGAGCCGCTCGGCAACGACCGGCGCAGTGCCCGCCCGCGCCTGCGTCGGTCGTTGCCGGCGCCCAGCCGGTCGGGATGGATCACCGGTGCGATCGCGGTACTGACCGCGGTGCTCTACACGTGGAGCCTGTCGAGCGTCGGCTACGCCAACTCGTACTACACGGCGGCGGTCAAGGCCGGCGGCGTCAGCTGGAAGGCGTTCTTCTTCGGTTCGATCGACCCGGGCAACTTCATCACCGTCGACAAGCCGCCGGCGGCGCTGTGGGTCCAGGCGCTGTCGGCGCGCATCTTCGGGTTCAGCTCGCTGAGCATGCTGCTTCCCGAGGCGCTCGCCGGCGTCGCGTCCGTGCTCATCCTCCACCGGCTCGTCCGCAAGTGGGCCGGCGACGCGGCCGCGCATCTCGCCGCCCTGGCGTTCGCGCTCACGCCCGTCGCGGTGTTGATGTTCCGCTACAACAATCCCGACGCGTTCCTGACGTTCCTGTGCCTCGCGGCGGCATGGGCACTCTGGTCCGCGGTCGAGACCGGGCGTACCCGGCGCCTCGTGCTGTCGGCGGTGCTCCTCGGCTTCGCGTTCAACACGAAGATGCTGCAGGCGTTCCTCGTCGTGCCCGCGTTCGTGCTCGTCTATCTCGTCGCCGGCAAGCCGAAGCTGTGGGCGCGCATCCGCCAGCTCGCGGCCGCGCTCGTCGCGCTCGTCGTGTCGTCGGGTTGGTGGATCGCGGTCGTCGCGCTGTGGCCCGCGTCGTCGCGGCCGTACATCGGGAGCACGTCCGACAACTCCATCCTCAGCCTGCTGTTCGGGTACAACGGCCTCTCGCGCATCTTCGGCGGCTCGGGCCCGTCGGGCGGCGGTGGGGTGGGCGGCGCGGCCGGCGGTGGTGGCGGCTTCGGCGGCTCACCCGGCCTGCTGCGCATGTTCAACCTCGCCAACGGCGGGCAGATCTCGTGGCTCCTGCCGCTCGCCCTGGTCGGTCTCGCCGGCGGTCTCTGGCTCACGCGGCGCAACCGGCGCACCGACCCCGCCCGGGCCGGTTACCTCCTCTGGGGCGGCTGGATGCTCGTGTGCGTCGCGGTCTTCAGCCTGTCGACCGGCGTCTTCCACCAGTACTACAGCGTCCAGCTCGCACCCGCGGTCGCCGCGCTCGCCGGCGCCGGGAGCGTCGCGCTCTGGAAGCTCGGCGGCCACGCCCGCTGGTTCCGCTGGGTGCTGCCCGCGGCGATCGTCGTCACCGCCGGCTGGGCCGTGATGCTCCTCGACCGCACGCCCGACTACCACCCGTGGCTGCGGCCGGCGATCGTCGCCGGCGCCGCGGTGGCCGCCGCCGGGCTGTGGCTCGGCCGCTGGCTGCGGCGGCGCGCGGTGGTCCTGGTCGCGGCGGGGGTCGCGGCGGCCACGCTGCTCGCGGGGCCGGCGGCGTACGCGCTCACGACCGTGCAATCGGCCCAGACCGGCTCGATCGTGTCGGCCGGGCCCGCCACGAGCGGCACCGGCGGCTTCGGCGGCGGGGCAGGCGACTTCGGCGGCGCGCCCACCACCGATGCCGCGCTCGTCGCATACCTCGAGGCGCACCGCGGCAACGCCAGGTACCTCGTGGCCGCCTTCGGTTCGCAGAGCTCGGCCCCGATCATCATCGCCACGGGCGAGCCGGTGATGACGATCGGCGGGTTCAACGGCAGCGACCCGGCGCCGACGCTCGCGCAGTTCGTCGCACTCGTCGCCAAGGGCGAGGTCCGCTACGTGCTCGTCAACGGCAACGGCGGCTTCGGGCCCGGGGCCGGTGCCGGCGGCCGGTCCATCGCCAACTGGGTGACGACGCACGGAAAGGAGGTGCAGCTGGCCGACTCCACCAACGCGGGTGGCGGCACGCTCTACGACGTGTCCGACGCCGCCTGACATCCCAGCGGTCCGGGCCGCCCGACCCCCCGCGGGCGGCCCGGACCCTCCCCACACGCGAGAGAGGAACCATGGACGCATTCGACGAACCGACCGGCGGCCCGGCACCGGAGCTCCGGGCGCCGGAGGTCCCGGTGGCCCCGGCATCCGTGCCCGCCACCGCCGACGACGACTTCTGGGGCGACCGCGCCGACCCCGCCACACCCGAACGACGAACCGGCTCGACCCGCCGGCGGCGGTGGCGCACCTGGCTCGTCGCCGGCGTCGGCGCCGCCGCGATCGGCGGGGCTGCCGTGGCCGGCATCGGCGCCGCGAGCTCCGACAGCTCGCTCGCCAGCGCGGCAGCCGGCTCGAACGGCGCGAACCCCGGCAACGGCCCGGGCGGCTTCAACGGCGCGCCCCCCGGCGCCGGCAACGGCCAGGGCGCGTTCGGCACGATCAGCGCGATCGACGGCTCCGCGATCACCGTGAAGGACGCGGGCGGCCGGACGACCAAGGTCACCACGACGGCCTCGACCACCGTCACCACGACCGTGACGGCGTCGGTCTCGGCGGTGAAGGTCGGTGACCGCGTGGTCGTGAGCGGCAGCGGGTCGTCCTCGAAGATCGCGGCGACGCAGGTGCACGACGACGGTGCCGCGAGCTCCACCGGCGGGAACGGGCCGGCCGGTGGCCCGGGCGGCGGGCCGGGTGGCACCTCGGGCGACGGCTCGTTCGTCTCGGGCACGGTCGCCGGGGTGGACGGTTCGACGTTCACGGTCACCGACACGATCGGCACGACGGTCACCGTCACGACGTCGTCGTCCACCACGGTCACCAAGGACGAGACGGTCGGCGTCTCCGACCTGGCCGTCGGCGACTACGTCATGGTCAGCGGCTCGAGGTCGAACGGGGTCCTGACCGCCACGCGGATCCGTGAGGGCGGCGGGTTCGCCGGCGGACCGGGCGGGCTCGCGCCGCCGCGGGGCAGCGCGTGACGGGCTCAGGGCGTTCTCAGCCGAACCTGAAAGGCTTTCCGGATGCCCGTCCCCGGGTTCCTGCGCCGCAAGCGTACGTACCTGATCGGCATCCCGATCCTCGTCTTGCTCGTGGCCGTCGTCGCGCCGTACGTCTACATCCACTTCATCGAGGGACCGGCACCCGAGAAGTTGACGCTCTCCGACCCCGATTCGTCCCGGGCCACCACGACCACGGGGAGCGACGGCTCGGCCGAAGCGTCGTCGGATGTCTCGGTCGACGGGACGTGGAAGGTCACCAAGGACGGCACGGTCGTCGGCTACCGCGTCGACGAGGTCCTGTTCGGCCAGAGCGCGACCGCCGTCGGGCGCACGAACGCGGTCACCGGGGAGCTGACGATCGGCGGCACGACCGTCACGGCGGGCAGGTTCACCGCCGATCTGACGAAGGTCACGAGCGATCGGAGCAACCGTGACGGGCAGTTCCAGGGCCGCATCATGGACACGGCGACGTACCCGACCGCGACGTTCGAGCTCACGGCGCCGATCCCGCTGTCGTCGATTCCTCAGAACCTCGTGAAGATCACCGAGAAGGCAAGCGGTGATCTCACACTTCGGGGAAAGACACGGCCGGTCTCCTTCGACGTTGTCGCGCGCCGCAACGGCGACAAGATCGAGGTCAACGGCTCCATCCCGATCACCTTTGCCGACTGGGGCATCCCGAACCCGAGCTTCGGCCCCGCGTCGACCGAGGACCACGGCATCCTCGAGTTCATCCTCGTCTTCACACGCCGGTCCTGAGAACCGGCTGAGCTCGAGCCCGCCGGGCTCAGCACCCCGTCAGCCGCATGCCGTCAGAGTCCGAGCATGAGCGAGCTGTGGGCGAGCGGGGCCCGAGCGGCCCGGCGGCGCAGCCGCCGGGAGCGGGCGTGATGAGCGAGCTGTGGGCGTGATGAGCGGGCGCCGGCGGGTCGTGATGGAGCTGCTGGCGGTCGTGCTCGCCGCCACGTTCGTGACGGTGGGGATCGGCGGGCTCGGTGGGTCCGGGGCGGCCCTGACCCCCCATCAGGCGCAGGCCCGAACCGAGTCGGTGCTGCTCGTCGGCGACTCGTTGCTGCACCAGGCCGCGGCCGGGATGACGGCCGCGCTGCCGGGATCGTCCGTGGTCGACGCGAGCGTGCCCGGCTCGGGCCTGCTCAACGGCGGCGTCGACTGGTACGCCCGTGCCGAGGCGCTCGTCGAGCAGTACCACCCCGACGTCGTGGTCGTGTCGTTCGTCGGCAACTACGACCGGTCGAGCGCGACGCTCGTCGTCGACTCGCCCGAGTACTACGACGCATGGAACGCGGCCGCGCAACGCCTGACCGACCGGTTCCGGGCCGCCGGTGCCCGGGTCGACTGGGTGGTGCAGCCGCCCCTCCACGACCCGAACTTCTACGGCGTCCCGACGACGCGCCCGCAGGAGCTCTCGAAGCAGTACGCCACGCTGGCGCGCCAGCCGGGCGTCGACCTACTCGACGCGGTCGCCGCGGTCTCGGCCGCCGACGGCGGCTTCGCCGAGCAGGGAACGATCTGCGGCTCGACCGTCACGTTGCGGATCGCGGACGGGGTGCACTTCACGGCGGCCGGCGCGGCCTGGTGGGGTGTGCACCTCGCACGCGCCCTGGCGAGGCTCGACGGCCTCGCCGCGACCGGCACGTGCACGGCGATGTCCGGGCTCGACCGCGCCGCATGAGCGAGCGTGCGCGCGCTCCCTACGGCGCGGGCGTGAGGATCATCCCGCTGCGACCCCCGGCGACCATCACGTGCTCGGCGCCGGGCACCTGGTTGACCGCGGTGCCGCGGATCTGGCGCACGCCCTCGATGATGTTGTTGAGCCCGTGGATGTACGCCTCGCCGAGCAGCCCGCCGTGCGTGTTCACCGGCAGGCGGCCGCCGAGCTCGATGTTGCCGTCCGCGACGAAGTCACGCGCCTCGCCCGGGCCGCAGAAGCCCATCGCCTCGAGCTGCAGGAAGACGATCGGGCTGAAGTTCTCGTAGAGCATCGCCGCGTCGATGTCGCCCGGCCCGACGCCCGCGGTGGCGTAGAGCTGCTCGGCGACGAACCTGGCCTCGGGGAACTCCGCCAGGTCGCCGTGGTAGTAGTTGAACATCACGTTGCCCTCGACGAGCTGACCGTCCGCGATCGCGGCGATCGTCGCGGCCGGGTTCGGGAGGTGGGGCGCACGGTCCGCGGTCGTCACGACGATCGCCACGCCGCCGTCGCTCTCCTGGCAGCAGTCGAGCAGCCGCAGGATCGGCTCGACGATCCACCGTGACGCCTGGTGGTCGTCGATCGTGATCGGCCGCCGGTAGAACCACGCGTTCGGGTTGGTCGCCGCGTGCTTGCGGGCGACGACGGTGTAACGACCGAAGTCCTCGTTGGTGAGGCCGTACCGGAACATGTAGCGCTGGAACGCGAGCGCGTACGTCTTCGCCGGGACGTCGAGGCCGAACGGCAGGTACCAGTTCCACCCCGGTGGCGTGACGCGGGCGTTTGGCTGGCCGAAGCGGCGGCCCGATCGCTCGTTGAACGCGCGGTACACGAGGACGGCCTTCGCCGACCCACCGCGCACCGCGAGCGACGCGTGCTGCACGGTCGTGTGCGCGCCGGCGCCACCGTGTGGCGTACGCGACCAGTAGCGGACCTCGGGGATCCCGAGGCAGCGCATCAGGAGCAGCTCGTCGTTCGAGTCGAGCGTGAAGGTGACGAGCCCGTCGATGTCCGCCGGCGTCATCCCAGCGTCCTCGACGGCGGCGAGCCCGGCCTCGGCCGCGAGCTGCAGCTCGCTGCGCCCGGAGTCCTTCGAGAACTCGGTCTGGCCGATCCCGGCGATGATCGCCGGCCGCTCCAGGGCGCTCAAGATCCGACCGCCGGGCGGAACTGGGGGAGGAGGACGCCGTCGATCTCCGCGAAGCAGAGCTCCACCGGCATCTCGTTGCGCACGTCGGCCGGGTCGACGTCGAGCAGGTTGGAGACGACGCGCGGACCCTCCTCCAGCTGCACGAGCACGACGATCCGCGGCTCCGTGTCGGGTTCGGTCGGGTGCTTCGAGACGATCCAGCTGTGGATCGTCCCCCGGCCGGCCGCGGCCTGGGTGTCCCACTCGAGCGAGTGGCACCGGCCGCACATCGGCACCGGCGGGTGCCGCAGGGTGTGGCACGTCGCGCAGCGCTGGAGCAGCAGCTCGTGGCGCTGCACGCCGTCCCAGAAGTAGGCGTCGTCGTGCTCGACGGTCGGCGGGATCACTCTCGGCATCGGGTGCGCTCCAACAGGTCGTGCCGGCGCGATGAGTCTGGCGCGCTCGCCGGGTCTACACGGGCATGGACGCAACGAACCTCGCCGAGCTGTACGACTGCCCCCTGGTCGACTGGACCCGCATCACGAGCCGCCTCGAACAGGGCCTCACCCAGGCCCCGGGCACCGGGGGCCCCGACCGCCACACGTGCTGGCTGGCGACGATCGACGCCGACGGGAGCCCGCACGTCACCGGGGTCGGCGCGCTCTGGGTCGACGGCGCCTTCTGGTTCGAGACCGGGAAGACGACCCGGAAGGGACGCAACCTCGCGCGCGACCCGCGCTGCACGCTCAGCGTCGCCGCGCGCGAGTTCGACCTCGTCGTCGAGGGCGAGGCGCACGTCGTCACCGACCCGGGGACGGTCGCCGAGATGGCCGCGCACTGGCGGGCCGGGGGCTGGCCCTGCCGCGTCGACGACAGCGGCTCGGCCCTCACCGCGGAGTTCAGCGCGCCGAGCGCGGGGCCGCCGCCGTGGTTCGTCTACCGGCTGACAGCGCGGGCCGCGACCGCGCTGCTCACGGTCGAGCCGTCGGGCGCGACCCGTTGGCGCTTCTGAACCCCGGTGCGCCGCGCCCGTCGCGGTGCGACGCGACGGCCGCGCTCACGGCCGCACCCATCACGACGAGCAGCGCGCCCCCGGTCCACGTCGACCGGGTCGCGCCGTTGTCCACCAGGTTCACGATCCAGGCGACGAGGCCGGCGGTCCACAGCGCGATCGCGGCAGCGAACAGCCACCGCGGTGTGTCGTCACCGCGCGGTCCGTGCGCGGCGGTGTCGAGTGTGCGCAGAGCCTGCTCGACCACCGCGAGCGGGAGGCGGTCGTCGAACTCGCGGACCCGCCCCGCGATCTCGTCGTCGGTCGACAAGGGGTACTGCGCGCGCGCCCGCGCGTAGCGGTCCTCGAGGCTCAACCGGGCGCGGATCCGCTCCGGCGACGCATCGTGGAGCTCGGGACGCTCGTCGAGCAGGTAGCGGAGCTGGCCGGCGATCCGGTCGACCGACGGTGGTGGTGGTGGTTGCGGCGGTTGCTGCGCCATGCTCCGCGGAGCGTACCCCCGGGGCCGGCGCGCGCCGTTCGGGTGCTACGCGACGATGCCCGCGGCGCGCAGATCCGCGATGCGGTCGCCGAGGCCGAGCTCCTTCAGCACCTCGTCGGTGTCGGCGCCGATCGTCGGGGCCGGCGCGCCCGGCGCCGCGGGCGTCCCGCCGAAGCGCGCGGGATGGCGGGGCTGACGGACGCGGCCCGCGACCGGGTGCACGTCCTCGACGAAGAGACCGACGGCCCGCGCGTGCGGATCGTCGACGAGCTCGGCCGGCGACAGCACGACACCGCACGGCACACGCTCCGCCTCCATGCGGGCCATGCCCTCCGCGGTCGTCATGGTCGCCGCCGCCTCGTGGCAGCGCTCGACCAGCGCCCGGGTGACCGACGGGTTGCGCTGGCGCAGCGTCGGGCTCGCGACGCGCGGGTCGTCGTACCCGTCGACGCCGAACGCGCGGCACATGCCGAAGAAGTCGGCGTCCGCGGTCGGCGTCGCCACCGCCCAGCCGTCGGTGAAGCGGAACGGGCGGGCGCCGGCGGCGAAGCTGCCGGGCTGCGAACCGTCGCCGTCGACCAGCACCTGGTTGCCGGCGGCGTCGACCCAGAGGAACGACACGAGCGCGTCCAGCATCGACAGCTTCACGTGCTGCCCGCCGCGGCCCCGCTCGCGCGCCAGCAAGGCGGCCGTGATCGCCTGCGCCGCAGTGATCGCAGTCACCTTGTCGGCGAGCACTTGCCGCGCGAAGCGCGGCTCGCCGGTCTCGGGGTCGGCCTGGCTGATGCCCATCCCGCCGTACGCCTGGATCACCGTGTCGTACGCGCCTTTCCCCGCGTACGGGCCGACATCGCCGAATCCCGAGATCGACACGTACACGAGGTCGTCGCGCCGCACGTCGTCGTAGCCGACACCCAGCCGTTCCGCCACGCCGGGCCGCCAGTTCTGCACGACGACGTCGCTCGTCGCCGCGAGCCGGCGGACGAGGTCGCGCCCGTCCTCGGAGTCGAGGTTCACCGCGATGCACCGCTTGCCGCGGTTGCAGATCTGGTAGAGCGCGCTGATGCCGTCGACCTGGATGCCCACCCACCGGCCGATGTCGCCGATCCCCGGCCGCTCGACCTTGACCACGTCCGCGCCCTGATCCGCGAGCATCGCGGTCGCGTACGGGCCGGCGGCCGCGATCGATAGGTCGAGCACCCGGATCCCCGCCAGCGGTCCGGACGAGGCGCCGCTCCCGCTCACTCGAAGTCCTTGCTCGATCGCGGGCGGCCGCCGGGGCCGCTGTAGGCCATCCCGAAACGCGGCTCCACGGCGAACTCGGCGGGCGGCATCGCGGCCAGCGCGGCCTGCCACGCGTCGAGCAGCCGGTCCTCGGCCGCGTAGTCGAACGGGTCGGTGAGCACCGTCTCTTCCTGGGAGCCCGGTCGCAGCGGGTTGTGGGCCAGCCACCGGGCGGTGTGCTGCACGGCCTCGCGGGCCGGCACGACGTCGCGGTAGCCGAGCACCGACTTGAGACGCGACAGGTCGAGCACCCGGTGGGTCGGGAGCGGTTGCGCGAGCAGCGGCCGGGCCGGGACGGCCAGCTCGTACGGCATCGACACGATCTCGAACTTGTGGCCCAACGCGGCGGCGACCAGCTCGACCACCTGGCGGATCGTCAGCGCTTCCTCGTCGGCCGCGTTGAACACCTTGCCGGCGGCGGCGTCGGGTCGGTCGACGCCGAGCAGCACCGCGTGGGCGAGGTTCACCGTGTAGCCGTGGTGGTGCAAGGTGAGCCCGTCGTCGGCGACGACGATGCGGGCGCGGCCGTCGAGCACCCGCTTCACGATCGACCACTCGCGCGGGACGAGCTGGTACGGGCCGTAGGCGTACGGGTAGCGGAAGTGGGCGGCGTCGGGGTGGTGCTCGAACACCATCTCCTCCGTGCGCGCGACGCGGTATCCCTTCTCGTCCTCGGAAGGATCACGGACGGCCTCGGCGTCCTCGCCGACCGGGACGGGCAGGCCGGGCGGGTCGAAGAGCCACGGGTTCATCCAGCCCCGCAGCGCGGGCACCCCGCCGACGGACACGAACCGGCCGGTCCGCCCGCGGGTGAGCTCGGCGATGCGCCGCAGACGCCCGTACATGGCGACGGTCACGTCGAAGGTCCGTCCCTCGAGCGCGGCGCGCGTCGACGGCTCGTGGTACGGGTCGGCGTGGAGGTGCTCGACCGACGCCGGGGTCTCGTCCCGCTCGTGGGTGCCCCGGTGAAGGATCGTGACGGCGTACCCGCGCTCGACGAGCCCCCGCACGATCCAGATGCCCGTCGGCCCCGTGCCTCCGACGACCAGAGCCCGGTCCCCGCTCATGGTTCCCGCTAGTGCGTCGTGTAGTCGATCCGACCGGCGCCCTCGACACCGACCGCGAAGCAGAAGCAGTGGATCGG
>DASRHL010000156.1:0-15162 GCA_035650535.1 Acidimicrobiia bacterium
CCCGATTCCCCGTGCGCTCGTCAGGAGGCTTCCGGCCCGAGCAAGGCCCCGGTCCTCTGGCCGTCCCGCATTTCAGCGGTCACTCGAGCCGTCCCGTACGCTCGCCGCCATGACGACGTACGAGCGGCCGTTCGGCCGGTACTTCGAGGATTTCGAGCCCGGGGACGTCTACAAGCACTGGCCGGGAAAGACGATCACCGAGTACGACGACCACCTCTTCTGCATGATCACGATGAACCACCATCCGTTGCACACGGACTCGTGGTACGCGGAGACGCAGACGCAGTTCGGGCGCAACGTCGTGGTCGGCAACCTCGTCTATTCGATCGTCCTCGGCATGAGCGTGCCCGACGTGAGCGGCGCCGCGATCGCGAACCTCGAGGTCGAGGAGCTGAAGCACAAGATGCCGACGTTCCACGGCGACACGATCTACGCGGAGACCCGGGTCCTCGAGAAGCGTGAGTCGCAGAGTCGGCCCGATCGCGGTGTGGTCACCGTCGAGACGCGCGGCTTCAACCAGCGCGGCGAAGAGGTCTGCTATTTCCGGCGCAAGGTGATGGTGCCGCTGCGCGACGCGGCGCTGCCGCGCGAGCGGCCGTACGTGTCGCCGGAGGAGGGCGAGTAGGGGACGGCGAGTCGGCACGGCGAGTAGGGACGGCCGGCGTGGCCGACGTCGAACAGGCGGCGCTCGACCTCGGCGCCGACCCGTCGTGCACGTTCTGCCGGGTCGTCACCGGCGAGGTGCCTGCGGCGATCGTCGCCAGTACCGAGCACTCCGTCGCCTTCCTCGACCACCGGCCCCTGTTCGAGGGCCACACGCTCGTCGTCCCGCGCCGCCACGTCGGGACGCTGCGCGATCTGCCCGCCGAGCTGGTCGCGCCCTACTTCGCCGACGTCCAGCGGGTCGCGGCCGCGGTGCAGGACGCGCTCGACGCGCAGGGCACGTTCGTGGCCGCCAACAACGTCGTGAGCCAGAGCGTCCCCCACCTCCACTTCCACGTCGTCCCGCGCCGGCGCAAGGACGGGCTACGCGGCTTCTTCTGGCCCCGCACCCGCTACGCCGGCTCCGAGCGGATGGACGAGGTGGCGACGCTCGTCCGCAACGCCTTGCAAGGACTGTAGCGGTGTAATACTGTAATCTTCATGCGCCGAGGTCACGACCCCCACCCGGGCCGAGCCGCCGTCTCCGACGCGCAGCTCGCCGACCACCTCTCCGGCTGGTTCGCCGGCCGCCTCCCCGAAACCTGGTTCAGCGGACCCGCCGAGGTCCTCGTCGACCGGGACGAGATCCTCGTCATGGGGACGCTCGCCGAGCCCACCCTCGGCGACGACGCGAGCGAGGAGGCCCGGGGCGCCGCGCTGGCGGCGCGGATCTCGGGCTTCCGCGAGGACACCCGTGACGCCCGCATGCGCATCGCCGACGAGGCCGAGCAGCGCTTCGGGCGCAAGGTCGCGTGGGGCGCGAAGTGCGGCGACCGCAAGGCCGTCTTCACGAACCTCAGCGTGCCGGTCATGACCCGGCTGCGGATGCCCGAGCGCCGGGTGCTCGACACGCTGGTCGACGCCGGGGTGGCCCGGAGCCGCAGCGACGCGCTGGCCTGGTGCGTCCGCCTCGTCCGCGAGCACCAGGGCGAGTGGATCGACCAGCTGCGCGACGCCCTCGTCCACGTCGAGAAGGTCCGCGACGAGGGCCCCACTCCGGCCGCCTGACTTCTCGGCACGCTGAACGCCGAATAGCGGCGTCCAACGTGCCAGGAACCACGCGTTCTCGGCATCACGCGGGCCACCCTTGCGCGGCTAATCATTCGTCTGCTAATCATTGGCGGCCTATGGAAGTGCCGCTCGGCCGCCACCTCTTTCTCGCCCACCGGGCCTCTGCCGACCACATCGACGAACGGCTCCGTGCCGTCGGCGCCTCGATCTGGATGTGGCTGCTGCTGCGCCACGCGATCCAGGCCGACGGGCCGAGCCAGCGCGAGCTCGCCGAGCTCATGCGCATCGAGGCGCCGACGCTCGTCCGCCACCTCGACAAGCTCGAGGAGCAGGGCCTCGTCGAGCGGCGCCGCGACGAGCGCGATCGCCGGATCGTCCGCGTGTACCCGACCGCGGCGGGGTTCGCACGCTTCGAGGAGTTCCACGCCGTCGTCCTCGACGCCGACCAGGAGTTGCGCGCCGCGCTCGGCGAGCGCGACGCCGCGACGTTGAGCCGGGTGCTCGCCAAGGTCGAGCGTCACTACGGAGTGGAACCCACCGTCAAGGGCGCCCCCGCGGGGATGGCCCCCGGCGCCAACGGATCGAGGAAGGAAGGGACGAGGACGTGACCCATACCGACACGCAACGCCCGTCGCTCCCGAGCGAAGCGCCCGCCGACGACGCGGTGATCGTCACGGAACACCTCACGAAGGTGTACCCGGGCAACATCCGTGCCGTCGACAATCTCGACCTCTCGGTGCGGCGCGGCGAGATCTTCGGGCTGCTCGGGCCCAACGGCGCGGGGAAGACGACGACCGCGGGCATGCTCACGACGCGCGTGATCCCGACCAGCGGCCGCGCCTTCGTCGGCGGCGTCGACGTGGTCGCCCACCCGACGGCGGCGAAGCAGCGCATCGGAGTCGTTGCGCAGACCAATACGCTCGACCGCTCGCTGTCGGTGAGCGAGAACCTCTACTTCCACGGCCGATTCTTCGGGATGAACGCCCGCACCGCGAAGGCCGAGACGAAGCGGCTCCTCGCGCAGTTCCGCCTGTCCGACCGGGCCCACGTGCCGGTGCTCGCACTCTCGGGCGGGATGGCGCAGCGCCTGATGGTCGCCCGGGCGATCATGCACCGGCCCGCGACGCTCTTCCTCGACGAGCCGACCGCCGGTCTCGACCCGCAGAGCCGCATCGCGCTCTGGGACATCCTCGGCGAGCTGCATGCCGAAGGCCAGACGATCCTGCTCACGACGCACTACATGGAAGAGGCCGACGCGCTGTGCAGCCGCCTGGCGATCATCGACCACGGCCACCTGCTCGCGCTCGGGACGCCCACGCAGCTCAAGGCGTCGACCGGCGTCGCGACCTACGTGAACGTCACCGCCGACGGCGACCTCGACCGTCTCGCGCCCTTCCTCGCCGAGCGCGTGCCCGGCGTCACCAACGCGGAGCGGATCGACGGGAAGGTGCAGCTGGCGGTCGACCGGGCGGACGGCGTGCTCCCGGCCGTCGTCACCGCCGCGGAGACGGGCGGCTTCCGGATCAGCGACGTGTCGCTCACCGAACCGACGCTCGAGAGCGTCTTCATCAACCTCACGGGAAGGGATCTGCGCGAATGACTGCCGTGACCCTCGACACCCCGCCCGGCGCGCCCACGCCGTTCGCCGTCGAGCGCTCCCCGGCCGCCGCCGCCCGCATCGCGTTCGGCGCGCTGCTCCTGCGCGACCTCGTCGTGCTGCGCAAGACGTTGCGCGAGTTCATCCCCCGCACGATCCTGCAGCCGCTGCTGCTCGTCTTCGTGTTCACGTACGTGTTCCCGAAGATCGGGCAGGGGATCGGCGGGCGTGGCGCCGCCGCCGGCGAGTTCTCGACCTTGCTCGTCGCGGGTGTCGTCTCGCTCTCGATCCTCTTCCAGGGGATCCAGTCGGTCTCGCTGCCGATGGTCCAGGAGTTCGGTTACACGCGCGAGATCGAGGACCGCGTCCTCGCGCCGATGCCGGTGTGGCTCGTCGCGATGGAGAAGGTGGCGGCCGGGATGTTCAACGGCGTCTTCGCCGCGCTGATCGTGTTCCCGATCGCCGCGGTCGTGCCCGCGACGCCCGTCCATCTGCACGTCGACTGGCCGGTGCTGCTCACCCTCACGCCGCTCGCGTGCTTCGTCTCGGCTTCGCTCGGTCTCACCTTCGGCACCCGCTTCAACCCGCGCACGGTCCCGCTGCTGTTCGGGATCATCGTGATCCCGCTCACGTTCCTCGGGTGCGTCTACTACTCGTGGCAGGCGCTCGAGCCCATCAAGTGGCTGAAGATCTCCGTGCTGCTGAACCCGCTCGTCTACATGAGCGAGGGGTTCCGGGCCGCGCTCACCTCGGCACCCCACATGTCGCTGGCCGCCGTCTACCTCGTGATGATCGGCTTCGGCGTGCTCTTCACGTGGACGGGCATCAACGGGTTCAAGAAGCGGGTCCTCAGCTGACCCCGGCTGATCCCGCCGGATCCCGTCTATCCTCGGCAACCGTGCCGATGACGACACGAGGCCCGCATCTCACGTTCTACGGCGTCCGCGGCTCGACGCCCTGCGACGGAGCCCGCTACTCGCGCTACGGCGGGAACACGTCGTCGGTCGCGCTCGAGGCGCCCGGTCACACGCCGATCATCTTCGACCTCGGGACGGGCGTCCGCGAGTACGGCGACGCCGTGACGACCCGCCAGATCGCGGAGCTCGAGGCGAACGTCGCCCACAGCCCGTACCTCGCGAACGTCCTGCTGACGCACCTGCACTGGGACCACATCATCGGGTTGCCGTTCTTCACACCGGCCTTCCGTCCCGACGCCGCGATCGACGTCTACGGGCCCGCCCAGGCCACGGGCCCACTCGGCGAGGTCTTCGCCCAGGTGATGCGGCCGCCGTTCTTCCCGATCACGCCGGCGCAGCTCGGCGGGGACGTGCACTTCCACGACACGGCGGGCGACGAGTTCGGCATCGGCTCGGCGAAGGTGCGCAGCCGGTGGGTGCGCCACACCGACCCCGCGCTCGGGTTCCGGGTCGAGCTCGAGGGCCGCTCGGTCACCTACATCTCCGACCACGGTCCGGGATGCGTCCCCGACGACCCGGACGACTACGTCCCCAACGAGGTGCTCGAGCTGTGCGACGGCGTCGACGTGCTCATCCACGACGCGCAGCACACGAAGCCGGAGTACGAGGTCAAGCGCCACTTCGGGCACTCGACGATCGAGTACGCCGTCCACGTCGCGCGCGAGGCCGGGGTGCGCACGCTCGTGCTGTTCCACCACTGCCCGACGCACTCCGATGCCGACATCGACCGCATCCTCGACCACGCCCGCGAGCTCTCCGCGGCCTCCAACGGCCCCGAGATCGTCGCCGCCCACGAGGGCATGACCATGGCGCTCCCGGCATGAGCGAGCGTCGCGGAGCGGGTGTCGCGCGGAGCAGCGAGCGGGGGCCGAGCGCCCCGGCGCGAAGCGCCAGGAGCGGGAAGAGATGAGCGAGCGTCGGGGAGCGGGCTCGGAGGACGTGCTGGAGCCGGGCGGGGCGGACTTCCGCCAGGTGCTCGGGCACTTCGCGACCGGTGTCACGATCATCACCGCGATGGACGAGGAAGGCCCGGCGGGCGTCGCCGCGAACTCGTTCACCTCGGTGTCGCTCGACCCGCCGCTGGTGCTGTTCTGCGTCGCCCGCACGTCGACGACGTGGCCCCGCATCGAGAAGGCGCGCAAGTTCGCGGTCAACATCCTCGGCGAGCACCAGGAGGAGCTGTCACGGCTGTTCGCGCAGAAGGGCGCGGACCGCTTCGGGCAGACGGAGTGGCACGTCGGCGTCGGCGGATCGCCCGTCCTGCACGACGTCCTCGCCTACGTCGACTGCGAGTTCTGGGCCGAGTACGACGGCGGTGACCACATCATCGTCGTCGGCAAGGTCCTCGACCTCGGGATCACCCACGACGCCGGGCCGCTCGTGTTCTTCCGGGGCCAGTACGGCCGCCTCAGCGCCGGCTGATCAGCCCGTGGACGGCGGCGCGAGTGGGAGTGCCGTCGTCATCGTCGTCGTCTCCGGCGACGCCGGGCGCGGGGGCGAGGCAGTACGGGTGATCGAGGAATCGGGCCGACGCGCCGCGCTCTTCGTCGGCGACCCGACGTTCGAGGAGGACCGGACGGCCCTCCTCGAGCTGGTCGACGAGCTCTTCACGCCGGGCGACGCGTAGCGCCGGTCAGCCGATCCGGTCGCGGACGGTGCGGGCCTCGTCGGTCTTCGCGAACGAGTCCGGCACGGGGTACTGACCGAGCACGAAGTTGAGGATCGCGGCGTGCTGCAGCTCGACGGGGTGGATCGTCGCCGCCGTCTTGATGCCGGCGGGCGCCTTCACGACGTTGATGGCCTCGAGGTAGGTGGCGGCCGCGCCGTTCTCGAGCGTGAGCGCGAGCTTGGCGAGGCCCCCGACGTCCTTCACGTCTGCGAACGCGGCGTCGACCTCGCGCTTGACGGTCAGGTCGACGCCCGTGACCGCCGGCTTCTTCGCGCTGGTGAGGATCGCGTTCCACGCCGCCGCGTGCTCCCTGTGCTGGCTCTGCGCGGTCGTCGCGAACGTCACGACCGCGGGCGGGACCGCACCGAGCCGGCCCGCGGTCGCGGCATCGATGCCGGCCTGGTACGTCGCCACGGCGAGGTTCTCGAGCGACGCGGCCAGCGCCACGACCGCGAGGTCGCCGCTCAGGCGCGGCGCCTTCTTCCCTGCCCGGGTGGCGGGCGCGCCGGCTGCGGTGCGCGTGCGGGCGGCCGCTGCCGTCAGGCCGGTCAGTCCGCTCGCCGCCAGCGCGACCCCGCCGAGCGCCGCGCCACCGCCGACCAGGAACGCGCGCCGGCTCGGCGTGCCGCGCCACTCGTCGAGGCTCTCGCGGAACCTGGGGAGCGTGTCGCGGTGGATCTCGTCGAGGTCGGAGGTGAGGTCGGCGAGCTCGTGTTCGCTGATCTCGATCGGGTCGTGGTCGCGGCGGGTCACTTGACGGCTCCTTCGGCGGCCGGGCGGGCGGACGCGGTCTTGAAGAACGGGTCGGGGAAGCCGACGCCGCCGGCGGCGGCGGGAAGGCGGCCCGCGTCGGGCGGGAGCGCGATCAGCTCGGGCACGCCGGCGGCGAGCAGGGCCTTGACGGCGTTGAGGACCGCGACGTGCTGGGCCTCGACGCCCATGATGCTGGCGGTGACGGCGCGGGCCTTCTTGTCGGAGAAGGTCCCGACGTCGGCGACATAGGTGGCGGCGGCACCGGTCTCGAGCTCGATGGCGAGGTCGACGACCGCGGCCGGGCCGGTGAGCGTCGGCTTCGCCTGGTTGACGACCCCGAGGAGCACCGGGTCGGGCTGGTCCTGCGCCTTGCCGCCGAGCCGGCGCACGGCGGCGTTGAACGCCTGCGCGTGCTCTGCGTGCTGGTCCTTCGTCTTCGTGACGAACGCCTTGACCACCGCGTTCGCGGAGGCGCCGCCGACGAAGTCGAGCGTGAGCGCGACGCCGTAGGTCGCGACCGCGAGGGTCTCGATGGCCGCGGCCGTCTGCAACATCTGCACGTCGATGCTCTTGGCCGCGAATGCGGGCCGCGAGACGAGCGCGACCATCGCGGCGCCGAGACCCGCGGCTGCCAGCACGCCCGACGGCGGCAGCCCGCCGAGCAGCAGGCGGCGCCGCGCCGGCTCGTCGAACGGTTCCGGCTCGTGCCTGCAGCCGTCGGCCCCGACCATCTGCTCGATCTCGTCGAGCGAGGCACGGGTCGTCGTCATCGCGTCCGAATGAAGGTCCTGCGACTCCTCGATCAGGACGCGCAACTCGCGATCGTCGATGGACATGCGCACCGTCTCCTGTTGCGAACTGGCTTCCGCGTCGATGACGGGTGCTGTTCGCCGCCGGTTGCGCACCGGATGGGACGAGTCGCGCCGAGAACGTTCGTCAGGCGGTGTGGATCGTGCCGGCGGCAACCGGCGCGTTGTGCGTGACCGTCACGCCGCCGGCGACCTCGTCGGTCACCGCGATGCCCGACGCGCCTCCGCGTATCTCGAAGGCGACGACGCGGGGATCGCGACCGATGACACCGAGCGAGCGCGGTTGCTCGCCGTCGCGCAGCGCCCAGAGTTGGTACGTGCGGCCCGCCTCGAGTGCGGGGAGGTCGCTCGACAGGTACGCGCGCCCGTCGCGCAGCAGGACCACGTGCGCGAGCGCGGTGCCCTCCGACGACGCGAGCGTGACCTCGCGGGCCCCGGGCTCCCGCCGGGCGGCCCGGGCCGCGGCCGCGAGCTCGTCGTAGCGGGACGGCCCGCTGCCCGAATCGGCGACGACGACGGCGACGGCGGCGCCCGCCGCCACGATCGCCGCGACGGCCGCAGCCGCGAGCCAGCGCCCTCGCCGGGCGCCGCGCACGGTGGGGGAATCCGGCATCGGCTCCGACTGCGGCCGTCGCGAGGGGAGCGGCACGACGCCGGCGGCGGCCTCGACCCGCCGGCGCCGGTCCGCGAGTGCGGGCGCGAGCGAGTCCCAGACACCGTCGGGGACGGGCCCGCCGGTGTACGCGAGGAACGCCGCCGCGTGGCGGAACGACTGGACCTCGGCGGCCGCGTCGGGATGCGTCGCGAGGTACCGCTCGACGAGCGCGCGCTCGTCGTCGTCGACCGCGTCGATCGCGTACGCGGCGAGGAGGTCCTCCATCTCCTGGTCGCTCAGCTCGGGATCCATGACTCGTCGATTCCCTGTTCGATGAGCCGGTGCCGCAGACGCATGAGACCGGTGCGGATCCGGCTCTTGATGGTGCCCTCGGGCTGCTCGAGGAGCAACGCGACCTGGCGGTAGGTCTTGCCGCCGAAGTACGCGAGCTCGATGGCCTCGCGCTCCTGGTCGGTCAGCTCGGCGACCGCCGCTCTGATCTGCTCGGCGATCGTCAGGTCGCGGAGCTCGAGGTCGAGGTCGTAGCTCGTCTCGGTGTCGCGTAGCGCTCGTTGCTCGCGATCCCGCCGACGCTCCTCGGCCCGGATGCGGTCGACGCTGCGCGCGTGCGTCTCCATGAGGAGGAACGCCCGCAGCGATCCGCGGATCCGGTCGAAGCGTTCGGGGTGCTCCCACAGACGGAGGAACACCTCCTGCACGATCTCCTCGGCGTGGGTGCGCTCCACGAGAACGCGTGCGGCGAGGCCGAAGACGGCGCCGGCATGGCGCTGGTAGATCTCGCCCAGCGCGGACTCGTCGAGCGCGCCGATCGCCGCGACGAGGTCGCCGTCGCTCTGCGCCGCGTACGCCGGATCGCGCTCCACGTCCTTCATTCGCTCCCGGCGGCCCGGAGGATGTCTCCGGTGTCCCGGTCATCCGGGCCGGCCCCGGCGCCGAACCCGGGACGCAATCCGGACCAGGCGCCGGACCGTACGACCCGGGAGAACCGTCATGACCGCAGTCCTCGGCGAGATCATCGGCCCCGACCTGCTCGTCGTCCTCGCGATCGTCGCCCTGCTCTTCGGGGGCAGCCAGCTGCCGAAGCTGGCACGTGCGCTCGGGTCGGCGAAGTCGCAGTTCGAGCAGGGTGCCCGCGAGGGCGCCGCCGACCATCGTGGGAGCGACGCGTCGTGAGCCCGGCGGGTCGGGCCCGGCTCGGCGTGGTCGCCGTGCTCGTGCCGCTGGCGGCGGCGATCACGGCCGTGGTCACGTTGGCCGTCACCAACGCGCCCGGAACGGGCGCGGCAACGCACGCGAAGTCGAACGGCACGAGCATCGTGATCTCGAACTTCGCGTTCTCGCCGCCCACGCTGCACGTCCCCCGCGGGACGACCGTCACGGTCGCCAACGCCGACGGCGTCGCGCACACCGTCACCGCCGACGACAAGCAGTTCGACACCGGCCGGATCGACGGAGGCGCCAAGGGATCGATCACGCTGACCACGCCCGGCCGGTACGCGTACCACTGCGACATCCACAACTACATGACCGGTGTCATCGAGGTGAAATGAGATGGTGACGACCCCGACCGCAAGCGCACATCGGACGGAGCTACGCCGCCGCGGACCGGCGGGCACCGCGGCGACCGCATCGCTGCTCGTCGTCGCCGGCGCGGCGGGCGTGCTCGCCAGCGGATGGGTGCACTTCTACCTGTACTTCCGTGGCGGCTACCGCGGCATCGCGCCGGAATCCTTCGTCGGGTTGACGATCAGCCGCTCGTTCGCGCTGAACGCCGTCGCCGCAGTCGTGATCGCGGAGGCCCTCGCCCTCTCGTTGGTATGGCGCCGCCTCCTCGTGCCCGCCGCACTCGCCGGGATCGGGTTCGGGCTCGCGACGTTGACGGCCTATTCGCTCTCGCGCACGACGGGCCTCCTCGGGTTCTCCGAGACCGCGACGACCACCGAGGCCGTGGTCGGCATCCTGTCGGAGGGCGTGGCGGTCGCGGCGCTCGGCGCCCGCCTCGCCCTGCTCGCACGCGAGCGCGCCGCCGCCCGCCCCTGAGGGGTTCGCGGAGCCCCTGGTAGATTCGGTCTCCGCCCCGAGCGCGACCGGCGCCGGGGACGGAGAAGGGGACTCGTGGAGGGCGACCGGGAGCTGCGCCGGGCCGGGTGGCGCGTGATGGCCACCGAGCTCCGGCGCCAGCGCCGGTGGGTGGCCGGCGGGGCGTTCGCCGGGCTCGTGTGGACGGTTGCCAAGATCGTGATCCCGCTGCTCGCCGCCGGCGCGATCGACGACGGGATCATCAAGAACGACAGCGGCGCGATCGTCACCTACGCGGTGCTCATCGCGGCCTTCGGCGTCCTGCAGGCCTTCGGCACGGGGTTGCGCCGCTACGCCGCCTTCCGGCTGTCGTACCGCATCGAGACCGACCTGCGCGACCAGCTCTTCGCGCACCTCCAGCGCCTGCACTTCGCGTTCCACGACGAGGCGCAGACGGGCCAGCTGATGTCGCGCGCGAACACCGACCTGTTGCAGGTCAACCAGGTGCTCGTGATCCTGCCGTTGACGATCGCCAGCATCTTCATCCTCGCCGGGGTCGCAGTCGTCATGGTCTCGAAGAGCGTGGTGCTCGCGCTCCTCGCGCTGGGCTCGCTGCCGTTCCTCAACGTCGTGGCCCAGCGCTTCTCGCACCGGATGGACCCGGTCACCTTCGAGTTGCAGCGCAAGCTCGGCGACCTGTCGGGCGTGGTCGAGGAGAGCATCGCCGGCATCCGCGCGATCAAGGGCTTCGGTGCCGAGCGGCTCCAGGCCGAGCGTCTCGTCGTCGAGACCGACACGGTGCTCGACCGCGCGCTCGCGACCGCGAAGCTGCGCGCCGGCTTCCTGCCCCTCGTCGACTTCATCCCCGCGCTCGCGCTCGTGATCATCCTCTGGTACGGCGGCCACCTCGTGCTCGACGGCAGCCTCCAGATCGGCGACCTCGTCGCGTTCAACTCCTACATCCTCATGCTGATCTTCCCGATGCGGATGGCCGGCCAGCTCGTCGCGCAGGCCTCGCGAGCGTCCGCCGCGTGCGGGCGCATCCACGAGGTCCTCGTCACGGCGCCCGCGATCGCCGACCCGCCCCACGGTCGTGCGCTCCCCGCCGACGGCGGCGGTGAGTTGCGCTTCGAGGGCGTGCGCTTCTCCTACGGGGAGGGCGCGCCGGTCCTCGACGGGCTCGACCTGGTCCTCCGGCCGGGCGAGGCGGTGGCGGTCGTCGGTCCCACCGCGTCGGGCAAGTCGACGATCGCCCGGCTGATCCCGCGCTTCTACGACGTCGACGGTGGCCACGTGCGCATCGACGGCGTCGACGTCCGGGAGCTGAAGCTGCACGACCTGCGCCGCGCCGTCGGCATCGTCTTCGAGGACACGTTCCTCTTCTCCGACAGCGTCCGCGAGAACATCGCGTTCGCGGACCCGGATGCCGGCCTGGACTCCGTCCGACGCGCGGCGCGTCTCGCGGGCGCCGCCGACTTCGTGGAGGCGCTCCCCGAGGGTTACGACACCGTGATCGGCGAGCACGGCTTCTCGCTGTCGGGCGGCCAGCGCCAGCGCATCGCGATCGCGCGCGCCGTCCTCGCCGATCCGCGCGTCCTGATCCTCGACGACGCGACCTCGTCGGTCGACCCGACGAAAGAGCACGAGATCCGGGCGGCGCTGCGCGAAGTGATGGCGGGCCGGACGACGCTGATCATCGCCCACCGGCCGGCGACGATCGCCCTGGCCGACCGGGTCGTCCTGCTCGAGGGCGGTCGCGTCGTCGCCGAGGGAACGCACACGGAGCTGCTGGCCCGCTCCGACCGGTACCGCGCCGTCCTCGCGCAGGCGGGCCACGATGCGGACACGCTCACGGCCATCGACGAGACCGGGGCGGTGTGATGCACCCGCGCGGCCGGTTCGTGATGGGCGAGGAAGATCGGCTCACCCGCGACGACGCGCAGCGGGTGGCGCGACGCCTGCGCGTGCTGATCCGGCCGTGGCGTGGGCGCATCGCCATCGCGACGGCCACGCTCGTCGCGCAGGCGGCGTGCCTGCTGGCCGGTCCGGCGCTGGTGCGGCACGGCATCGACGCGGGTCTCCGGCACGACGATTCCGGTGCGCTCGACCTGTCGGCCGCGCTCTACCTCGTGGCCGCGATCGGTGCCTTCGCGTTCGGCCGGCTGTCGACGTACCAGGTCGCGCAGGTCGGCGAGACGTTCCTGCGGGCGCTGCGGATCCGCGTGTTCGACCACCTGCTCGGGCTCGGGCTCGACTTCTTCGAGCAGGAGAAGACCGGCCGGCTGGTGGCGCGCATGACGTCCGACGTCGACGCCATGCAGGAGCTGGTGCAGCAGGGGCTGACCTCGATCATCCAGAACGCGCTGCTCTTCTTCGGTGCCCTCGCCGTCATCTTCGTGATGAGCTGGCAGCTCGCGCTGTGCATCCTCGTCGTGGTACCGCCGGTCGCCTACGCGACCCGATGGTTCCGGCGCGAGTCGAACCGCGCGTACCTCGAAGTGCGCGAGCGCATCGGCCACAACCTCGCGACGCTGCAGGAGGGCCTGGCCGGGGTGCGGGTCGTCCAGGCGTTCGGCCGCGAGCGGGCGTTCACCCGGCGGTTCCGCGAGACGAACGAGGCGCAGTACGACGCCAACCTCCGCACCGTCCGCATCTCGACGCGCTACTTCCCGTTCGTCGAGTTCTGCGGCGTCATCGGGATCGCGATCATCGTCGGGATCGGCGGCCTCTTCGTCGACCAGAACATCGTGACCGTCGGGACGGTCGCCGCATTCGTGCTGTACCTCAACAACCTGTTCGAGCCCGTCCAGCAGCTCAGCCAGCTCTACAACACGGTGCAGTCGGCCGGGGCGGCCCTCAACAAGCTGTTCGAGCTGCTCGACACGGAGCCGTCGATCCGTGAACGGCCGGGCGCGATCGACCTGCCCGAGCGGGGCGTGCTCTCCGTCGACGACGTGTCGTTCGCCTACGTCGGCCGCGACGACGTCCTGCGCCACGTGTCGTTGACGGTCACGCCCGGCGAGCGGATCGCGCTCGTGGGTCCGACGGGCGCCGGCAAGTCGACGCTCGCGAAGCTCATCGCACGGTTCTACGACCCGCGTGAGGGCGTCGTGCGCTTCGGAGGCGTCGACCTGCGCGACGCGACCATCAAGTCGCTGCGCGAACGGATCGTCGTCGTTCCCCAGGAGGGCTTCCTGTTCGCGGGCACGATCCGCGACAACGTCCGGGTCGGCCGTCCGGAGGCGACGGACGCCGAGATCGAGAAGGCGCTCGAGGCGCTCGGGGTCCTCGACCGCTTCAGCGCGCTGCCCGAGGGCCTCGACACGGAGGTGCGCGAGCGCGGGTCGCGCCTGTCGGCAGGGGAGCGCCAGCTCGTGTCGCTTGCCCGGGCCGCGCTCGCCGACCCCGCGCTGCTCGTGCTCGACGAGGCGACGTCGAACCTCGACCCGGGCACGGAGCAAGCCGTCGAGCAGGCTCTCGAGCTGCTGACCGAGGGCCGGTCGGTCGTGGTCGTCGCCCACCGGCTGTCGACGGCGGCGCGCGCCGACCGGGTCGCCGTCGTCGACGACGGGGTCCTCGTCGAGCTCGGCACCCACGCCGAGCTCCTCCGCCACAACGGCCGCTACGCCAGCCTCTACGCCTCCTGGTCCGCGACCTCGGGCCACCCGCTCGCGAGCTGACCCCCTCTTCTCACGCGGACCTCACACGAACTCGACCGCGGGTTCGAGGCGGTGGGCGAAGCGGCGGAGCGTGCGCATGAGCGCGATGCCGGTCAGCATGATGAGGAGCGCGTTGCAGAGCGCGCCGGCGGCATCCCACGCGAACGATGTCGCGACGTAGAACGACCAGTAGTGGCGCAGCGTGCCGGCGAATCCGAGGCCGGGATGCCACGCGGTCGATCCGGTGCCGGTGACGAACGGCCAGAACCAGAGGTTCATGATCGCCCCGTAGACGAAGCCCCAGACCCAGCCGTACGCGGCGAGGACGGCCACCTCGGCGCGCGGCCGCAACCGCGCCGTGAAGCGCCCCACGAGCCCGGCGCCGCCACCCATCCAGCCCAGCGCGAGCATCTGGAACGGCAGCCACGGGCCGATGCCGCCGGTGATGACGGCCGACACCGCCATCGCGCAGATGCCGAGCAGCAGCCCGAAGCGCGGCCCGAAGGCGGCGCCCGCGAGCACGACCAGGAAGAAGATGCCGGCCGTGTTGCCGGGCAGCTCGACCAGGCGCAGCAGCCCCGCGGTCGCGCTGAGGACGCCGAGGATGGCGATGTTGGCGCCGTTCATGGTTCCGCGCCGCACCTCGAGGGTCACCGCGCCGACGACGAGCGCGCCGATCACCGCGGCCCACAACGGTGCGTCGCCGGAGTGCGCCTCCGACGGGAGCGCGTGTCCGGGGATCCAGAACGGGTAGAGGAACGCGGCGGCGCCCACGACCACCATCAGCCCGTACACGAGCCTCGGCCGCACGGTCTCGCTCACGGCTTCGTGGCTCCGGCCCGCGCGGCCTCGACCTCCTCGACCGTCAGGAACGGCGGGAGCACCCGCAGCACCTGCGGCGCGAACAACGAGCCCGCGAGCAGGTCGCGGGCCGGGCCCTCGGCGACCACGTCGCCGTCGCCGAGCACGACGGCACGCGTCGCGCAACGGGCCGCGAGCTCGACGTCGTGCGTCGCGAGCACGACCGCGCCACCGGCTTCGGTGTGCTCGTGCACGGCGCGCTCGAGCGCGGCGCGGGAGGCGGCGTCCATCCCGCGCGTGGGCTCGTCGAGCAGCAGGACGGCCGCGCCGCCGACCGCGACCGCCGCGATCGCGACCCGCTGGCGTTCGCCACCCGACAGGCTGCGCGGGTGCCGCCCGGCGACACCGCCGAGACCGAGCGCCGCGAGCCACCGGTCGACGTCGTGGCCGCCGTCACGGCGCCCGAGCAGCCGCAGCGTCTCCGCGACCTCGCGCTCGACCGTCGGGAGGAAGAGCAGGGTGTTGGGGTCCTGCGGGACGTACGCCACG
>DASRHL010000157.1:0-2186 GCA_035650535.1 Acidimicrobiia bacterium
CGCGCGGGCGAGCCGGCGTGCGAGCTCGTCGATCACCGGGAGCTCGCGCGTCTTGTTCGCCTCCCACTGCTTGCCCCAACGGCGGATGTTGCGCTCGAGGAAGCCGGTCGGGCGCCCGAAGTCGCCGAGCCCGGCGGCGTCGTAGTCGACCGCGTGCAGCCGTGCCAGCACGTCGACGATCTCGTAGGAGCATCGCTGCGCCTCGTCGGGCGTGAGCTCGGCGAGTTGGGTCCGGTTGCGGATGATGCGCCCGTTCATCCGCTCCATCACGTAGAAGGGCGCGCCGTTCACCGACGGGTCGTCGCAGAGCGCGTAGACGCGGGGGACCGGCACGTCGGTGCCGGCGAGGCCCGACAGGACGCGGTACTCACGTCCCATGTCGTGGGCGGTCTCGAGCACGTGGGCGAGTGGCGGGCGGCGCAGCACCCACTCGTGCTCGCCGTCGGAGATCGCGTACGTGAGGTTCGAGCGTCCGCCCGAGATCAGCTCGGCGTGCAGCGGTCGGTCGCCCGCGCCCTCGACGTTCGCCGCGAAGTAGGCGCGCAGCCGCTCGAGGTCGACACCTTCCGGAGTTGTGGGCACGGCCGCAGATTACGTGCGCGGCCGGTCGCGCTCAGGCGACGCGGGGCTCGCGGGGCTTGACGGGCTGGCCGTTGCCCTTCGGGTAGCGGGCGACGCGGCCGACGGGCATGTCGACGCGGAAGCCCGCGGCGGCGCGCTCCTCCTCCGACTCCCCGCCCCAGAAGCCGTACTCCCGGTGCTCACGCGCCCACTCGCGGCACGGGGCGACGACGCTGCAGTTCAGGCAGATCGCCCGGGCCCGGGCCTCGCGCAGCATCCGGGTCTCGGGGCGCTCACCCGCCGGTGCGAAGAAGAGGTCGGTCTGGCCGACGCACTCGGCGTCGCCGGTCCAGGCCAGCGGCCCGGTGAAGATCAAGTTCGAGACGGTCTCAGTCGCCACCGTCGCCCTCCGAGGCATGGCTCAACGCGGCAGTACTTGGGAGCTGGGGATGCAGTGTCGGGGAGCCGGTGGGGGGTACCGGCTCCCCGAAGCGTCCTGCGCCGATCATGGTGCCGCATCGGACAGAATCTGTCCAACAGTTAGAAATGATGGTATCAATCTGAACTACGAATATTACCGCAGGAGCAGCCATGGAACTCCGGCACCTCGACACCCTGCTGGCGATCGCCGAAGAGGGTTCGTTCACCGCCGCTGCCGACGCCCTGGCGACGGTCCAGTCGAACGTCTCGCTGCAGGTGCGCCAGCTCGAGGAGGAGCTGGGCGCCGAGCTGCTGGTGCGGAGCCGGCGGGGCGCGATCCCGACCGAGTGCGGCGAGGCCGTCCTCGAGCGGGCCCGGCGCATCCGGCGCGAGCTCGAGGCCCTGCGAGCCGACCTCTCGATGCTGCAGGGCCTGGCGGCGGGCGAGGCGAGCTTCGGGATCGTCGGGACGGCCAGCCGCTGGGTGGTGCCGGCGCTGGTCGCCGATCTGCGGATCCACGCGCCCGGCGTGCGGCTGCGGGTCAACGAGGCCGCGTCCGAGCGTCTCGTGGCGGAGGTGGCCTCGGGGGAGCTCGCCCAGGCGGTCGTCACCGAGCCGGTGGCCGACCGCCGGCTCGCGGTCGAGACGCTCCTCGTCGAGGCGCTCGTCGGCGTCGTCCCGCGTACGGTCGACCTGCCCCCGGAGCCGGTGCCGCTCGTGTGTCTCGCCGAGCTCGGGCTCGTGCTCCCGCCGGTCGCGAACCCGCTGCGGCGCGAGGTGGAGGGCGCCGCCGAGACCCAGGGCGTCGCGCTCGACGTCCACATCGAGGTCGAGGGGATCCGCCTCATCGCCGACCTCGTGGCGTCGGGCGCCGGCGCGTCGATCCTGCCCGAGACGGCCATCCCCACGGAGCTGCGCGAGCTGCGGGTCGTCGAGGTTGCCGACCTGCCGCCCCGCCGTCTCGGTCTGGTGTACGCCCGGGACGCGTACCTCTCACTTGCCGACCGCGCGGTGCGCGACAGCCTCCTCGAGCTCGTGACCCGCGACCGGCCGCCGTCGGTCCTCTCGACGCCCGACGCCGCCCGGTACCGTTGACGACCAGGGGGAAAGGGGGAGTCGTGAGCGAGCGTGGAGCGGGCCGGGTATCCCGGCCCGTAGCGAGCGGGGCCCGAGCGGCCCGGCGCGGAGCGCCGAGAGCGGGTAAG
>DASRHL010000158.1:0-17322 GCA_035650535.1 Acidimicrobiia bacterium
GGACGGTCCCGACGTCGACCAGCTCACGGCCGTGCTCTCGGCCACGGGCACGCCGATCGTCGCCAGCGGCGGCATCGGGGACCTCGCCGACCTGCTGGCCCTCGCCGCGATCGAGGTCGACGGCCGCGAGCTCGCCGGTGCCATCGTCGGCCGGGCCATCTACGAGGGCCGCTTCACCGTCAGCGAGGCCCTCGAGGCCCTCGATCTCTGAGGTGAGGCACTTCCAACCCGGCGTTCCGCGCGGGTACCGTCGGCGGATGGCCGGCGGGTGGCCGTCGGGTGACGGAAGGGGTGCCGATGGGTGAAGCCGGGGTGATCGACGAGGGATTCTTCCGGCGGTACCGCGAGCTGCTCGACGCGGAGGATGCCGCCTTCGACGAGCTCGAACACGCCTACGAGGAAGGCGATCGGGCCCACTACGAGCAGGACCTCGAGATCTGGCGTTCCGTGGTCGAGCGGCGCAACGCCTTCCTGGGCCGCCACGGCATCGCCGAAGTGCGCGCCTGAGCAACTCCGACGTTCAGTTGTGGGAGGCCATGGCACGCGGGGTCGTGACCTGGTCGAGGATCCACGGCGCGACCGCGGCGCCGCCATCGGCCGAGAAGTGGTGCCCGTCGACCGGGCGGAGGCGGACGCCGTCGACGACCTCCGGGCAGGGCGGCCCGCCCGGGCACACCTTGGTCGAGAGATCGACGACGAACGTCGTCGCCGGGTGGCGGTACGCGTACCACTCGAGGAGCTCGTCCATCAGCCGGTAGCGCCTCTGCAGCTCCGTCGACGGGTGGGCGACGTCGTCCGCCGACGTCTGCGGCGGCATGGTGAGGAAGGCGACGCGCGCACCGGTCGAGGTGAGCCGCTGCACCGCCTGGTCGACGAGGTCGTAGACCGTCTGGAACCCGTCGGGTGACTCGATGCGGACCGTCTTGTCACCGAGGATGCGGTCTGCGCTCTCCCACCCGCTGAGCCACACCACGACGTCGGGCCGGTTCTGCGCGACGGCCGACGACTGCAGGTCGGGGATGTTGCGGCCGCAGCCCGCGGTCCACGAGTAACGGGCGTCGCCCGGCCCGAGCGGTTCGCCCGCGATCGTGCCGCATCCCGGAACGGCGATCGACGCGAGCGCGACACCGCGCGCCGCGGCCACCGCGCGCAACGCGGGCTGGAGGCTTGCCATCACCGAATCGCCGACGAGCAGCACCCGGCGGGGCGCGAACGTCACCGGCGGGTTCGCCGGGTTGGCCGCCGGAGCGGCGGGCGGCGTGGTGGTGGGCGCGGGCGCGGGTGCGGTCGCGGAGGCCGCGGCCACCGGGAGGTCGTGGAGGGCGGCGCGGATCGACGCGTCACCGCGGTTGCGGAGGTATGCCGGAGGCGGGACCGCCGCGGCGGTGACGAGGAGCACTGCGGAGACCACGCCGACGAACGCGAGCGGTGCCGCCGCGTAGGCGCGCCGCCGGAGCGCACCACGCCGGATGGGGCGCTCGACGATCGCGAACGACAACGTCGCGAGCGTGAACGTGGTGACGATCCGCGCCGCGTCGAGCCCGACGCCGCTGAGCCCCGTGCGGGTCTCGTCGAGTGCGACCTGCACCGGCCAGTGCCAGAGATACAGACCGTACGAGATCGTGCCGAGGAAGCGCAGCGGACGGACCGAGAGCACCTGGCGCAGCGGCGACGGTCCGGGGGCGACCGCGGCGGCGATGAGCAGCGCGACGGCGACGGCGAACGCCGCGAAGCCGCCCCGGTACATCGCACCGCTCGTGTCGGGGATCAGCGCGAAGGCGGCGATGCACCCCAGCGCCGCGGCGGTGCCGACGATCTGGAGCGTCCGTCCGGCGCGCGGGGGAGCGTCCGGGCCGGCGGCGCGCGCACCCCGGTGCCGGAGGAGGATCGCGAGGAGCGCACCGACGAGCAACGCGTGGGCGCGGGTGTCGGTGCCGTAGTACGCCCGGGACGGGTCGGTCGGGTCGTAGACGGCCGCCATGAGCGCGATCGAGACGGCCGCGCCGCCCACGCAGACACCGGCGAGGAGGCGGGCGCGCCCCCGGGCGAGGCGGAGGCAGGCCAGCACGACCAGCGGCCAGACCAGGTAGAACTGCTCCTCGATCGCCAGCGACCAGGCGTGGCGCAGCGGCGACGCCGACGAGAACACGTCGAAGTACGACTGCCCGCTCGCGACGAAGCGCCAGTTCGCGCCGTAGAAGAGCGTGGCCAGCCCGTCGCCCCGCAGGTTCCCGAGCTGGTCGGGCCGCAGCTCGAGCGCCGCCCACACGCTGACGGCGGTGAGCACGAGCAACAACGCGGGGAGGAGCCGCCGGGCCCGCCGGGCCCAGAACGCCGTCAGGTCGATACGGCCGCCGGCCGCGTACTCGACCAGGAGGAGCGACGTGATCAGGTACCCGGAGAGGACGAAGAACGCGTCGACGCCGAGATAGCCACCGGCCGCCCATCCGTACCCCAGGTGGTACGCGATCACCGCGAGCACCGCGACGGCCCGCAGGCCGTCGAGCGCGGGCTGGTGCGGGAAGACCGCACGCGGCGCCTCGTCGGAACGCCGTCCGGTCCGTTGGTCGTCGAGGGTGTCCGTCGGCACGTCGTGCTCCATGCCCCGAGCCGGCCATTGTCGCCTCTCCCGCGGTCCACCTCGGGGCAAATCGCCGCGATCGTGCGGGTTTTCCTGGCTTTTCGGCCCGTTCGACGGGCAGAATAGAGGGCGTGGTCGGGCAGTCAGGGCTGGGAGGCAGGGACGAACGCGCGGATTTCCGCCTGTCGCGCATCCCCGAACCGTCGCGCCGCGCGCGGCACGCGCGGCCCCGGACCGAGACCCCGCGTGACGAACGCTGGCCCGCGCCGGAGTCCGAAGAGTACCGATTGGCAGTCCTCGCGGACTACGAGATCCTCGACACCCCCGCCGAGCAGGGCTTCGACGAGCTGGTCCAGCTGGCGGCCGACATCTGCGAGGCGCCGGTGGCCCTGGTCGGGATCGTCGGGCGCGACCGGGTGTGGATCAAGGCCGGGATCGGCGCCACGGCGGCGGGGGCGGGCTTCCCCGAACCGCGGCTGTTCTCGCACGTCGTCGACCACGGGGAGGTCCTCGAGGTTGGTGACGTGCGGTCGGACGCGAGGTTCTCGAACGGTGCTCCGGGGCGGTCGGAGGTGCGTTTCTTCGCCGGCGCGCCGCTGGTGACGGACGAGGGCGCCGTGCTGGGGGCGCTCTGCGTCCTCGACCACGTTCCCCGCACGTTGTCGGAGCGGCAACGAGCCGATCTCCGCGCCCTCGCCCACCAGGTCGTCGCCCAGCTGGCGCTGCGGCGGGCGCTCGTGCGGGCCCAACGCGCCGAGCAGGCGCTGCGGTCGAGCGAGGAGCAGTTCCGGGCGATCGCGGGCGCGGCGCGGGAGTGGATCCACGACGTCGACCGCGACGGGACCGTCACCTACTCCAACGCCGCGGTCGAGTCGATCCTCGGCTACACGAGTGGCGAGGTCGTCGGCCGCACCCTCCTCGACCTCGCTCACCACGACGACCGCGAGCTCCTCGCCGCCCGCTTCGCGGAGCTCGCGCGCGAAGGGGCCGAGACGGCGATCCCCGCGGTGCGGCTCGCGCACCGGCTCGGCGGTCATCGCTGGCTCGAGGGGTCGGTGCTCCCGATCTGCGCAGGGTCCGGCGCGCCCACCGGGGCACGGTTGGCGTTGCGCGACGTCACCGACCGGGTCGAGATGCAGCAGCAGCTCATCGACCTCGCGGGTCTCGACGACCTCACGGGCCTGCTCAACCGCCGCGGGTTCCTCCGCAGCGCCGAGGATCAACTGAAGCTCGCCCGCCGCCGCGGCACACCGCTCGTCCTCCTGTTCATCGACGTCGACGAGCTGAAGGCGGTCAACGACTCGCACGGCCACGCCGCCGGCGACCTGCTGCTCGTCGACACGGCGAACCTGTTGACCGCGACCTTCCGCGAGTCGGACGTCCTCGCGCGCGTCGGCGGCGACGAGTTCTGCGTGCTCCTCACCTCCGACGCGTCGGACGCGTGGCTCGCCGTCCGTCGCCTGCTCGTCGCGATCGACGAGCACCACGAGCACGCGGCGGAGGCCCGCCCGTTCCGCCTGTCGCTGAGCATCGGTTCGGCGACCTTCGAGCCCGCCCAGGCGCGGACGATCGAGCAGCTCATGCAGCAGGCCGACCACGCCATGTACGCGAACAAGCGGGCGAAGCGCGCTCAGCTCCCGGGCGACAGCCGGTCCGCGTAGTCGATCGCGACCTCGACGAGGCGGTCGGTTCGCCCGACGAAGAAGTGGCTCGCGCCGGGCACGACGACGATCTCCGTCGCGCGCCAGTCACGCGCGAGCGACTCGACCTCGGCCGGTGCCCGGACCTCGTCGTGCTCGGCGAGCGCGAGCAGCTTCGGGCGCGGGTCGCCGGCGAGCGCGTCGTACGACGTGAGGTAGTGCAGCGGCGGCGCGATCGCGAGCCACGCCGCGACCGCCGGGTCGAGCACCGACAGCGCCATGTCGGCGCCGAACGACCAGCCCGCCAGGATCAGCGGGACGCCGGCCGGGAGCTCCGACGCGAGAGCCGCCACCGCGGCGTGCGCGTCGCCCTGCTCGCTGCGACCCTCGTCCCACGACCCGGCGCTCCCCTCGACACCGCGGAAGTTGAACCGCAGGCAGGTGACACCCGCCGCCGGAAGCGACGCGAACAGCGCGCAGACCACGATCGAGCGCATCGTGCCGCCGTACTGCGGGTGCGGGTGGCACAGGACCATGCCGGCGCGCGGGGCGCGGACGCCCGTCGCGGCCGCGAGCTCGGCCTCGAGACGCGTGCCGTCGCCCGACGTGATGATGCGCGGCTCGCCCGTCATGCTCCGCCGCCGAGCCCGAGCTGGTCGAGGAGGAAGGCGAGCACGAATGCCTCGTCGCCCCACGCGTCGTAGCGGCCCGACGGACCGGAGTGCCCGGCGTCCATCTCGGTCTTGAGGACGAGGAGCCGGTCGTCGGTCTTCGTGGCCCGGAGCTTCGCAACCCACTTCGCGGGCTCCCAGTACTGGACGCGCGGATCGTTGAGGCCGCCCGTGACGAGCATCGCGGGGTAGTCGTGCGCGCCGACGTTGTCGTAGGGGGAGTAGGCCTTCATGGTCGCGTAGATCACCGGATCACTGGCGGGGTTGCCCCATTCCTCCCACTCGGTGACGGTCAGCGGCAAGGACGCGTCGAGGATGGTCGTCAGGCAGTCGACGAACGGAACCTCGGCGACGATCGCCCGGAAGAGGTCGGGCCGCAGGTTCGCGACCGCGCCCATCAGGAGCCCGCCGGCGCTGCCGCCGCGCGCCGCCAGCCGGGCCGGCGACGCGTACCCGATCGCGACCAGGTGTTCCGCGCACGCGACGAAGTCGGTGAAGGTGTTGGGCTTGTGCGCGAACTTGCCGTCCTCGTACCAGCGGCGGCCGAGCTCGCCGCCGCCACGGACGTGCGCGATCGCGTACGCGCATCCTCGTTCGAGGAGGCTGAGCCGTGTCGTCGAGAACGCCGGGTCGATCGAGATCTCGTACGAGCCGTAGCCGTAGAGGAGCAGCGGCCCCGTGCCGTCACGCGGGAAGTCGCGGGGATGGACGATCGAGATGGGTACCTCGGTGCCGTCGGTCGCGGTCGCCCACAGCCGGTGCGTCTCGAAGCGCGCGGGGTCGTAACCGAGGACGGGGTGCTGCTTGACGAGCGTGGTCTCGCGCGTGTCGAGGTCGTACGCGTAGTCGGACGGCGGCGCGACCAGCGACGTGTAGCCGAACCGGATCGTCGTGGACTCGAACTCCGGGTTCGATCCCATCCATGCCGAGTACACCTCCTCGGGCATCTCCACGACGTGCTCGTCGCCGTCGACGAGGCGGATCACGCGGAGCCGCTCGAGCCCGCGGGCGCGCTCCGACAGCACCAGATGCCCCGCGAAGGCGTCGACGTCCTCGAGCCGCACGTCGGGGCGGTGGGCGACGACCGTCTCCCACCCGGCCCGGCCGGGGTCGGCGACCGGCGCGACCGCCAGCATGAAGTTCTCGGCGCCGCCCGCGTTCGTGAGGATGTAGAAGCGGCCGGCGTCCGGCTCGCCCGCGGGGTCGGCGTGGTGTTCGACGTGGTACTCCACGCCCTCCTCCCGTGGCGCGACGACGCGGAGCGGTTCGGTCGGCGCGTCGGCGTCGACGAACCACGCCTCCGTCGTGAGCTTCGACGCGGTGGTGACGACGACGTAACGGCCGGTACGCGTCCGTTCGACCGAGACGAAGTAGCGCTCGTCGTCCTCCTGGAACACGAGGACGTCGTCCGATGCCGGCGTTCCGAGCGTGTGCCGCCACACCTGGTAGGGCCGGATCGCCTCGTCGGGGCGGACGTAGAAGACCGTCGCGCCGTCGTTCGCCCACGCCAGCCCGTAGTACGTCCCGGGGATCTCGTCGGGGAGCTCGACCGTCGGCGGTGGGCCACCACCCGGCTCGGCGGGTGTCACCGCCCGGAACCGCAGCGTGTAGACCTCGCCCCCGGTCAGGTCGACGGAGTACGCGAGACGGTCGTGCGCCGGCGAGATCGCGAACCCGCCGAGCGCGAAGTAGCCGCTGTTGCCGGCGAGCTCGTTCTCGTCGAGCACCAGCTCCTCGCCCGGCTCGCTGCCGGCGAGCGCGGCGGGGTCGGGGAGCCCGGGCGTGCCCGCCGGTCGCCGGCAGTGCTGGCTGTACTGCAGACCCTCCCGGCTGCGCGAGAAGTACTCCCACGCGTCCTTGCGGACCGGCGCCGTCGCGTCCGTCTCCTGGACCCGGGCGACGATCTCCTCGAAGATGCGCCCCTGGAGTGCCTCGGTGTGCGCGAGCGCGGCCCGCGTGTACGCGTTCTCGGCCTCGAGGTACGTGATCACCTCGGGGTCGTCGCGCCGACGGAGCCAGAACCAGTCGTCGACCCGCTCGTCGTCCCCGTGACGGAGCACGTGCGGGCGCCGGGGCGCGATCGGTGGTTCGGGCGTCGGTCCGGTCATGGAGGGCCGAGTCTCGCACGGCCCCGGCGAACGCCGGTGTGAAGCGTTTCGGCGGGGAGATCCCCGAGAGCCCGCGGTAACCTCGACAGGTCATGACGTCCCCGACCGCAACCCCGATCGCCGCCACGTCCGAGGAGATCGCGGCCGTGGCGTGGAACGCGGACGGTCTGGTGCCCGCGATCGTCCAGGAACAGGGGACCGGGCAGGTCTTGATGCTCGCCTGGATGAACGAGGAGTCGCTGCGGCGCACCCTCGCGGAGGGCCGGACCGTCTTCTGGAGCCGCTCGCGCGGCGAGCTCTGGCGCAAGGGCGACACCTCGGGCGACCGCCAGTGGGTACGCGAGGCCTACTACGACTGCGACGCCGACACGCTCCTGTTCGTCGTCGAGCAGGAGGGCGCCGGTGCGTGCCACACGGGCGAGCACACCTGCTTCTTCCGCGCCTTCGGCTCCGGCCCCGCCTGATCCGGTGGCGAGCGCGGCCCGGCCGTCCCGGGACGAGTTCCTGGCGCTGGCCCGCGACCACACGGTGGTTCCGGTGTGGCGTGAGGTGCTGGCCGACCTGGAGACGCCCGTGTCGGCGTTCGTGAAGCTGGTCGGGCCCCACCCGGGAGGGCCGCCGGGGTTCCTCCTCGAGTCCGTCGAGCACGCGGAGCGGTGGGGCCGCTTCTCGTTCATCGGGCGCGACCCGGCGCTCACGATGGTCGTCCGGGGCCGCCGCGTCGAGCTCGACGGCGCCGCGCCACCCGGTCTCCCGACCGACCGGGGCGCGCTCGCGGCCCTCGAGGCGCTGCTGGCCGCGTACCGCGCCCCCCGGATCGACGAGCTCCCGCCGTTCCACGGTGGCGTCGTCGGGCACCTCGGCTACGACGTCGTGCGGGAGGTCGAGCACCTGCCCGACGTCCCGCCCGACGACCTCGGTATCCCCGACGCGGTGCTGTCGCTCACCGGTCACGTGACCGCGTTCGACCACTTCCGCCAGCGGCTCTATCTCGTCGAGAACGTGTTCCTCGACGAGGCGGTCGACGCGTCGGACGCGTACGACGCCGCCGTCGACCGGTTGGACGCGCGGGTCGACGAGCTGGCGCGGCCGCTGCCGTACACGCCGTCGCCACCGCCGGCCGACGAGCTGAGCGAGCTGCCCGAGTTCACCTCGACGATGGCCGGCGGCCTCTACGAGCAGGCCGTGGAGGTGGCACGCGAGTACATCCTCGCCGGCGACATCTTTCAGGTCGTGCTCGCCCAGCGCTTCGACCTGGCGGACCCGGTCGATCCCTTCGACGTCTACCGCGTGCTGCGGCAGGTGAACCCGTCGCCCTACATGTACTTCCTCCGCCATCCCGAGGTGACGATCGCGGGCTCGTCGCCCGAGCCGATGGTGCAGCTCCTCGACGGGCGCGTGATCAGCCGCCCCATCGCGGGGACGCGCCGGCGCGGGCGCACCGAGGAGCACGACCGGCGCATGGCGGCCGAGCTCACCGAGCACCCGAAGGAACGGGCCGAGCACGTCATGCTCGTCGACCTCGCCCGCAACGACGTGGGCCGGGTCGTGCGGTTCGGCACCGAACGCGTGGAAGAGCTGATGACGCTCGAGCGTTACTCCCACGTGATGCACCTCACCAGCCAGGTCGCCGGTGACCTCGCGGAGGGCCGGACCGCCGTCGACGTGCTGCGCGCCACGTTCCCGGCCGGCACCGTGAGCGGCGCACCGAAGGTCCGGGCGATGGAGATCATCGACGAGCTCGAGCCGGTGAAGCGCGGCCCCTATGCCGGTGTCGTCGGGTACCTCGACTTCTCGGGCAACCTCGACACCGCGATCACGATCCGCACCATGGTGTGGAGCGGCGGGCGCGCGAGCGTCGAGGCCGGCGCCGGCATCGTCGCCGACTCCGATCCGACCGACGAGGACCTCGAGTGCCACAACAAGGCGCGCGCTCTGCTGACGGCCGCAGGGGCGGCGCGCCACCTCTCGTCCCTCTCGCCGTCGACGGGATGACGACGATCCTCGACCGGTTCGCGCGCGGTCTCGTGACCGTCGACGGCGACGAGGCGACGTCGTTCCTCCAGAGCCTCGTCTCGCAGGACCTCGAGCCCGTCGCCGACGGCGCCGGGGCCCGGAGCCTGTTGCTGCAACCGCAGGGCAAGCTGATCGTCGACTTCCGGGCGTTGCGCTTCGGCGACGCCTGGTGGCTCGACTGTGAAGCGGGCTTCGGGCCGGTGCTCGCGGAGACGCTGGGTCGTTACCGCATCCGGGTGAAGGCCGAGATCGCCGACCGGTCCGCCGCGTCCGCCATGGTCTCGGTGCGGGGCGACGGAGCCGACGACGTCGTGCGCGAGCTGGTCGGTGTGCTGCCGAGTGACGACGCCCACGCCCACGTGGCCGTCGACGGCCTGCGCGTCGTCCGCGTCGTCCACCCGGGGTTCGGCGGCCTCGACGTGCTCGGACCGGCTGCGGCGCTCGACGCGCGGGCGTGGCCCCCGTGCGACCCCGACGGGTTCGAGACGGCCCGGATCGAGCACGGGATCGCCCGCCTCGGCGTCGACGTCGACGATTCGACGATCGCGCAGGAGGCGTTCCTCGAGCGCGACGCGGTGTCGTTCACCAAGGGCTGCTTCGTCGGCCAGGAGCTCGTCTGCCGCATCGACACCCGTGGCCACGTGAACCGCTTCCTCCGCGGGTTGCGCTTCGACCCGGCGGCGCGGCCGCCGGCCGGCGCCGAGGTCGTCGCGGGGGAGACCGTCGGCGCAGGGGGGAAGGTCGTGGGCACGGTGTCGAGCGTCGGGCCGGTGCCCGTCGCCGGCCGCGGCGTCGCGCTCGCGACCATCCGCCGCGAGGTCGAACCCCCGGCCGAGGTCACGCTCCGGTGGCCCGCGGGCGAGACGGTCGCCACCGTCGTCGCCCTCTGACTGCGTCGGCAACGCCGTCGACCGACATTCTCTGAACGATGCGCTTCGCTCTGCGAAGCGCATCGTTCAGAGAAGCGGGAGGGCGGCCTGGGTGCCGGCCGGGATGGCGACGACGAAGCGGGTGCCGCCGCCGGGGAGGGGCAGGCAGGTCGCGGTGCCGCCCATGGCGCCCGCGAGCTCGTGGACGATGGCGAGGCCGATGCCGGTGCCGACCTTGCGGCTCGGTGCACCGCGGGCCGTGTAGAGGCGCTCGAAGACGCGCTCGCGCTCGTCGGCCGGCACGCCGGGCCCGTCGTCGTCGACCTGCAACGCGACCCGGCCGTCGTAGCGTTCGACGCCGACGCGCACGGTCGCGGTCGCGTACTTGAGCGCGTTCTCGACGAGGTTGGCGACGATCTGGGCGAGCCGCTCGGGGTCGGCGTCGACGGCCACCGGGTCGCCCGGCGCGAGCTCGAGCCGCACGCCCCACTCGCGTGCCGACGGCAGGAAGCCGGCCACCGTCTCGCCGACGACCTGCCGGGCGTCGACCGGGCGGGGTGTCAACGAGAACTGGTGCGCGTCGAGCCGGGCCAGGTCGAGCAGGTCGGCGACGAGCCGCTCGAGGCGGCGCGCCTCCGACTCGATGATGCGCGCCGAGCGCACCTTGAGCTCCGGGTCGGCCACCGTCCCGTCGGCGATCGCCTCCGCGTACCCCTTGATCGACGTGAGCGGCGTCCGCAGGTCGTGCGACACGCTCAGCAGGAACGCGCGCTCGTGGCCGCGGGCGGTCTCGAGCTCGTTCGCCATCGCGTTGATGCTGCGCGCGAGGCCGGCGAGCTCGTCGTCGGGGTACGAGCCGCGCAGCCGGACGCGCGCGGCGAGGTCGCCGGCCGCGATGCGGCCGGCGGTCTCCTGCATGGCGGCGAGAGGCCGCGTCATCCGCCGGGCCAGGAAGGCGGAGACCAGGGCGGCGACGACCAGCGCGATCGCGCCCGTCACGACGAGGAATCCGCCGGCGCGGCCGAGCGGCTTCGTCTCGACCTGCTGGGTCAGCACCACGACCGGGGTATTCGCGCCGATCGGCGTCAGCGGCCGTGCCACGAACACCGTGTCGCCCACCTGCCCGCTCTGTTGCTCGCCGGCGAGGAGCTGGCGCGGATGCAGGTCGGACGCCTTGATCCCGTCGGGCAGCGTGAGCGCGGCGGCGGCCGCCTGCGCCGCCGGGTTGGCGGAGAGCCCCAGCAGGCCGGTGGCGCCCTCCACGATCCGACCGTCGGGCTGCACCGTCACGACGCTGCTGTGCGAGACCGCGAGCACGCGGGCCACGAGCCGCCGGACCTGCGTCGCCCGCACGCGCGCGCCGGCGCGGGAGAGCGTGCCGGAGCGGAACTGCTCGCCGAAGGAGTCGAGCTCGGCCGCGATCGCGGGTGCCTGCTTCTTCAGGTCCTTGGTGGCGGCGTCGGCCGAGGTCTGGCGGGCGAGCGCCGCCGCGGCGAGCAGCGCGAGGACGAGCACCCCGAACGACACTGCGACCATCGCCACCAGCAGCCGGTTGCGGAGCCGGCCACGTGGCCTCTTCACGGCTCGCGCGGCGCGCCCGGGTCGAGCCGGTAGCCGACGCCGCGGACGGTCCGGATCTCGCAGCCGTCGCCGACCTTCTTGCGGACCTGCGCGATGTGCACGTCGACGGTGCGCGGGTCGCCGTACCAGTCGTAGCCCCAGACCCCGTCGAGGATCTGCTTGCGTGACATCACGAGGCCGGGACGCTCGGCCAGGAAGCGCAGCAGGTCGAACTCCTTGGTCGTGAGCTCGACGACCCGCTCGCCGACGCGGACCTCGCGGCGCGCGGCGTCGATCGTGACCCGGCCCGCCTGCACGACCTCGGGCGGCGCCGCCCCGTCGACCCGGCGGAGGACGGCCCGGACCCGCGCGACGAGCTCCGCGGGCGAGAACGGCTTGGTCAGGTAGTCGTCGGCCCCCAGCTCCAGCCCGAGGACCCGGTCGACCTCGCCGTCGCGGGCGGTGAGGAAGATGATCGGCACCTGGGAGGTCTGGCGGATCCGCTTGCACACCTCGAGGCCGTCGAGGTCGGGGAGGCCCACGTCGAGCACGACCAGGCGGGGGCGGTGGTCGTTGAACGCCTGCAGCCCGGCGGTTCCCGTGGCGGCCTGGAGGACCCGGAACCCTTCACGTTCCAGGTACATGCCCACGAGGTCGGCGATGTTCGGTTCGTCGTCGACGACGACGATCGTGCCCCGCTCCATATCCCCGCCATTCTGACCCGGTCCCACCCCGAAACGGTCGACGCCCCGTGTGAGGACTCTGTGATGGCGCCACCAGGAGCGGATGAAACCACTCAAGGCGGATGCGGCCTTCCCCGATACCCGCGACGTGGAGGGCACGAAGAACCGGGGCCGCTCGCGCGCCCTTGCCGGCCCGACGGCCGTGCTCGTCGTCGCGCTCGGCCTGCTGGCCGCCCTGTGCGCGGGCCCCTCGGCGCTCGCGGCGTCGGCGCCGGTCGACCGGATCGACGTGACCATGCACGACTTCAAGCTGAAGCTCTCGCGTCCCGCGGTCCCTGCGGGGCGGGTCGTGATCCACGTGCACAACCGCGGCCCCTCGACCCACGAGATCAACCTGGACCGGACCGACCTCCCCTCGGGCGCGCTCCCCCTGAAGCACGACGGCCTCACCGTCGACGAGGAGAGCGTCGCGCTGCACCGGATCGACTCGATCGAGCAGCTCAACATCGGCGAGTCGGCCGACCTGAACGTCCGGCTCCGGCCCGGCCACTACGTCCTCTACTGCAACCTCGAGGGCCACTACCTGGGCGGGATGCACGCGGCGTTCGACGTGGCGAGCCGGCCGCGGTGAGGCGCGAGCGGCCGACGATGCGGCAGGCACTCCGGCGCGACCGCGCGGCGATCGCCATCGTCGTCGCCTTCATCGTCCTGGTCGGCGGCATGGTCGGGTACAACGCGTGGGCGACGGATCGGGAGCGCCCGACCGCGCTCGTCGTCGACGTCACCGCCCGGCAGCGCACCCTCGTCGAACGCTACGTCAAGGACGTCGTGCTGAAGCTCGACGGCGTGCAGGCGGACCCGTCGGCCAGCGCAACCATTCTCCGGCACACCGCGGACGCGCTGCTCGACGGGGGACGGGTCGTGAGCCCGCAGGGCAGCCTCGACCAGTTCGTGACCATCCCGGCGGCGACGGACCCGGCCGTTCGGGCGAAGCTCGAGAACGAGCGCCGGTTGATCCACGAGCTCCTGGCGCGCGGCTCGACGCTCCTCGCCGCCGGGCCGGCGAGCCCCACGTTCGCCGCCGACCTGCGCCGGGTCCGCGTCGTCGGGGCCGAGCTGTCGAGCGTGACGGGCGATGTCGCGGGCGAGATGACCAAGGTCGGGCAGAACTCGTTGTCGCGACTGGTCCAGGTCGAGATCCTTCTCGGCCTCGCGTCGGTGGCGCTCGCGCTGGCGATGGGATGGCTGCTGCGCCGTGCCGCCGGGCGCCAGTCGGCGCGGTTCCGTGCGCTGGTGCACAACTCGAGCGATCTCATCACCGTGCTCGACGAGCACGCCGTCGCCCGGTACCAGAGCCCGGCGTCGCGCCGGGTTCTCGGGTACGAACCCGACGCCGTCGTCGGCACGAGGCTCACCGACCTGCTGCATCCCGACGACAAGAAGCGCGTCATCGAGGCCTTCGCCCACGTGGCGGAGCAGCGGGGGGCCACGGTCGAGCTGCACTTCCGGCTCCGCGACCACGACGGTGAGTACCGGTTCATGGAGGGGACGGCCACCAACCAGCTCGCCGACCGGGCCGTGCGCGGCTTCGTCGTCAACTCGCGCGACGTGACCGAGCGGGAGCACGCCGCCGCGGAGCTCGCCGCGGCGCGCGACCGTGCGCTCAGCGCATCGAAGGCGAAGTCGCAGTTCCTCGCATCCATGAGTCACGAGATCCGCACGCCGATGAACGCGATCATCGGGCTGAACGGTCTCCTGCTCGACACGCCCCTCGACGAGGAGCAGCGTGAGTACGCGACGGGCGTGCAACAGGCCGCGGACGGCCTGCTCCAGATCATCAACGACATCCTCGACTTCTCCAAGGTCGAGGCCGGCAAGCTCGAGCTCGAGACGGTCGACTTCGACCTCGGGCTCCTCGTCGAGGACGTGGCCGTCCTGCTCGGCGACGCCGCCAACGCCAAGGCGATCGAGCTCCTCGTCCACGTGTCGCCCTCGGTGCCGCCGGCGCTGCGCGGCGACCCGACCCGGCTGCGCCAGATCCTCCTGAACCTCGCCTCGAACGCCGTGAAGTTCACCTCCGAGGGCGAGGTCGTCATCCGGGCCCGCCTCGCGTCGTCGGGCGGCGGCGACGGCGAGACGGGCGACCGTGGCGGCGACGTGCGCGTGCGCTTCGAGGTGACCGACACCGGCTGCGGGATCGAGCCCGGCCACCTCGAGCGGCTGTTCGAGCCGTTCTCGCAGGCCGACTCGTCGACCACGCGCCGGTTCGGCGGCACCGGCCTCGGGCTCGCGATCGTCCGGCAGCTCGTCGACCTGATGCACGGGGCGGTCGGGGCGCGGAGCGTCCCCGGCGAGGGCAGCACCTTCTGGTTCGAGGTTCCGCTCGCGCGGCAGGACGGTGCTCCGCTGGCGCGGACGACCGTTGACGAGCTCACCTCGCTGCGCACGCTGATCGTCGACGACAACGCGACCAACCGCCTCATCCTGCGCGAGCAGCTCGGATCGTGGGGCATGGTCGCCGACGACGTCGACCACGCCGAGCGCGCGCTCGACCGGATGCGGGCGGCCGCGCGCGCCGGGAACCCCTACGACGTCGTCGTCCTCGACCTCAACATGCCCGACGTAGACGGTCTCGAGCTCGCGCACCGCATCCAGGGCGAACCGGCCCTCGCGGCGGCCCGCCTGTTCCTCCTGAGCTCGTCGGGCCGGGTCGCGTCCGAGGAGGCGGCCGCGGCCGGCCTGACCGCGACGCTGACCAAGCCCGTGCGCTCGTCGGAGCTCTTCAACTGCCTCGTCGGAGGACTGACCATGACCGCTCGCTCCACGCCCGAAGCCGGCGCCCGGGAGCCCGCCCCGAGCGTCCCGGACGGGCCGGCAGCCGTGGCGCGGGGTCACGTCCTGCTGGTCGAGGACAACGCGACCAACCGGCTCGTCGCGACGCGCATGCTCGCCAAACTCGGCTACGAGGTCGACGTTGCCGAGAACGGGCGCGAGGCCGTCGAGGCGACGGCGCGCGTCGCCTACGACGCCGTCCTGATGGACTGCCAGATGCCGGAGATGGACGGGTACCAGGCCACCGCCCTGATCCGCCGGCGCGACGCGTCGGCACGCCGTACACCGATCATCGCGATGACCGCGGCCGCCATGGAGGGCGACCGGGAGGTCTGCATCGCCGCCGGTATGGACGACTACGTCGCGAAGCCCGTGCGTGCCGACGTGCTGCTCGAGGTGCTCGACCGGTGGATCGTGCACGAGCCCGCCGATCCCGAGGCCGCGCCGGCTGCCGCGCCCGGGCCGGACGCCGGACCCGACGACGAGCCGGCCGCGCTCGACGCGGATCGCTTCGAGGTGATGCGCGAGCTCGACGGCGGCAACGGCGAGCTGCTGCGGCTCCTCGCCAACGAGTTCCTCGCGGACGCCCGCCGCCAACTCGACGCGCTGCGCGCCGCCGTCGGGGAGCAGGATCCGGAGTCGGTCGAGCGCACGGCGCACAGCCTCAAGGGTGCGAGCTCGGCGATCGGCGCCCTCACGCTCTCGGACCTGTGCGCGCAGCTCGAGGTGCTCGGCCGGGGCCGGGCCCTGGCCGAGGGCACCGCCCTGCTCGGGCGCATCGACCGGGAGCTCGACCGAGTCCGCGGCGCCCTCGAAGACGCGGGTGCTTCGTGAGCGGGCACGGTGACCTGCGGGTGCTCGTCGCCGACGACGACGTGACGTGCCGGCTCGTCCTCCGGGCGACGGTCGAGCAGCTCGGACACGAGTGCGTCGTCGCCGTCGACGGTGAGGACGCCTGGTCGAAGTTCGAGGCGACGTCACCCGACGTGCTCATCACCGATTGGATGATGCCCGGCCTCGACGGGCCAGAGCTCTGCCGGCGGATCCGCGAGCGGGCCGACGGTGGCTACACCTACGTCGTGCTCGCGACGTCCCTCGGCCAGCACGAACACGTGCTCGAAGGGATGGAGTCGGGGGCGGACGACTACCTCACGAAGCCGATCTCGCCCTTCGACCTCCGGACGCGTCTCATCGCTGCCCGCCGCGTCACCGACCTCCACAAGCAGGTCGCCCGGTTCCACCACGAGCTCGAGCGCCTCAACGGCGAGCTCGCGCTGCAGGCGCGCACGGATGCCCTGACCGGGCTCGGGAACCGGCTCCGCCTGCACGAGGACCTGCAGGCCCACCACGAGCGGGCCGTCCGGTACAACCGCCCGTACTGCGTCGCCCTGTTCGACCTCGACACCTTCAAGGCGTTCAACGACACCTACGGGCACCTCGAGGGCGACCACGCGCTCCGGCGGGTCGCGCAGACGCTGCAGATGGACTCCCGGGGCGCGGACGGCGCCTACCGGTACGGCGGCGAGGAGTTCGTCGTGCTGTTGACGGAGACCCCGCTGTCGCAAGGTGTGCACGCCATAGAGCGCCTGCGCGCCGCGGTCGAAGAGCTCGCGATCCCGCACGCGGCGAGCGCGCCTTCCGACGTCCTCACGATCAGCGTCGGGATCGCCGCATGGGACCCCGAGACGACCGGCCGGCCCGACGACGTGCTGGCGCGGGCGGACCGCGCGCTCTACCAGTCGAAGGCCGCCGGCCGGAACCGGGTGACCGCCGACGGCCTCGTCGTCGTCAGCGACCGCCGCGCCGGCTGAGCGCCTGGCGCGTCGCGTCCGGCCGCCGCTCCCCTCGGTGCTCGTCGGTTCTCGTCGGTTCTCGTCGGTTCTCGCTGTGGCTTCGGGCTGGTTGCGGGGCCCCGAAGTCCGTCCTCGCTGCTGGTCTTCGACGCAACGCCTCTGCGGGCGGACTTCGGGGCCCCGCGTCACGCGACCCCCGCGTCACGCGGCGGCGGGTGGTCCGTTCGCCTGCTGGGTGTTGCGGGGGTGGTCGGGGTGGTCGGGTGGGACGAAGGGGCGTTTGCCGGTGCCGGGGACGAAGGCCCAGCCGTGGTGGGGCTTGAGGTCGTGGTGGTGGTCACAGACCCGGTCGGTCCAGTCCAACACGGTGAGATGGGTGTGGGCCCAGTCCTCCCGGTGGTCGTTCTCCAGGAACGTGGAGCGGGTGCAGCCCTCGACCCCACAGGTCGGGTACAGCCATTCCAACGCGGACTGCTGCTTGGCGTTGGGTCGGCGGCCGAGGTGGGCGACGCCGAGGACCTGTGCGCCTCGGGTGGCGATGGCGGCGAGGAACGGGTCGCCGGTGTCGA
>DASRHL010000159.1:0-9345 GCA_035650535.1 Acidimicrobiia bacterium
CAGGCGCGCCCCGCGAGCACTGACGTTCGCGGGATGGGCAGGCTGCGCAGCCGGTCGACGAAGCCCTGCTCGAGATCCTCGGCGACGCCGGCCGCGATCGCCGTGCCGACGAACAGCACGCTCGTGGTCACGAAGCCAGGCACGAGGAAGTCGACGTAGGAGGACCCGCGGGTGTCGATCGCCCCGCCGAAGACGTAGCGGAAGATCAACAGGAACATCGCGCCCTGGATCGTCCCCACGACGATGAGCTGAGGCGTGCGGACGAATTTGCGGAGGGTCCGCCCCGCGACCGCGCGCGAGGCCCCCACAAGCGACGCCTGCGCCCGGCTCCGCGCGGCATCGCCATGCGTGTCCAATACGAGAGCCGTCATGCCGACCTCCTTTCCTGTCGTTCCGGTTCGGCGTCCGCGGGTGCGGCGCCGGTCAGCACGAGGAACACCTCGTCGAGAGTCGGCCGGCGCAGCGACAGGTCGTCGGCCGCGACACCGGCGGCCTCGAGCACCCGCGCCGCGGCGGTCAGCTGCGCGATGCCGTTGTCGACCGGGACCGACACCCGGCGCGTCGCGGCGTCGACCGCGGGCTGACCGCCGCCGACCGTCGCGAGCGCGCGTGCCGCTGCCGGAAGGTCGTCGGCACCGCGCGTGCGGACCTCGACGACGTCGCGGCCGACCCGCGCCTTCAGCTCGGCTTGGGTCCCGTCGGCGATCACGCGGCCGCGATCGATGATCACGATGCGCCCGGCGAGCTGGTCGGCCTCGTCGAGGTACTGGGTCGTGAGGAGCACGTCGCTCCCCCCGCGGACGAGCTCGCGGATCGCGTCCCACAGCTCGATGCGGCTGCGGGGATCGAGGCCGGTGGTCGGCTCGTCGAGCAGCAGGAGCCGCGGCGCGCCGACCAGGCTGACCCCGAGGTCGAGCCGGCGGCGTTGCCCACCGGAGTACGTGCGCACCAGGCGGTCGGCGACCTCGCCCAGCGCGAGCGCGTCGATGACGTCGGCGGCCCGCGCCCGGGCGGTGGCGCGACGGTTGCCGTAGAGGTGCGCCACCATCTCGAGGTTCTCCCGCCCGGTCATGGCCGCCTCGACCGCCGCGTGCTGGCCGGCGAGCCCGATGAACGACCGGACCTGCCGGGCCTGCCGGACGACGTCGAAGCCGCCGACCCGCACCGTTCCGCCGTCGGGGCGCAGGAGCGTGGCCAGGGTTCGAACGAACGTGGTCTTGCCGGCGCCGTTGGGGCCCAGCACCGCGACGACCTGGCCGGGCTCGATGACCAGGTCGAGGCCGGCGAGGGCCTCCACCCGGCCGAAGCGCTTCACCACCTGCCGTGCGTCCACGGTCGCCGTCATCGCCGTGCTCCTCCCGATCCCAGGGACATCAGCCCGATCACTGATCGTAATCGATCATTGCTCGATACCGGGCAGTGTTCTACAATCGGACCATGGTGTCAAGGCGTGGAGGGCAGGAACCGGGCGACACCCGAGGTGGCGGCGTGGACGACCCGGCCGCGGGACCGCCGATCGAACCGCCGTGGTGGACACCTCGCCGGCCCGGCCGCCGGCGCCAGCCGCTGTCGCGCGACGTGGTCGTCGAGGCCGCGATCCGGGTCCTCGACCGGGAGGGCGCCGACGCGCTCACGGTCCGGCGGCTCGCGGACGAACTCGAGACCGGCTCGGCGACCCTCTACTGGCACGTGAGCGGGAAGGACGAGCTCGCCGAGCTCGTCTACGACCATGTCATGGGCGAGGTGGAGCTCCCCGAGCCGGACCCGTCACGATGGCAGGAACAGCTCAAGGACCTCGGGCGTCAGGCCTACCGGGTGCTCCTACGACACCGCGACCTCGCCCGCCTCTCGCTCGGTCGCATACCCACTGGTCCCAACATGCTCCGCATCATGGAGTGGAGCATCGGTCTCCTGCGCAGCGCCGGTCTGACCGACCAGGCGGCCGCGTACGCCGGCGACATGTTCGGCCGATACCTCGACGCCTCGGTGCTCGAGGTCACGATGCAGAGCGGACCCTCGCCGGAGGCGATCGGCGACTACTTCCGCTCGCTCCCCCCGGAGCGCTTCCCGAACATGACGGCCGCGACCACCGCGATGTTCGCCGGGACCGACGACGACCGCTTCGAGTTCGGCCTCGACCTGCTCGTCCGGGGTCTCGCAACCTTCGAGACCCGACCCGACGACGTTCGGGACGGTTACCGCTCCCGGAATGCGTAGGTCAGGTGCGTCACCCTCGGGGAGGGCTCCGTGTGGACCGGCTCCAGGGCCACGCGGCCCGCGTCCACGCCCTCGAACAGGCGGATCCCGGAGCCGAACAGCACGGGCGACAGCGCGATCGAGAACTCGTCGACCAGGCCGGCGTTCACGTACTCGAGGATGGTCGCGCCGCCGCCCGCGATGCGGACGTCGCGGTCGCCGGCGGCCTCGCGGGCCTGGTCGAGCGCGGACTCGATGCCGTCGTTGACGAAATGGAACGTGGTCCCGCCCGGCCGCTCCCAGAGGGCACGCTTCTCGTGGGTCACGACGAACACGGGCGTGTGGAACGGGGCCTCCTCCGGCCACGCCGGCGCGCCGGCGTCGAACATGCGCTTGCCGATCACGCTCGCGCCGGTGCGATCGAACGTCTCCCGCACGATGTCGTTGTCGCGTCCCTCCTCGCCACCTTCGCCGAGCTTCAGGTTCTCCCGGAAGAACCGCTGCGGGAAGATCCAGTCCTGCAGCTCCATCCACTGCTGCCCCATCAGGTCGTCGACGGATTCGGGCGCGATGAAGCCGTCCAGCGACATCGACACGCTGAAGAACACCTTCCCGGCCATCAGCCATCCCCTCCCGCCCGGACGATCTCCGTGACGTAGGCGGCCAAATGGCTCAGCGACTGCTGGCCACCCTCGATCGCGCGGTACTTCTCGACCGCCTCGTCGCGCAGTTCCTTGGTGGGGAACACCGTGCGCATCTCGATCCGGGTCGCCGCGCCGTGGGGCTCGAACGTCACGACCGACTCGAACGCGTTCGGGTCGCCGCGGGACTCACCGTGCAACAGCGCGATCCGCTCCGGCGCGGCGATCTCGGTCCAGCAGATCCACTCGGTGTAGTCCGTGCCGTCCGGTCCGTGCATCACGAACTCCCACGCACCGCCGACCCGGAACTGGAACGACTGCGTGGTGGTGGTGAACCCGTCCGGTCCCCACCACCGCGCCAGGTGGCGGACCTCCGTGAACGCCTCGAACACCAGCTCCCGTGGAGCGTCGATGACGCGGGAGATCACGATCTCGCGGTCCGCCGTCGCGGACTGCGCCGGCGCTCCTCGTCCCGTCGTGCTCATCGGCTCCTCCTCCTGCGTTGCTGCTCGAGGTCGTGCACGTACCCGTCCAGTCGGTCGAAGCTCTCGCTCCAGAACTGCTCGAACCCGCCGGTCCACTCGTGGACGGGTCGCAGCCCGCGGGCGTCGAGGCCGTAGAGACGCTGCCGGCCTGCCCGGCGGTCCCGCACCAGCCCGACCTCCCGGAGCACCCGCAGGTGCTTGGACGCACGCGGCTGGGTCATCCCCAGCTCCCGGGCCAACTCGGTCACCGGCCGCTCACCCGCCCGCAGCAACACCAGGATCTCCCGGCGCCGCGGCTCGGCGATCGCATTGAAGACGTCCGAGGTCGTCGCCGCTCGGGCCATGGCCGGCACAATACATGCCTATATCGACATGTGTCAACGACACGCGCTCCCTCGGTGCGCGTGGCACACGTTCGTCCGCGCCGGCCGAGTGCGCGGAGCGGACTCGAAGTCAGTCGGGCGGGAGCGAGTCGCCGGCTCCGACGGCGAGGATGGCCTGGGCTGCCCACTTCGCAACCGCGATGGCCTCGTCCGGTTCGAGGTGACACACGTCGCGGAGGACGGTGAACGCCTCGCCGCCGATCACGAGGCACAGCGCGGCCTGGAGACGTTGCCACTCTGCGGCGGGCATGCGCTCGCGCACGGGTTCGAGGACGGCGGCGATCCACTCGCGGCGGCGCCCTTCTCGGACGGGCTGCTCGTGGCCTGCGCCGGAACGTTCCGCAGCCAGCCACGTGTCGAGGTAGTGACGCTGGGCGGCGCGAAACAACGCTTCGTGTTCCGCGATCGAGCCCGTGAAGACGTCGACGAGCGCGACGAGGCGCTGTTCCGGCGTGCTCTCTCCGGCCGGTCGCGCCAACAGCTCACCAACGCCGTCGATGCTGACCGTGACCGACAGCTCGAGCAGCAGCGACTCCTGCGTGGGGAAGTACCGGTAGGCCGTGGTGCGCGAGACCAACGCCTCCTCCGCAGCCTGTGCCACCGTCGGGTGGTCACCGCGCTCGACGATCGCACGGGCGGCGGCGACGATCGCGGCGCGGGTCCTGCGCTTCTGGTTGACGCGACCCGAGGTCTCGAACGAGGGGTCTTGACTTCGAGCGGCCATGCCGTCATGGTACATGAGTACCGTAACCGAATCCAAGTACCGTGCGTCACCGACACGAGCGGAGGGTCCGATGCCGGGAGCATTCATCGTCACCGCCGAGCAGGCGCCCGCGCCGCTGAAGATCGTCGGCGAGGAGATCGTCGTCCTCGCCCCTGGAGCGCAGACCGGTAGCTACGAGATCTTCCGCCAGGCTGGCCCGGCGGGAAGCGGTCCGCCGCCGCACAGCCATCCCTGGGACGAGGCGTTCTACGTGATCGACGGGCACGTCGAGTTCGGCGTCGACGACCTGCAGGGCGTGACCGCGTCGTCGGGCACCCTCGTGCACGTCCCCGCCGGGTCGCTGCACTGGTTCCGGTTCGGGCCCGAGGGTGGCGTCATGATCTCGATGACCTCGCAAGAGGGAGCGGCTGCGTTCTTCACCGAGGTCGACCGCGAGGTGTCGCCGACCAGCCCCGACCTGGGCGCGCTCATCACCATCGCCGGCGCCCACGGCCTGACCATCCCCGCCCCCGCCGCCTGAGGCGCCCTCGTCGGCGGCCGCGGGAGGCCCCTTTCTCCAGGAGCAGTCATGACGACACGGTCCAATGCCTTGCCTCGACGCGCCTTCACGACCCTGGTGTGCACGCTCGTGCTCGGCACCGGCGCACTCACGGCGGTGTCCGACGGTGCGGCGACGGCCGCGGTCACTCCGACGATCCCGGCCGCCAACATCTCGTGGACTCCGTGTGGCGACCAACTCGAGTGCGCCAAGGTCACGGTGCCGCTCGACTACGCCAAGCCCGATGGCAAGCAGATCGAGCTCGCCGTGACCCGCCATCTCGCCAGTCACCCCGACCGGCGGATCGGGTCGGTGTTCGTCAACCCCGGCGGTCCGGGCGAGAGCGGTGTCGAGATCGTCACCGAGAACGGCGCGCTGCTCGACGAATGGGGTGAGGGCCGCTTCGACGTGGTCGGCTGGGACCCACGCGGGACCAACGCGAGCACGCGGGTCGAGTGCTTCAGGAGCCAAGCCGCCGAGGACGCGTTCTGGAAGAACCTGCAGATCCCGACGACGCCGGCGGCGTCAACTGCCTACGCGAGCAAGATGGCCGAGCTCTCCCGACGGTGCCGCCGGGTGAGCGGTGACCTGCTGCGCCACATCTCGACCGCGGACACTGCACGCGACCTCGACGCCCTGCGTCAGGGCGTCGGCGACGAGAGCCTCACGTTCATCGGTCTCTCCTACGGGACGATGCTGGGCCGCACCTACGCCAACATGTTCCCGCAGAACGTGCGGGCGATGATGCTCGACTCGCTCGCCGACGAGGACGAGTACTCGGGAAGCGCCGAAGCACGAATCGTCGGAGCGGTCTCGACCACCGATGGCGTCTTCGACCAGTTCCTCGCGTTGTGCCAAGGCGCGGGACCCGACGCGTGCCCCCTCGCCGCTCACCCCGAGACGGTGAAGACGCGTGTGGACCGCCTGTTCGAGCAAACCCGTCGCTCGCCCGTCCCGGCACCCAATGCCGACCCGCCCGGCGAGCTCACCTACAGCGATCTGCTGCTCACGACGTTCACCCCGATGCGCGATCCAAACATGTGGCCCCAATACGCGCGCGCCCTCGACGCCGCCGCCGATGGTGACGCGTCGGCGCTCGAGACGGCGGCGCGGCCCATGCGATCGGCCACCGCCTTCTCCAAGGCCACCACCTCGGCCGCCATCCAATGCGCCGACGCCGCCGCCAAGGAACCCGTCAGCGCGTGGCCGAAGGTGATGAAGCGCATCACCGCGGCCGGCAAGCTCTGGGGACCGATCCTCGGATGGTGGCAGTGGGCACCATGCGCGGCGAACTGGCCGCGCAGCACCGACAACTACAGCGGACCATGGAACGCCAAGACCAAGAACCCGTTGTTGCTCATCAGCAACGTGTACGACCCCGCGACCCCGTACTACGGCGCCCAGGGCGCGGAGAAGGCGCTCGGCAACGCAGTGCTCCTCACGGTCGCCGGCTACGGCCACCCGAGCTACCAGCTGCCCAGCCGCTGCACCGACAACGCCCGGATCCGCTATCTCGTCGACCTCGTCACACCACCCAAGGGCACCGTCTGCCGCGACGACACCGCGCCTTTCGACCGCACCGTCCCTTCCGCCGGCGCCGGTCACGACGCCGACGAGGTACCCGGCAACTGACCTGTCGCCGCTGCGTCCACCGGGCCTGGGCGGCCGGGAGGTGGTGGATGCGTCACAAGTTCTCCGCCGGCATGCCCATGCCGAGGGCGAGTAGGTGCGGCGTGGTGTCGTGAGTCGTGTGCGCCTCTTCGGAACCGCTCGCGGCGCGGCCACGGGCTTCGTCCACGATCAACGCGCCTCGCCCTACATGTCGGTTGGTGTCACCGCCGACTACGAGCCAGAACGCAGCGAGGTCCGACTCGGCGTCGACCCCGGTGCTTCAACAGCGTGTCGGAGGGGGGACTTGAACCCCCACGCCCTTGCGGGCACTAGCCCCTCAAGCTAGCGCGTCTGCCTATTCCGCCACTCCGACGTGGAACGGAGATTGTAGCGACCGCGGGCCGGCCGGCCCGGGCCGGTTCCCTGGCTCAGCCGCCGTAGTTCATGCCGGTGGACCGGAGGAGCATCGGGGTGACGGAGTCGTCGCGCACGCCGGCGTTGACCACCTCACCTACGAAGATCGTGTGGTCACCCTTGGCGACGGTGTCGGTGACGCGCACCTCGAACCAGTACGGCAGGTCGACGAGGAGGGGCGCACCGGTGTCGGGGCCGGGCTCGAAGCGGTAGCCGTTGACCCTGTCGCCCTCGACGGTGGTGGAGCGGAAGAAGGCCTTGCCGATGTCGAGCTGGTCCTCGCCGAGGACGTTGACGGCGAACGCGCCGGTCCGGTTGATGATCGCCGCGGTGCCGCTGTCGTCCTTGACGGCCGCGACGACGAGCGGCGGCTCGAACGACGCCTGGGTCAGCCAGTTCACGCCGGCGGCACCCACGTCGTCGCCGTCGGCCGCGGTGAGCACGTACAGGCCGTAGTTGATCGCCCGGAGCGCGACCTTCTTCTGCTGTGGATCCATCGCCATGTCGTCCCCTTCGTCTCGCTCGTCCGCGGCCCGCCGCCGGCTCGACGGCGCGTCGTCACCCTACGGATACCCGCACCCGCGGACGCCGACTCAGCTCGCGGGGAAGTGGCAGGCGACGGGGTGGCCGTGGCCCCGGTCGACGAGCTCGGGCTCGGCCTCCGCGCAGAGGTCCTGGGCCTTCCAGCAGCGCGTCCGGAAACGGCACCCACTGGGCGGGTCGACCGGGCTGGGCAGGTCGCCGTGCAGCACGATGCGTTGGCGCGCCCGCTCGCGCACCGGATCCGGCTCGGGGACGGCCGACAGCAGCGCGTGCGTGTACGGGTGCCCGGCGTGGGCGTAGATGTCGGCCGAGGGACCGATCTCGACGATCTTGCCGAGGTACATGACCGCGACCCGGTCGGAGATGTGGCGGACGACCGAGAGGTCGTGCGCGATGAACAGGAACGCGAGCGACAGGCGATCCTGCAACTGTGCGAGCAGGTTGAGCACCTGGGCCTGGATGGAGACGTCGAGCGCGGAGACGGGCTCGTCGAGCACGACGACGTCGGGCTCGAGCGCGAGCGCGCGCGCGATCCCGATGCGCTGTCGCTGGCCGCCGGAGAACTCGTGGGGGAAGCGGGCCGCGTGCTCCGGACGCAATCCCACCATCTGCAGCAGCTCGGGGACGCGCTCACGTGCCTCGTGCTTGCGACCCTGGATCACGAGCGGCTCGCTCAGCACGTCGACGACCCGCATGCGCGGGTTCAGCGAGGCGTACGGGTCCTGGAACACGATCTGCAGCCGGCGGCGGAGCCCGCGCAGATCGCGGCCCGACAGCTTCTGGATCTCGCGCCCGTCGAAGCGGATGACGCCCGAGGTCGGGTCGAGCAGGCGCAGGACGAGCCGCCCCAGCGTCGACTTGCCGCACCCCGACTCCCCCACCAGCCCGACGGTCTCGCGGCGGTCGAGGGTGAGGTTCACGCCGTCGACGGCGTGCACGACGCCGCGCTCGCGCCCGCCGAAGTAGCCGCGCTCGACGGGGAAGTGCTTCACGAGATCCTCGATCTCGAGGACGGCGGTCGCCGGAGGCGCGTCGCGCACCGTGTCGGTCACGCCTCGCCCGCCAGTCGGCCCGCGAGCTGCGGCACCTCGTCGGCCCGGAAGCACGCGGCGCGGTGCGCGGGCTCGCCGGCAACGTCCGCCAGGGCCGGCGTCTCTTGGACGCACCGGTCGATCCGGTACATGCAGCGCGGGTTGAGCGCGCAGCCGGGTGGCAGATCGATGAGGCTCGGCGGCGTCCCGGCGATGGTGCGCAACGGTTCACGGCGGTCGGTGTCGAGACGGGGCAGCGCGGCCAGCAGCCCCCGCGTGTACGGATGGCGCGACCGGTAGAAGATCTCGTCGAGCGACCCCTCCTCGACGACCCGTCCCGCGTACATGACGAGGACCCGGTCGGCCATGCCCGCGACGATGCCGAGGTCGTGGGTGATGAGGACCATCGCCGCGTTCGTCTCGTGCTGCGCCCGGCGCAGCACCTCGAGCACCTGGGCCTGGATCGTCACGTCGAGCGCGGTCGTCGGTTCGTCGGCGATCAGCAGCTTCGGCTGGTTGGCGATGGCCATGGCGATCATCGCCCGCTGGCGCATCCCACCCGAGAACTGGTGCGGGTAGTCACGCACCCGTTCCGTTGCCTGCGGGATGCCGACGATCGCCAGCAGCTCGGCAGCGCGAGCACGGCCGGCCCGACGGTCGACGTGCGGGTGATGGGTCCGGATCGCCTCCGCGATCTGGTCGCCGACCCGGAACGACGGGTTCAGCGACGAGAGCGGGTCCTGGAAGATCATCGCCACGTCGGCGCCCCGCAGTCGCCG
>DASRHL010000160.1:0-3906 GCA_035650535.1 Acidimicrobiia bacterium
CGCGCGGGCCGCTGCCTCGAGGTAGTCGACGGTCGACTCGAACCCGTTCGCGGCGAGCCAGGCGCGCGCCGCGGGGTAGCGTTCCTCGGGTGCCTCGCCGAGGGTGAACAAGGCCTCGCGGCAGCCGAACGCGGCGCCTCGGCGTGCGATCGTGAGCACCTCGTCGATCGGGAGGTAGGCCGACTCGAGGCGGGCCGGCGGCTTCGCGAAGGTGCAGTAGCCGCACCGGTCGCGGCACAACATGGTCAGCGGGATGAACACCTTGGGCGAGAACGTGATCCGGTCACCGTGGCCCGCGTCGCGCAGGCGCGCGGCGTCGGGCATCAGCGCCTCGGACGGCAGGTGGACGAGCTCGTCCACCTCGCGACGACTCAGCACTCCCGACCCTCGCTCATGCTCTCGCTCATGCTCGCCCGCTCTCGGCGCTCCGCGCCGGGCCGCTCGGGCCCCGCTCGCTGCTCCGCGGGATACCCGCTTCCCGACGCTCGCTCATGCCGACGCAGGCTAACCGCGGCCGGCGGCGGCCCGGTCCAGGAGCCAGACGACGGCGCCGGCCCGGAGCCGCGCCGCGGGCAGGTCCTCGCCGGCGCGGATGCGCTCCAGCGCCGCGCGCTTGTCGTCGCCCGCGACCGTCACGACGGCGAGTCGCGACCGCGCGATGGCCGGAAAGGTGAACGTCAGTCGCCGGTGGGGATGCAGGTCGTCGCCCGCGGTCACGACGAGCCGCTCGGTCTCGTGGACGGTCGGCGAGCCGGGGAAGATCGACGCCGTGTGTCCGTCGGGCCCGAGCCCGAGGTGCACGAGGTCGATCGGCGGCGACTCGCGTACGAGAGCGTCGTAGGCTGCCGCCGCCTCGTCGATCGTCGGTCCGGCGTTGCGCATCGAGTGCACGACGGCCGGCTCGACCTCGTCGAGGAACGTCACCCGGGCCATCCCCTCGTTGGAGTCGGGATCGTGCACGGGGACCCACCGCTCGTCACCCATGAAGACGGTGACGGGGCGCCAGTCGACGTTGGCCGCGGTGGCGAGCAGCTCGTAGCACTTCCGGGCCGTCTCGCCTCCCGACAGGGCGATCGAGCGCGGCGCAGTCGCCGTGACGAGCTCCGCGAACGCGGACGGCACGTGGTCGACGATGCGCACCTCGCCGGGCAGGCTCACGGCGTCCTCCACTCGTCGCCGCACGCCGCGATCAGGTCGTCGGCCTCGTGCGGTCCCCAACTCCCGGCCGGATACGTCGCGACGGGAAGCTCGTGCGTCGCGAACGCGTCGACCAGCGGCTGCACGATACGCCAGCACTCCTCGACCTCGTCGCTGCGGATGAACAACGTCGCGTCGCCGACCAGGGCATCGTGCAGGACGCGCTCGTACGCATCGGGCGACTTCTCCGCGAACGTGTGGAGGTACGAGAAGTCGAGCGCCACGGTGCGCACGACGAACGCCTGCCCGGGCACCTTGGCGGCGAACGAGATCTCGATTCCCTCGTCGGGCTGGATCCGGAGCACGAGCGTGTTGGGCTCGATCGTGTCGCGTGCGTCGCTCGGGAGCGGCAGGAACGGCACCTCCTTGAACCGCAGCGCCACCTCGGTGACGCGCTTGGCCAGCCGCTTCCCTGTCCGCACGTAGAAGGGAACGCCGGCCCAGCGCCAGTTGTCGATGTCGAGGCGGAGCGCGAGGTACGTCTCGGTATGGCTGTCGGGCGCGACGCCCTCCTCTTCGCGGTAGCCGGGCACCTCCACTCCGTTGAGCTCGCCGGGCGCGTACTGCGCGCGGACGACGCGCTCGTTGAGCCTCGCCGGGTCGAGAGGATGGACGGCACGCAGGAGCTTCACCTTCTCGTCGCGGATCGGGTCGGCCGTGAAGCGCGCCGGCGGCTCCATGGCCGTGAGCGACAGCACCTGCATCACGTGGTTCTGCACGATGTCGCGCAGGGCGCCGGCCTGCTCGTAGAAGGTGCCGCGGTGCTCGACGCCGAGCTGCTCGGCGACGGTGATCTGGACGTGGTCGACGTAGCGGCGGTTCCAGACCGGTTCGAAGATCGTGTTCGTGAACCGGAGCGCCAGGATGTTCTGGACGGTCTCCTTCGCGAGGTAGTGGTCGATCCGGAAGATCTGGCGCTCGTCGAAATGGGCGTGCAGGTCCTCGTCGAGGGCTCGGGCGGTCTCGAGGTCGTGACCGAACGGCTTCTCGACGACGAAGCGCCGGAAGGCGCCCTGCGGCTCCTCGGCGAGGCCGGCGGCGTCGAGACCGGCGGCGATCGGCGCGAAGAGGCGCGGGATCGTCGCCAGGTAGAAGAGACAGTTGCCGACGCGTGCGCCGTCCTCGCGGGTGCTGGCCTCACGCGATCCCGTCGCCCCGAGCAGCGTGTCGCGCAGCAGCTGGAACGTGGGTGCCTCGTCGGCCTGGCCGCACACGTACCGGCACGTGACGCCGAGCTCTCGCAGCGCCCGGACGCCGGCCTCGGCATCGCTGCCGAGGGCCTTCTCGATCGAATCCTCCACGAGACCCGTGAAGTCGTCGTCGCTCATGACGGTGCGGGCCACGCCGATCACGGCGAGGTCACGCGGAAGCTGGTCGCGCAGCGCCAACGACGCCAGCGCGGGAAAGAGCTTGCGACCTGCGAGGTCGCCGGTCGCACCGAAGACGACGATTGCCGTGCCGGCAAGGGCACCGTCCGGCGGCGCGGCGGGTGAGGGCGCGTCCCCGCCGCTCACCCAGGGCGCGCTCATCGGGGCGATGATACGGCCGATGGAACGAGGGACCGTCGCCGTCTACGAGCAGCGCGCCCGCGAGTGGCGGGCTCGGCGGCCGGCGCGCTTCGAGGACCGGGCCCGGGCGCTGGCCGCCGCCGTTCCCCACGGCGCGCTCCGAGCCGATCTCGGCTGCGGGCCGGGGCTGCACCTTCCGCTGCTCGGCCGGCCCGTGCTCGCGCTCGACGCGGCGGAGGCGATGCTCCGCCTCGCCCGCGAGGCGGCACCGGACGCGTGGTGCGTACGCGCCGACCTCGAGCACCTGCCGCTGCGCGCCGGGGCGCTCCGGGGTGCGTGGGCCCGCGCATCGCTCCTGCACGTACCCGCAGTGCGGCTCCCCGACACGTTGCGCGAGCTGCACCTCGCGACCTCGGTCGGCGCGCCGATCGCGCTGACGATGCTCGCGGGTGACGGCGACGGCCTGCTCGACGACGACGACTTCCCGGGGCGCTTCTTCTCGTGCTGGCAGCCCGATCGGCTCGCCGACGTACTCGTCGGCGCCGGCTTCGACGTGGAGGAGTGCGCGCTCGTGACCGACGGCGAGTGGATCGCCGTCCGGATGACGCGGGCGCGCACGCTCGCGGACACGGTCGGATCCGGGATGCGACTGCTCGTCTGCGGGCTCAACCCGAGCATCTACGCGGCCGACCGGGGCGTGGGCTTCGCGCGCCCGGGGAACCGCTTCTGGCCCGCCGCGCTCGCCGCCGGGATCCTGTCGCGCGACCGTGATCCCGCCCACGCGCTCGCGCACCACGGGATCGGCATGACCGACCTCGTGAAGCGCGCCACCACCGGCGCCGGTGAGCTCACCGTCGGCGAGTACCGGGCCGGTGCGGCGCGGGTGCGGCGCCTGGTCGAGTGGCTCCAGCCGAGAGCGGTGTGCTTCGTCGGGCTGGCGGGTTGGCGAGCCGCCGTCGACCGGAGAGCCGTCGCCGGCGTCCGGCCCGACGGCTTCGGCGGCCGCCCGGCCTACGTCATGCCCAACTCCAGCGGCCTCAACGCCCATGCGACTCCGGCGATCCTCGCCGAGCACCTGCGGGCGGCTGCCGCGCTGGCCGACTCGGCCTAGTTCCAGCTCACCCGGTACGGCGCCCGGAACCCCTCGAGCGCGGCGACCCAGCGGTCGAACGGGGGACCGTACGTGTCGCTCCCGGTCCCA
>DASRHL010000161.1:0-11492 GCA_035650535.1 Acidimicrobiia bacterium
CGGCCGTTGCGGCGCCCGAGCGGCGTGCGCACCGAGTCGACGATGACGGCGGAACGGATTGCCATGGCTTCCTCCCGGTGGGCCGGCCGGGCGATTCTCTCGCGACTTCCGCGGAGGGGATCAACCGGGCCGGGCCGGGCCGGGCCGGTCTCCGGGGTTCCCACCGGTACGCTGCGGCTCCGATGCCCCGTGACATGCAGCGTTCCCTGGGTGACGGCGGCATGCCGCTGCTCGGCCGGCTCGGTGTCTGCTTCGACGCCTACGGCGAGGGCTGGGCCGAGGCCGAGTGGGTCCCGACCGAGCTCGCCTGCAACCCGGCCGGAATCGTCCACGGCGGCGTCTACGGGGTCGTCCACGACGCGGCGATGAACTTCGCGGTGAACAGCGCGCTCGAGTCGGGCGACCGCAGCACCACGCTCGACGTGCAGTACCAGACCATGCGGTCCGCCCAGGCCGGCGACCGGCTCCGCGTCCGCGGCGACGTCGTCCGCGTGGCCCGCCAGGTCGCCTATGTCCGCGCCGCCGTGCGCAACGCCGACGGCGAGCTCGTGTCAGAGGCGACGAGCACGTGCCTGCTCCGGCGGCGCGACCCGTGACCACCGCATGACCGACGGCCCGGTGACCCTCACCATCGCGCCCGACGACCTCGGCGCGCGCCCGACGCCGCGCACGAAGCGCATCCGCTTCGGTTGGGTCATCGAGACGGCCGGCTTCGTCGCCGTCTACCAGCTCTACGACTGGCTGCGCACCCAGGCGACCGGCTCGTTCGCGAGCGCGCTCGCGCACGCGAAGGACATCGTCTCCGCCGAGAAGTTCCTCGGCATCTACTGGGAGCACGGGATCCAGCACCCGTTCCTCAACGCCGACTGGTTCATGGCGTTCTGGAACATCTACTACGGCACCATCCACTTCGTGATGCCGGCGGTGGCGCTGGTGTGGATGTACCGGCGGGCGCCGGCCCGCTACGTGCGGTGGCGCAACACGCTGATCATCATGTTCGGGCTCGCGTGCGTCACGTTCGCGGTGTACCCGCTGAACCCGCCCCGCCTCATGCCGAACCCGCCGTACCACTTCGTCGACACGTCGGCGAAGTACTTCAACTTCGGGCCGCAGACCAAGTCCGAGTTCAACGCCGACGGCAGCCCCACGCAGAAGACCGTCGAGCAGTTCGGCAACCCGTACGCCGCGATGCCGAGCTTCCACGTCGGCTGGTCGACGTGGTCGGTCCTCGCGATCTGGCCGCTCACGCGCCGGCGATGGGCGAAGCTGCTCCTCGCGCTCTACCCGCTCACGATCATCTTCTGCATCGTCGTGACCGCGAACCACTGGATCCTCGACGCGGTCGGCGGTTGGATCGTGCTCGGTCTGGGTTATGCCGCCGCGCTCGGACTCGAGGCGGTCGGCCGCGCCGTCAGGGGAGGCAACGCTCGGGCAGCGGGTGCCGGTACAGCCGCGCCGCGTTCTGGTGCGTGAGCTTGCGCAGCTCGTCGACCGGCAGGTGACCCCAGTACTTCTCGACTACGGCCTGGCTGTCCGGCCACGTGCCGTCGCCGTGGGGGTAGTCGGTCTCGAGCATGATGTGGTCGACGCCGATCACGTGGCGCGTGTCGATCGTCGACGGGTCGTCGATCGTGCAGAACCAGAAGTGCTCGCGCAGCACGTCGGCCGGCCGGAGCCCGTTGAACCCGGCCATCCCGTACCCGGACCGGTCGATGATGTTGTCGAGCCGGTCGATCACCATGGCGACCCAGCCGATGCCACCCTCCGACATCGCGATCTTCAGGTCGGGGTACCGCACCGCCCAGCCCGACCAGAGCCACTCCACGCACGCGGTGAGCGACATCTGACCGAACAGGGTGGCGCCGACCTGTAGGCGCGGCGCGTCGTCGGCCGAGTCGGCCATGCCCGACGACCCGACGTGCAGGCTGACGACCGTGTCGGTCTCGGCACACGCGGCGATGATCGGCTCCCAGTAGTCGGAGAAGATCGACGGGAACCCGATGCGGTGCGGCCGCTCGGGAAGCGTCACCGACTTGAAGCCTCGCGCCGCGTTGCGACGGATCTCCTCGGCGCCGATCTGCGGGTCCGCGAGCCAGGTGATGCCCATCGGGATCATCCGCTCGGGGTGCGGCGAGTACCACTCGTCGAAGAACCAGTCGTTCCACGCCCGCGTCGTGGCCAGACCCAGCTCGGGATCCGAGGCCTGCGAGAACACCCGGCCGCAGAAGCCGGTGATCATCGACGGGAAGTTGAGCGAGGCCCACACGCCGTTGACGTCCATGTCGCGGATGCGGGCCTCGAGGTCGTAACAACCCGGGCGCATCTGCTCGAACCGGAACGGTTCGACCTTCACCGTCTCGGGCCGGCGCCCGGCGACCGCGTTCTGACCGACCTGGTAGTGACGCTGACCCTCGAACTCCCAGACCTGGTGGCCCTCGTCGGTCTCGACGATCCTCGGGGCGCGGTCCTGGAGCTTCGCGGGCAGGCGCCCCTCGAACATGTGGGGCGGCTCGACCAGGTGGTCGTCGACCGAGATGATCGTGTACCTGACCTCGCGGGGCTCCGGCTCGGGCAGGAACAGCGTGGGATCGAGATCGATCGTCGTCATGACTCCATCATGGCGCGCCCGGCCGGGAATGCCCAACGGGTCGCGGTGCCGTGGAACGCGGCGCCACCGTCGCCGGCGGTCGGGTCGGAGACCCAGCCGAAGACGACCCGCGGGGTCACGGCGTAGAAGGGTCCGGGCAGGGTGTCGGTCGCGAGCGCCGAGTGGTACTTGGGGTTGTAGGCGTCGACCACCCGCCCGAGAAGCTCGGCGTCGGCGATCGCCGCCGCCGTGCCCTCGACGATGACGACCTCGCCGGCGTCGTTCTCGACGTGCACCGAGATCTCGTCGCTGCGGACCAGGTTGCGGGCCGCGATCGAGCCGGTGCTGAACGCGAACGTGTCACCGAGCCAGACGCCCCAGACCGGACGCGAGTGCGGCCGGCCGTCGGCTCGGGTCGTCGAGATCCAGTAGTGCCGCGCCCGGGCCAGGCGCTCGGCCGCCCACGACCACGGGAGCGCGACCGGCTCCAGCTCGCCGCCGAACATCCACGGCCGGCCCGCAGCGGGCCCGGCCTCGTCGTCAGCCATCATCGGCACACACCTCCCGGGGGGCGCCCGGAGCGTCCTGACGTCGCCACCCCTATCATCACGCCCCGATGAAGGTGGTCATCGTCGTCGATGTCCTGGTGTTCGTTCCCTTCGTCTTCGCGGTCGGATGGCTCACCAGCCGGCTCCTCGGGGTGCACCTCGGCTTCTGGCGGGGCGTGGTCGCGGCGACGATCGGGTGGTTCGTCGGGGTCGTCGCCACCGCGCTCGTGGTCAACGACCAGGACCAGACCGAGGTCGTCGTCCCGCTCATCCTCTTCTTCGGCGTGCTGGCGACGATGCCGCTCAGCATCGTGCTCGAGCTCATCACGCGACGCACGCGGGTACGCCGGCGACGGCTGCGCCGCTGGCTCCTGCACCCGATCCGCGAGATCAAGTTGCGCTTCGCGCCGTACGGGCGGCTGCGCGAGGTGCTGCACCACGCCCGCAAGCAGAACCTCGTGCACGTGCGGTACGCGTCGGCGGCGGCCCTCGAGTCGCCCGAGTTCGCGCGCCGGCTGCGCATGGTCCTCGAGGACTCGGGCGGGATGTTCGTCAAGTTCGGTCAGATCGCGTCGACCCGCACCGACATGCTGCCCGACGCGCTGACCGAGGAGCTCTCGCTGCTGCGTTCCGACGTGCGCCCCGTGCCGCGCGACGAGGTCGTCGAGGTGCTCGAGAGCGAGCTGGGCGAGCCCGTCGAGCAGGCGTTCGCGTCGTTCGAGTTCGAACCGCTGGCGGCGGCCTCGATCGGTCAGACCCACCGCGCGGTCATGCACGACGGCACGCGTGTCGTCGTGAAGATCCAGCGCCCGGGCATCGAGGACATCGTCCGGCGCGACGCCGCCGTTCTCCGGCTCACGGCGCGCCAGCTCGAGCTGCGGGTCGAGGCCGCCCGGCGCGTCGGCATCCGGTCCCTCGCCGAGGAGCTCATCGAGGGCATCGAGGAGGAGCTCGACTACCTCCGCGAGGCGGCCGCGGGGATGCGCCTGCGCGAGAACCGCGCCGGCGACGACGGCGTCGCGATCCCCGCCGTCCACGCGGAGCTCTCCACGAAGCGGGTCCTCGTGATGGAGGAGGTCGTGGCCCGGTCGGTCGGCGACGCTCACGCCGTCAACCAGAGCGTCGAGGAGAGCGGCGTCGGGCGGTCGCGGCTCGCGCACAACCTCCTCGCATCGTTCATGGGCCAGATCCTGACCGACGGCCAGTACCACGCCGACCCGCACCCCGGGAACGTGCTCGTCGACCACAAGGGCACGCTCTGGTTGCTCGACTTCGGCTCGGTCGGCCGGCTCGACCCACTGTCGCTCGAGGGGCTGCAGGGCCTCGCCCTCGGCTTCGCGATGAACGATCCCGCACTGCTCGCCCGGGCCGTCAAGCATCTCGCGGCCGGTGACCCGACGACAGACCTGCGCGCGCTCGAGCTCGACCTGAGCCCGCTCCTCACCGACGTGACCGCGAGCGGCGGACTCGACCCGAAGCTGATGACCCAGGTACTCGACGTGATGGAGCGCCACGGCCTGCGCCCTCCGCCGTCGATCACGCTGCTCTCACGTGCGCTGCTCACCCTCGAGGGCACACTGCGCGTGATCGACCCGGGCTTCGACCTCGCCCGCGAGGGCACGGAGCTCATCGGCGCCGACCCGACGGCGTTCGGGACGCCCCAGGAGCTCATCCAGCGCGAGGTCGTCCGCGCCCTCCCGTCGTTGCGGACGATGCCCGAGCACCTCGAGGCGCTCGCCAACCAGCTGCGGGCCGGTGTCCTCACGGTGCGCACCGAGCGCTACGCGGGCGACGACCGTCGCGTCGTCGAGCTGTGGCTCGACCGGCTCGGGCTGATCGCGGTCGGTGGTTTCGGTGGGATCGCCTCCGCGCTCCTGCTGCTCGCGGGTTCCGCGACGACGAGCGACGACGGGGTGCGGGGCACGCTCTGGGGTCTCGGGTTCGCGGGCCTCACGTTCGCGGCGGTCCTGCTCATGCGCGCGGTCGCGCAGATCCTCCGGCGACTGCCGCTGCGCGACGAATAGGGCCGCGTCGGCCTACACGCGGAGGCCGCGCGTCAGCTGGGCGACGACCTCGTCGGCGAGCGCGTCGAGGCCGAGCGCGCGAGAGAGGTCGGGCCGGGTGCCGTAGCGCTGGCGGTCGAGGACGCCGTGGATCGTGCTCGTGATGGCCCGCACCGCGAGCTCGGGCTGCATCGTCGCCCGGAGCGAGCCGTCCTCGACGCCCTGGGCCAGCACCTGCAGCCACAGGTCGAGCGTCTCGTTGCCGTGCACGACGAGCGCGTGCAGGTCGTCGGCGCCCGACACGTGCGGCCAGTCGTAGTGCAGGATCCGGATCTCGGCGGCATGGTCCGCGCAGAGCGCGACGACGCGGCGGATCATCGCCTCGAGCCGGTCGGCGCCCCGGCCGCCGGCCGCGAGGACCGCCCGCTGCTCGTCGACGAGGCGTGTGGAGAACGGCGCGATGATCATCTCGAGGATCTGCGCCTTGGAGCGGAAGTGGGAGTAGAGGCTTCCCGGCAGCAGACCGCACGCCTCGGCGATGTCGCGCGTGGAGGTCGCGGCGTAGCCCTTCTCGGCGAAGAGGTTCTTCGCGATGACGACGATCTCGTCGCGCCGCGACGGTGCGCGCGCCTGCTCGGTGCTCGTCATCGCGCGCCGATCCTACGCACCGGCCCTTGAGGCGGCAAACAAACGACTGCTAGCTTCCGCGCGGTGAGCGAGCATCGCGCAGCGGGTCGATGACGCGTCCGGCGAACGACGTCCGGGCCCGGTTGTCGCATCCGGTCATCGACATCGACGGGCACACCACCGAGTCACTCGTCGCGCTCGAGCCGTACCTGCGCGACGAGGGCGTCGACCCGGCGACCGACTCGCTGCGCCGGCTCCTGCCCGGGTCGTTCGGACCCTGGGCCGACTGGTACTCGGCTTCGCCGGCCGAGCGCGCCGCCCGCCGCATCAACCGGCCGCCGTGGTGGGGCGCACCCGCCCGCAACACCCGTGACCTGGCGACCGCGCTGTGCCCGAGGCTCATGTACGAGCGGCTCGACGAGTTCGGGATCGACGTCAGCGTCACGTACCCGAGTCTCGGCCTGATCTTCATGCACCTCGGTGACGAGCGCGAACGGCGCGGCCTGTGCCGCGCGCTCAACCGCTTCAACGCCGACGCCTTCGCCGCCCTGTCGGACCGTCTGATCCCGGTGGCTGCGATCCCGATGCACACACCCGACGAGGCCTGCGAGGAGCTCGAGTTCGCGGTGCGCACTCTCGGGTTCAAGGCGGTGCTGCTCGCCGGGTACGTGCAACGGCCCGTCGCGGCCGTCGCCGACCGTGACCCCGAGCTCGCGACGTATGCGCAGTGGATCGACATGTACGGCATCGACAGCGCCTACGACTACGACCCCGTCTGGTCGAAGTGTCTCGAGCTCGGGGTGGGCGTGTCGTTCCACTCCGGGTCGATCGGCTGGGGCAGCCGCATGTCGATCTCGAACTACATGTACAACCACCTCGGGCACCTGGCCGAAGGCCACCACGCGCTCGCCAAGTCGCTGTTCATGGGTGGCGTCACCCACCGCTTCCCCGACCTTCCCTTCTCGTTCCTCGAGGGGGGCGCGGCGTGGGCGGTCGCGCTCTACTCCGACCTCGTCGGTCACTGGGAGAAGCGCAACGTCCATGCGATGGACCACCTGAACCCCGCCCACGTCGACCGCGACCTCCTCGCGAGCCTCCTCGACCGGTACGCCAGCAACGCGGGCACGAACCCGGCGTCGCGCCCCGCCGCCCGCCGCGAGGAGGATCCGGCCACGATCGACGAGTGGGCGGCGTGCGGGATCGAGCGCGCCGAGGACATCCGTGACCGCTTCGTGCGCAGCTTCTTCTTCGGCTGCGAGGCCGACGACCCGTTGACCGCGGGCGCCTTCGACGCCCGGCGCAACCCGTTCGGGGCGCGGCTCCAGGCGATGTTCGGCTCCGACCTCTCGCACTGGGACGTTCCCGACATGGCGGAGGTGCTCGACGAGGCCTACGAGATGGTCGAGCACGGCTGGATCACGGGTGACGACTTCCGCGACTTCATGTTCACCAACCCCGTGACCTTCTTCACGCGCGCGAACCCGGCGTTCTTCGCGGGGACGGCGGTCGAAGCCGAGGTCGAGAAGTTCCTGGCGGAGGCGTAGCGACCGTGCTCGACGTCCTGCTGCGCGGCGGCGAGGTGATCGACGGCACGGGCGCGCCCCGCCGGCGCGCCGACGTCGGCATCCGTGACGGCCGCGTCGTGCTCGACGCGCGGGGGGAGGACGCCGTTCGCACCGTCGACGCCGGCGGTCTCGTGATCACCCCGGGCTTCGTCGACATCCACACGCACTACGACGCGCAGCTCCTGTGGGACCCGTTCGCGACCCCGTCGCCGTTGCACGGCGTCACGACCGTCGTAGGCGGGAACTGCGGTTTCACGATCGCGCCGCTCGGCAACGCCGCCGACGTCGACTACATCATGCGGATGATGGCGCGAGTCGAGGGCATGCCCCTCGACTCGCTGCGGGCCGGGCCGCCATGGGACTGGCACACCTTCGGCGAGTGGCTGCGGCACCTCGACGACCGCATCGGCGTGAACGCCGGCTTCCTCGTCGGCCACTCGACGCTGCGGCGGGTCGCCATGGGCGACGCCGCGGTGGGCGCGCCCGCGACCGACGACCAGCTCGCGGCGATGGTCGCCATGGCCCACGAGGCGATGGAGGCCGGCGCGCTCGGGTTCTCCTCGTCGCTCGGCGAGGCCCACACCGACGGCGACGGCAACCCGGTCCCGTCGCGGGCCGCGTCGCACGAGGAGCTGCTCGCGCTGGCGGCCGCGACGCGTAACCACCCGGGCACGACGCTCGAGTTCATCGCCGCGATGGGCGAGATCGGCGACGACCGGATCGCGTTGATGACGGAGATGTCGCTGGCGGCGAACCGGCCGCTCAACTGGAACCTGCTCGGCAGCCTCTCGCCGACCGAGGTCTACGAGCAGCAGCTCAGATCGTGCGACCACGCCGCGGCACATGGTGCCGTCGTCGTCGCGCTCACGCTCCCCGACCTCATGCGCATGCGCGCCCACCGGGTCATCGAGGACCTGCCCGGATGGCGCGACGTGGTGGCGCTCCCCGCGGACGAGCGCCGGCGGGCCGTCCACGACCCCGCCGTCCGCCGCCGGCTGCACGACGGCGCCGCCGAGGCCGCCCGCCGCGGGCTGGGCGCGATGACCGACTGGGACCTCCTCGAGATCGCCGAGGTGCCCGCGGGGGCCGACCCGGCCGTGGCCGAGCTCGCCGGCCGCTCGATCGCCGACATCGCCGCCGCCTGGGCCACCGATCCGGTCGACGTCCTCATCGACGTCGTGCTCCCCGACCGGCTCCCGCTCACGCTCGTGTTCCCGTCGCTCGTCCCGTCGCTCGGGCGGTCCGACGAGAGCTGGCGCGTCCGGGCCGGCGTGTGGGCCGACGAGCGGACGGTGCTCGGTGGCTCCGACGCGGGCGCGCACGTCGACCTGATGTGCCACGCGAACTACACGACGGCGCTGCTCGGCGAGTCGGTGCGCGAGCGCGGGCTGCTGACCCTCGAGGCCGCCGTCCACCAGCTCAGCGACGTCCCGGCCCGCCTGTACGGCCTGCGCGAGCGGGGCCGCGTCGCCGACGGATGGCACGCCGACCTGGTCGTGTTCGACCCCGACCGCGTCGGCACCGGACCGAACCAGCTGCGCCACGACATGCCCGGCGGTGGCGAGCGCCTCTACGCGGACGGCCGTGGCATCGCGCACGTCTTCGTCAACGGGCGCGAGATCGTCGCCGACGATCAACTCACCGGCGACCTCGGCGGGCGGTTGCTGCGATCGGGGGCCGACACCGAGACGGTCACGGTTCCTGGAAACGCGCGACCGTGAAGCTGATCACCGTCGTCACGCTGACCGCGAAGATCGCCAGCATGATGCAGATGACCACGAGCGGGGATCCCGTGATGTGGTTGTGAACGAACGAGTACGCGATCAGCCCGGTGATCACCGCGTAGGCGAGCGCCACCCACCGGGCGACGAGCCAGAAGCTGCGCCACGAGAACTCCCGGACGCGCGCGAGCAGCGCGACGTTCACCAGGAAGATCGCGCCGCACACCGCGCAGATCGCGACGGGCGCGGTGAGCGAGGGCCGGTGCGGGAACTTCGACGCCATGAGGATCCCGCCGGTCACGACGAGCACGATCGAGAGGACCGCGAGCAGGTCGACGGGTGGCATCCGGCGCGTGGCGAGCCACGCATGGGGCGGGGGCGGGGGAGGTCCGCCGAGGCCCGGGCCGGGCGCGGGGGCCGGTGCGGTCGGCGCGGTCACGGCGTCGCCACCCTGGTCATGATGATCAGCGTGACGATCTGCAGCGCGCCGGTGATGCCGGCCGTGTAGACGAACCGCTTCATCAACCGTCCGATGAGCTCACCGTTCGGTTGTGGCTTGCGCATCTCGAAGAGCACCGCGACGTTCGCCGGCTCGAGGATCCCGAGGGCGATGATCGCCATGATCCCGACGATCACGAACGAGACGATGAGCCGGTCGTGATTGGGGCTCGCCGGCTCCAGGTTGCCCATCGTGATCGCGAGCTGGAAGCCCGCCGCCAGCGTGCACACCACCAGGGTCGGCATGATCAGGAGCATCTTCGGCATGAAGCGGGCCGAGAACTCGGCCCGGGCCGGGATCGAGAGACGGCCGAGGATCGGACCGATGATCAGGCCGACGAACAGGTCGATGGCGGTCCACAGCCCGCCGCCCGCGACGTGGAAGAAGTCGAGTCCCCACCGCCAGTCGTTGGCCATCGAGAGCACGAGGCCGACGAGGATCACGGCCACGATCGGGAGGCCGACGAGGGGGACGATGCGCGTGACCAGCGGCGCCGCCGGGCCGGCGCCCGGCGGCGGTCCCGCCCCGGGCTCGGGTGCTGTGATGACCTGAGTCGAGTCCGTCACACTGCCCCCTTTCTCGGGCCGGACACCCTCTCGGGCCGGCGCGCAGGATGCTAGATCCTCGTACCAGGGCCGAGAGGTTGGCGACGCCGGTCGCGGGGCCGCGTCGCCGTCAGCGGACGACCGGCAACCGGCTCGCGCGGGCGCCGTCGAACGACGGGGGCGCCGATCCCGTGACCCGCTCCCACACGGCAACCGCAGCGCGTTCGGCCGCGACCCGGGCGACAGCGACCCCGACGGCGACGGTCGCCGCCCACAGCAGCGCCTCGCTCCACGGATGCTCCCGCGTCGCGGGGCCGGTCGGCGCCGGTCGGCCCCGCGACCTCTCCCACGCGACGGCTGCGACGCGCCGCACCGCGCCGGCCGCGGCCACGCCCGACGCCGTGCTGACCGCCTTCCACGCGAGCTCGCGCCGTTGCACGCTGCGAGCCTTCCCCGGCGGATCGCGCGTCAACCACTGCGGTCGTAGCGCGCCAGGCGCGGGATCGCCTCTCTCGCCACCGCGACGTAGTGCGGGTCGAGCTCCACGCCGACCGCCTCGTAACCGACCGCCCACGCGGCCGCCAGCGTCGAGCCGGAGCCCGCGAACGGGTCGAGGACGACACCCTCGCCGAGCGGAAGGATCGCCCGCACCACCTGGCGCAGGAACGCCTGCGGCTTGAGGCTCGGGTGGTCGGCCAGCGCGCGCTCGGCAGCCCGCGTGGGCGACGAACGGATCACGTCACCGAAGGGTTGCCGATCCGAGATGCGGCGCAGCCCACCGGTCCGCCACTTCCGCAGGTTGTCCTGCACCCGCCCCTCGAGCGGCTTGCGGAACAGCAGCCACGGCTCCCACATCGACCGCGGCATCACCGACACCCCGTCGAACTCCGCGTGCGCGTTCTTGGGCCGGTCGCCGCCTCGCATCGTCATGACGAGCCGCACCACCTCGCCCCGCCGTTCGAAGCCGGCGCCCACCACCGCGTCGCTGACGAGATACGAGACGAGCGGGTTGCTCGCGACGAGGACGTGCGCGCCCGGCACCAGCACCGGATGCAAGGCCGCCGCCCACCCACCGAAGAACCGCGTGAGCTCGGCGAGCTCGCGACCGGAAAGCGTCGTGAAGCGGGGAACGGGTGCGCGGCGGTGCCCGTCGTAGGCGGGCGGGATCCGCCAGACACCGCCCCTGCCCGTCCGTAGCTTCTCCTGCTGCCGCGGGTCGTACTCGACGAGCCCGTACGGCGGGTCGGTGACCACGCCGTGGATGCTGTTCGCAGCCTGCCCGGCCAACCACTCGACACAGTCGGAGTGGAACAGCGAGACGCTCCCCGACTCGAACACGGGCTCCACGGGTGGAGACGATGGGACTCGAACCCACGACCCCCTGCTTGCAAAGCAGG
>DASRHL010000162.1:0-3999 GCA_035650535.1 Acidimicrobiia bacterium
TTCGAAGGGCGACTGGTAGAACGCCTGCATCTGCGCGGCGAGCGGCCGGCGGGCCGCTTCCCGGGAGCGCCCGAACCCGCACCACACGTTGAGCGCGTGCTCGAATCGGGTCGCGTCTCGGCCCATTCGGGTCGCCTCGCCGGCGATCTGGTCGCGCACGGCGGCGAAGCGAAGGGGCGAAACCCAGATACCGAGCCAGCCGTCACCGAACCTGGCCGCGCGGCGAACGGCGGCGTCGGATCTGCCGCCCACCACCAGCGGCACCTTGGTCGACGGCGCCGGCAGGATCCGCGCGTCACGCATCGGGAAGAACTCCCCGTCGGACGTGACCGCGCTGCCGTCGGCGAGGCCGCGCAGCACTCGGAGGCATTCGTCCATTCGGCGCCCGCGGGTCGCCGGGTCCACGCCGCAGATCTCGATCTCATGGCGGTGACGCAACGCCAGCAGGTACACGGCGACGTACACCGGCAGCTCCGACTGCGCCGCCCGCAGCGCGGTCGCGCTGACCAGTCCGTCCGATCCGGCGCCAACGAAGAAGCTGACGTGATTGCCGACGCAGAGCTGGTCGACCGCCTCGGCGACCGACGGGTCGACGGGTGGCCAGCTGCGCCGCAGCGCGGCAGGGAACATGCCGACCCGGACCTCACCCACGACCGGACACCGTCTCGAGGCGCGCTCGCCCGCTGATCAGCGGCCGCACGATGGGCGGCATCCCTCGCCATGACGTCTCGCGTACGCCGTGCGGCTCGAACCCGGACGCCCGCATCAGCATTCCGGTCGCGGTGTTGCAGCGGCAACCTCGGGCGAAGCGGTACCACGGACGCGACAAGCGGTCCTGCCACGAGGCGAGCCGCGGCGAGTCCGAACGGACGTGCTCGACGAACAGCAGCTGACCGTCCGGGCGCAGGACCCGGGCGATCTCCCGCAGCGCGACGTCCGGAGCCTCGACGGTGCACAGCACGAACGTCGACACCACCGTGTCCACCGATCCGTCGGCGAACGGGAGCCGTTCCGCCGGTGCGTCCACGACCTCGGGCGAGCGGCCGCTCCGACGCGCCCTCCGGTCGAGGCGCGCCCGCATGGCCGGGTCCGGTTCGGTGAGCGTCAGCTCGTCGACCGCCTCGGGGTAGTAGCGGAGGTTGAGGCCGGTTCCGGCTCCGATCTCCACGGTGCGACCGCGCGCCTGACCGAGCAGCTCGGTGCGGATCGCCCCCACGGCGGTGCGCTCGCCGAGCCAGAGGAACGGGTCGTAGACCAGCGAAAACACACGCGCCCATGCGCCGGACGGGCTCGGACGTGTCGACTGCGCGTCGCTCACCTGCATGGTGTCGACCGTACGGACGCAGCCCCCGGTGCGCATCGCCCGTCCGGGCCATCGTCGCAGGATGGCCCGTTCGAGCGATCGTGTCAGAGCAGTCCCAGCCGCGCCGCCTCGGCGACCGCCGACGTCCGCGAGCCCCGGCCGAGCTTGTGGCGGATGTTCGCCACGTGCCGGTGCACGGTGTGCTCGCTGAGGACGAGCTGCTCGGCGATCTCCCGGTCGTTCAACCCGGCGGCCACCAGGCGGAGGACCTCGCGCTCCCGCACCGAGAGCGCCACCGCGGGCGTGTCGGCGGCGGCAGGACCCGCGGGTCGAGGATCGAGCGCCGACCGGAGGGCGCTGGCGACCGACGCCACGTCACCCGCCCACGGGAAATGGGCGCGGCCGTCGAGCGGGACGAGCGTCGCCGACGGGATGGCGGCCGCCAGCTGGCGCCCGAGCTCGTAGGGGATCGCCCGGTCCCCACGCCGGTGCACGACGAGGGTTGGCACCCGCACGGCGTCGAGCTCGCCACGTACGTCGTTGCGGTACGCGAGCTCGAGCAACGCCGCCGCCGTGTCGGCATGGGCCGCCGCCCGTTGGTAACGCGCCAGGCGTTCCTGCTCGCCGCTGCCGGGCTCGCCCAGGAAGATGTCGGCGAGCAGCCGAGATCCAAGCCCCCAGTGCGACCGGATGGTCCCCACGATCGCGTCGCGGACCTGCGGCGTGGCGATCGACGACCCGTCGGCGTAGGCGCCGTAGAGCAACAGGCGGCTGACCCGCTCGGGGTGCCGGGCGGCGAACGCGATCGCGGCGCAGCTTCCGGACGACCCGCCGAGCAGCACGACCTGCTCCAACGACAGCTCGTCGAGCACGGCGGCGAGGGCGGCAACGTCAGCGTCGAGGGTCAGATCGTCGTCCCGCACGGTGCGGTCGGACATGCCGACGCCCAGCCGGTCGTACCGCACGACGGTGTGGCCTCGCCCGACCGTGTCCCAGAGCTCCCGGAACTTCGGGTCGGCCCAGTCACGCTCCAGGTGGCTCACCCACCACGCGGGTGCGACGAGTGGCGGACCGTCACCGGTGACCGCATAGGCCATCCGGCGGCCGGCGAAGCCCAGGAACCGGATCTCGGCGGCGGTCGCCACCACCAGACGCTAACGAGCAGCGTCGGACCGTGGGTGCCGGGCTTCGGCCGCGGCGGCGAAGGCGCCCACGATCCCGGGAAACTGCGCCTGCAGGCTGCGACGCACGACCGGACCCAGGATCGTGGGCTGCCCACGGAACGTCGAGCTCCAGGTGACCCGGGTGCCGACGTCGGTGGGCTCGAGGGTGACGACGCCCTCGTAGTCACGCACGGGGATGCCTTCGAGGACTCGGTAGCGCATCTCGCGCGTCGGTTCGAAGCGGGTCGTCTCCTCGCGCAACACCCGCCGGCCGATCGTCAATCGCCGGATGGCGCCCACGCCGGCCGGCAGGTCGTCGCCCGGACGCTCCACGTCCGATGTCTGCCACGGGCCCCAGCTCGACCAGGTCCGGTAGTCCTCGAGCACCTCCCACAGCGCCTCGGCTGACGCCGGCGTGTCCAGCTCGAACCTCACTCGTTGGATCCCCATGCGTTCCTCCTCCGTCGGTCCGCCGACCCGTACCACCTGGTACATCCGTATGTACCAACTGGTACGCGGCCAGTCAATCGCGTTACGGTCCGGCCGATGGGCGGCGACGACCCGAAGGAGCGCCTGCTGCGGGCGACCATCGACTACGTCGCCGAGTTCGGCATCACCGACCGCAGCCTCCGCGAGATCGCCGCGGCGATCGGCACGTCGCACCGGATGCTCGTGTACCACTTCGGGTCGAAGGCGGGCCTGCTGGTCGAGGTCGTCCGGGCGGTCGAGGCCGACCAGCGCCGCGCCCTCGACGAGCTCGCGATCGACGAGAACCTTGACCCCGCCGTGCAGGCGGCGCGCCTGGCCAAGCGGCTCACGGATCCGAAGCTGCGGCGCAACGAGCGGCTGTTCTTCGAGCTGTACGCGCAGGCGCTCCAAGGACGGGAGCCCGCCAGCGAATTGTTGCCCGAGCTCGTCCACGCGTGGCTCGGGCCGCTTCGGGACCTCAGCATCCGGCTCGGTGTTCCCGACGCGGATGCCGACGCCCATGCCCGGCTCCTGCTGGCGGTCGCCCGGGGGCTGCTGCTCGACCTCGTCGGCACAGGTGAGCGACGCGCCGTCGACCGGGCGATGGCGCACTTCCAGTCGTTGACGGAGGCCTACCTCAGGGCGCGATCGGCCCCGAAACGTCGATGACCGGCAGGAGGCTCGGACGACGACCGTGCGCTTCATCTGTCCCCGCTCGCCGACGCCGGTGTGCAGCGCCGGTGGCGGGTCACATAGAAGCCCGGACGACGTCTGCCATCTGGCTCAGCTGCAGCACGTCCGCCATGCGGCTGGTGAGGGCGCGCGGACCGTCGAACGCGAGCCCCCCGGCCCGCACGGCCTGCGTGATCGGCTCACGTCCCAGCCAGACGCGGTGGAGCGTGGCGACCTCCGCGCTGATCGTCACGTCGAAGTCCACATGATCGTGCGTGCTGCGCTCGATCTTGCTGTCGAACGCGAGCTCGTGGTCCGTAACGTCGCGCACGGTGCTCGGGCGCGACGCCGTCCCCCAACCCGAGCCGCGGCACGAGTCTGGAACGCCGCTGA
>DASRHL010000163.1:0-7245 GCA_035650535.1 Acidimicrobiia bacterium
CGTGCAAAGCCCGCAGCGTCCAGCGACGCACCGCCCACGAGGACACCGTCCACGTCGGGCTGGGCCATGAGCTCGGCGGCGTTGTCAGGCTTCACCGAGCCTCCATACAGGATCCGTACGCGGTCCGCCACCTCGCCGTGCCACGCCCGCAGGCGATCCCGCAGAAAGGCATGGGCGGACTGTGCGTCCGAGGACTTCGCCGTCTTGCCCGTCCCGATCGCCCACACGGGCTCGTAGGCGATGACTACACCAGGAAGCGTGGCAGGGTCGATCCCCTCCAGCATCCCCGCAAGCTGGCGATGCAGCACCTCGAAGGTGATCCCAGCGTCTCGTTCGGCCAGGGTCTCGCCGAGGCATGCGATGGGGGTGAGTCCGTCCTCCTGGAGGGCCAGGAGCTTCTTGTTCACCATCGGGTCGGTCTCTCCAAAGAGCTGCCGGCGCTCGGAGTGCCCGACGATGACATAGCGCACGTTCAGCTTGGCGAGCATGGGCGGGCTGACCTCGCCGGTGTACGCGCCCTGGTCCTCCCAGTGACAGTTCTGCGCGCCGAGGATCATCGGGATCTTGTCGGCGTCCATGAGGTTCTGCAGCGGCCGGATGTCGGTGAATGGCGGGCAGATCACGACGTCGACCGCCTCGTAGTCGTCCTTCTCGAGGAGGAAGGCCAGCTTCTGCACCGTGTGGATGGCGACGAGATGGTCGTGGTGCATCTTCCAGTTGGCCGCGATGATCGGGTGCCGGGTCTCGCTCACGTTCTCTCCCCTCGCCCCATCCCGGCCCGCAGCGCGGCCAGGCCAGGCAGGTCGCCCTGCTCGATGAACTCCAGCGACGCGCCGCCACCGGTGCTGACGTGGTCGACCCGGTCGGCGAGCCCGAACTCGCGGATCGCCGCGGCGCTGTCGCCGCCGCCGATCACGGTGAAGCCGGGGCAGTCGGCGACGGCTTCGGCGACGCGCCGCGTCCCGGCCGCGAACGGTGCGAGCTCGAACACGCCCATCGGCCCGTTCCAGAGGACCGTCGCGGCCGCCGCGACCTCGGCCGCGAACGCGTCCGCGGTGTCGGGCCCGACGTCGAGTCCCTTCCAGCCGTCGGGCATCGCGCCGGCCGCGACGACTTCGCTCTCGGCGTCGTCGGCCATCTCGCGGGCGACGACGACGTCGGTCGGGACTCTCACGCGGCCGGTGTCGAGCAGGCGGCGGCACTCGTCGAGCATGTCGGGCTCGACGAGGGAGTCGCCGATGCGGTGCCCCTGGGCGACGAGGAAGGTGAACGCCATCGCGCCGCCCACGAGAATGGTGTCGCAGCGGGCCAGGAGCGCGTCGATCACGCCGAGCTTGTCGCTGACCTTGGCGCCCCCGAGCACGGCGACGAACGGATGCGCGGCGCCGTCGAGCAGGCGCGAGAGCACGTCGACCTCGCGGTGCAGCAGGCGCCCGCCGGCGCTGGGCACCAGGCCGGGCGGCCCGACGATCGACGCGTGCGACCGGTGCGACGCGCCGAACGCCTCGTTGACGTAGGCGTCGCATCCCGCGACGAGCGCCCGGGCCAGCGCCGGGTCGTTCTTCGTCTCCCCCGGCTCGAACCGCAGGTTCTCGAGCAGCGCCATCCGCCCGTCGGCCAGCTCGCCGACGACGGCCTGCACCTCCGGTCCCGTCACGGCGGGAGCGAGCGGCACGTCGAACCCGAGCAGCTCGGTCAGGCGCGCGGCCACCGGCGCCATCGAGTACTTCGGGTCGGGCGCGTCTTTGGGCCGCCCGAGGTGACCGCAGCCCACGACGCGGGCGCCCCGCTCCAGCAGCCACTCGAGGGTCGGCAACGCGGTCGTGATGCGGAGATCGTCGGTGACGACGCCGTCACGCAGCGGCACGTTGAAGTCGACGCGGACGAGCACCCGCTGCCCGCGCTCCAGCGGTAGGTCCTCGAGACGCGCGAGTCCGGTGGTCATGTCCGTCGGTTCGGTTGGTGGTGCGGGACGGCTACTGGACGCCGATGAATCCGACGAGGTCGACGAGACGGTTCGAGTAGCCCCACTCGTTGTCGTACCAGCCGAGCACCTTGACCAGGTTGCCGTTCGCCATCGTGTCGATCGCCGAGTAGATGCACGACGCGGGGTTGCCGACGATGTCGGCCGACACGAGCTGCTCCTCGCTGTACTCGAGCACGCCGCGGTACGACGGGTCGTTGGCCGCTTCCGCGAACGCGGCGTTGACCTCGTCGGGCGGCGCCGGCGTCGAGAGCACGGCGGTCAGGTCGGTGATCGACCCGGTCGGGGTGGGCACCCGCAACGACGTGCCGTCGAGGCGGCCCTTGAGCTCGGGCATCACGACGCCGATGGCGCGTGCGGCCCCGGTGCTGCTCGGGATGATCGACAGTGCGGCGGCGCGCATGCGCCGGAGGTCGGCCGTCCCCTTCCGGCTGGTCTGGGCGAGGTCCTGAAGCTGCTGGTCGCTCGTGTAGGCGTGCACGGTCGTCATCAACCCGCGCTCGATGCCGAACCGCTCGTGCAACACCTTCGCCATCGGCGCGAGACAGTTCGTCGTGCAGGACGCGTTCGAGATCACGAAGTGCTGCGCGGGGTCGAAGACGGAGTCGTTGACACCCAGGCAGATCATCGCGTCGGCGTCGTTGCTCGGCGCGGAGATGACCACGCGCTTCGCGCCGCCCTCGAGATGTCCCGCCGCCTTCTCACGGGCGGTGAACAGGCCCGTCGACTCGATGACGATGTCGACGCCGAAGTCGGACCACGGGATCTCGGCCGGGTTCATCACCTCGAGCTTGCGGACCTCGCGCCCGTCGACCGAGAAGCCGTGGTCGTTGGCCTTGACCTCGTTGCGGAGCGTCCCGCCGACCGAGTCGTGCTTGAGAAGGAACGCCATGGTTCCGCTGTCGCCCATGGGGTCGTTGATGGCGACGAGCTCGATCTCGGCACCGCCGCCGCGGGCGAGCAGCGCCCGGTAGAACGAACGACCGATGCGACCGAAGCCGTTGATGCCAACCCGGATCATGTGCACTCCCCTTTCGGAGGTGTCCGCCTCGAGAGGCGACTACAGCAGAGCAACGAGCGCCTTCGCCAATTCCGCGGGGTCGTGCACGAGACCCGAAGGCGCGGCCACGTGTGCTCCGACCGGTTCTACCCCCATTCCGCGGACGCGCTCCGCATCCGCCCGAAGGGCGCGCGGATCCTCGTCCTCGTGGAGGAGACGGTCGACCCGGGCACCGTGGTCGAGCACCACGGCGAGTTGGTCGGCCGCATCGAGATCCGCGGTCTCGGGTATCTCCGCGCGCAGGTTCGCGATCTGGACGACCCGCCCCCGGCTTTCCCGCAGCGCGCGACGCAGACCGGCGACACACACAACCGGAAGGAGACTCGTGTACAGCGATCCGGGCGCGAGCACGACCTGATCGGCGCGCTCGATCGCCGCGACCGCGTCGGGGCACGCCGCCGCGTCACCGGGCACGATGTCGAGCCGACGGATCCGCCCGAGGCTGTTCGACACGGCAACCTGGCCCTCGACGTCCAGTCCGTCGACGTCGGCTTTGAGGACGACCGGCTCGGTCGTCGCGGGCAGCACGCGCCCGACCGCACCGACGAGACGGCCGGCCTCGTCGAGCGCGGCGCAGAAGTCACCGCCCATCGTCTCCGCGAGCCCCACGAGCATGAGGTTCCCGAGGGCGTGACCCGCGAGCTCACCACGTTCGAAGCGGTGTTCGAGGGCCCGCGCCCAGACGACGTGCTCGCCGTCGTCCTCACCTGCGAGCGCGACGAGACACTTGCGCAGATCGCCGGGCGCGAGGACGTCGGCATCGCGGTCCCGCGCGCGGCGCAGGCGGCCCGAGGAGCCGCCGTCGTCGGCGACGCTCACGACCGCGGTGATGCTCCCGGCGTACTGCCGCGCGGCGCGCAGGACGACGGCGAGGCCGTGCCCACCGCCCAGCGCGACGACGGCGGGTCCGTCGCGGCGCAGCACCTCACCCACGCTCGACGTCCCGGTGGTGCACGCGCGACGAGAAGCCCAGGGGTTCGAGTCGCTTGGCGAGCTCGTGCGCGATCACCACGCTGCGGTGCCGCCCGCCGGTGCAGCCGATGCCGATCGAGACGTACGCCTTGCCCTCGCGGACGAACGCGGGCAGGAGCAGGGCGAAGAGCCGCTCGAGCTCGTCGAGGAACGCGCGGGCTTCCGGCTGGCCGAGGACGAACTCGCGCACCGGTTCGTCGGCGCCGGTGAGCGGGCGGAGGGAGTCGACCCAGTGCGGGTTGGGCAGGAACCGGCAATCGAAGAGCAGGTCGATGTCGACCGGGATCCCGTGCTTGTACCCGAACGACACGATGCTGACCTGGAGCCCGGCGGTGCCCCCGCGGTCGTCGGCGAACAGCTCGACGAGGCGGTCACGCAGCTCGTGCACGTTGAGGTTCGACGTGTCGATGATCAGGTCGGCGCGACCCTTGAGCTCTTCGAGCAGCTCGCGTTCGCGCGTGATGCCGTCGGACACCCGATCGGTGTTGGCGAGCGGATGCGGCCGCCGGGTCTCCTCGAACCGGCGCACGAGCACGTCGTCGGCGGCGTCGAGGAAGCAGACACGCGTCCGGGCGCCGCTCTCCCGCAGCTCGTGGAGCGCGGCCTGCAAGTCGTCGATGAACTCCCCCGACCGCACGTCGACGACGAGGGCGAAGCGCGACGTCCGGTCGCTCCCCCGGCCCAGCTCCGCGACCTTCGGGATCAGCGCGGGTGGCAGGTTGTCGATCACGAAGTAACCCAGGTCCTCGAGGACGTCGGCGGCAGCCGATCGGCCGGCACCCGACATGCCGGTCACGATCGTGACGTCGAGCTCGCCGAGCTCACCCCGGCCCCGCCGTTCCGCGGTCCGCCGCTCGCCCGTCCGTCGCTCCGCGTCGCTCATCGTCCCACCAGTGTCGTCCGCCGGTTCCCGTTCGCGGGGACGGCGCCACCGTGGAGCGCCGCATAGGTCGCCCGGGCGACCCGCTCCGGGAGCCACGGCAGCGCCACCAGGTCCTCTTCGGCCAGCTCGCGCAGCTTCTTGACCGACCCGAACTGGCGCAGCAGCCGGGTCCGGCGGGTGGGGCCGAGCCCGGGCACGTCGTCGAGCACCGACCTCGTCACCTTCTTGTCGCGGAGCTGGCGGTGGTAGGTGATGGCGAAGCGGTGCGCTTCGTCACGCACCTGCTGCAGGAGGTACAGCGCCTCCGAGTCGCGCGGGATGCGGATCGGCTCCGGGCGGTCGGGGCGGTACACCTCCTCGAAGCGCTTGGCGAGGCTCGCGACCGCGATCTCCTCCAGCCCGAGCTCCTCGAGCACCCGGACGGCGACGTTGAGCTGGCCCTTGCCGCCGTCGACGAGGAGCAGGTTCGGCGGGTACGCGAACCGTTTGCCGGTGCGTGCGCCCTCGTCGCGCTCCTGCAGGTAACGGCGGAACCGGCGCGTGAGCGCTTCCTCCATCGCGGCGAAGTCGTCCTGGCCCTCCTGGGTGCGGATCTTGAACCGGCGGTAGTCCGACCGCTTGGCCAGCCCGTCCTCCATCACGACCATCGAGGCGACGATCTCGGTGCCCTGGAGGTTGGAGATGTCGAAGCACTCGATGCGCAGCGGTGCTTCCGGCAGTTGCAGCGCGTCCTGCAACGCCATCAACGCGCGGGCGCGCGCGTTGTGGTCGGACGCGCGTCGCAGCTTGTGCTGGGCGAACGCCTCGACCGCGTTGCGGGTCACCGTGCTGAGCAGCTCACGCTTCGATCCGCGCTGCGGCACACGGATCCGCACCCGGCCCGTTCGCCGCGCGCCCTCCGACCAGCCGGCGCGCGCCTCGGTCAGGAACTCCTCGTACAGGTCGAGGTCGTCGGGCTCGCAGGGCACGAGGATCTCGCGGGGCACGTCCTCCCGGGCCGCGTCACCGTAGAGCTGCTCGAGGAGCTTCGCGACGAGACCGGGGCCGTCGACGTCCTCCACCTTGTCGACGACGAAGCCCCGCCGACCGACGACCCGCCCGCGGCGCACGAAGAACACCTGCACCGACGCTTCCAACGGATCCTCCGCCAGCCCGATGACGTCGAAGTCCTCCTCTTTGGCCGCGACCATCTGCTGGCGCTCGATCGCCTTGCGCACGGACACGATCTGGTCGCGCAGGCGCGCCGCCCGCTCGAACTCGAGCTCGTCGGACGCCTCGTGCATCTGCTCGTCGAGGCGCTGGAGGATCGTGTTGTGCTCGCCGTCGAGGAACGCGAGCAGCTCGTCGACGAGCCGGGCGTACTCGTCGCGGCCGACGGCCTCCACGCAGGGCGCGGCGCACTTCTCGATGTGGGCGTAGAGGCAGGGCCGGCCGAGCCGGTGGTGGCGGTCGAACTTGTTCTGCGTGCACGTCCGGATGGGGAAGGTACGCAGCAGCAGGTCGAGCGTCTCGCGGATCGCGTAGGCGTGGGCGAAGGGCCCGAAGTAGCGGACGCCCTTGCGCTTCGCCCCCCGCAGCACCATGGCCCGGGGCCACTCCTCGTCGAGGGTGACGGCCAGGTAGGGGTAGGACTTGTCGTCCTTGTAGCGGATGTTGAACCGGGGCCGGTGCCGCTTGATGAGGTTGTACTCGAGGAAGAGGGCCTCGACCTCGTTGCGGACCTCGATCCACTCGACGGTCGCCGCCGCCGCCACCATCTGGCGGGTGCGCGGCATCAGCGAGTCGGGCGGCCCGAAGTAGTTGGCGAGCCGGCTCCGGAGGCTCTTGGCCTTCCCGACGTAGAGCACCCGGCCGCGCCCGTCCTTGAACTGGTAGGACCCCGGCGCATCCGGGATCGTGCCCGCCTCCGGCCGCTGCAGCATCACCCACCATTGTCGCGGGCCAACCCTCCACCCCTCCGCGTCTGTTCCAGAACCTGCGCCAGAGACGGTTTCCCAACAGACGCGGAGGGCGGACCGCGGGCGGTAGCATGCTCTGAGGCCGGCCTGGTACTCCGGCCACATATCCAGTCCCGGGGCCGACAACCCCGCGGTGGGCGACCAGGCTGTCCCCGCCGGCCATCACCGGGGCTCCCCAACGGGGGTACATCCCAGATGCTGCGACTCCAGGCCCCTCTGGCGGACCGCTATACCCGCGCGACGCCCGCAGAGCTCGAGGCGATGATCCGTGACGCGAAGGGCGTGCTCGGCGACCGCCTCCTGATCCTCGGACACCACTACCAGCGGCCGGAGGTCATCCGCTGGGCCGACATGCGGGGTGACTCGTTCCGGCTCGCCCGGTTCGCGG
>DASRHL010000164.1:0-4580 GCA_035650535.1 Acidimicrobiia bacterium
AGGAGCGGTACCAGAAGGAGATCGACTCGATGGTCTGGTCGAGCCCGGCCATCCGCCACACCTGGTACAAGGGCCCCGACGGCAAGATCCACCTGCTGAGCCCGTGGCCACTGGGCGACTACTGGCGGTGGACGAAGGCACCCGACCCCGACGACTTCCTCTTCGCCTGAGGGCTCGACCGGCGGGCGCCCGCGCCCCCCTCACGTGACCTTGCGCCCCGCCGTGGGCGTGGTCGCCGCGACGGACCCCGCGCTACTCTCCGTGGTGAAGAGATCGGGCGGGTCGAGCGGGGGTCGCCATGTTCTTCGAGGCCGAGGGGGTCGTGTTCCTCCTCCTCTTCGCGTTCTGGATCTGGGCGCTGTTCGACTGCATCGCCACGGACGGCGCGCTCTGCCGGAACCTTCCCAAGGGGATCTGGCTGATCCTCGTCCTGGTGCTGCCCGACATCGGCGCCCTCGCCTGGCTCCTGCTCGGGCGCCCCGAGCACGCTCGGTGGCGGCCCGGCTCGACCGATTCCTCGTCGAGCCGGCGGCCGCTCGGCGTCGAGGACAGCCCCGGGTTCGGAGCCCGCCCCGACGCGCCCGTCTCCGACCGGCGCTCGGCCGAGCTCGACCGGGTCCTCGAGCAGTGGGAGGCCGAGCAGCGCGCGGTGACGGCTCGCGACGAGCCCCGCGAGCTGCCGGCGCCGGCGCCGGCCGGTGGCCCCACCCCGAGTGACGAGCGCTCCGATCTCAACGTCTGGGAGGCCGAGCTCGACCGGCGTGAGGAGGAGCTGCGGCGCCGGGAGCTCAGCCTGCGCGAGCGCGAGCTCGATCAGCGCCGCCGCGAGCTCGACCAGGGCTGACGACCCGCCGCTGACGCCGCCGCCGTCAGTCGGCGCTCGCGGCGAACCGTTGCAGGCGCTTCTCGACCTTCCTGATGCGGCGGGCCGAGACGGTCCGCCGCCGGAGTGGTCGACGGCAGCCGAGGCGCAGCCAGACGCCCCGGTCCTCGTCGAAGGGGCCCGGGCAGGCCCGGAACGACGGGGGTCGACGCCGCAGACGCCCCGGGCGCCGGTCGCGGCCGTCGTCGGGATGCGTCTCGACCAGTCCGTGCTTCGGGCAGTACCAGAAGACCGTCGTCGTCGTGGTCATGACCATGGGCGCGTCGCCTCCTCCGCCGCGGCGGTGCGGCCTGCGGCGTACCCGGCATCCGGAGCCCGAAAACCGCTCGCGTCATTCCGCCCGGAACCGGACGACCGCCGGCAAACGCTCCCGAAGGCGAAGCAGGGCGAGGCATCTCGAGCGAGCGTCGCGGAGCGGGGATCCCGCGGAGCAGCGAGCGAGTTCCTCGCCGGGAGGCGAGGCATCTACGGGTAGCGGTTCCACCAGAGGGAGAGGCCGAGGCCGGCGGTGGCGAGCAGCGCCGCGAGGCCGACGAGGTAGACGCTGAGCTCGCGGTGCTCGCTCTGCGTCGTGATGCGCTTCGGCAGGTCGCGGAACACGTGGATGAGCTGGCTCGCGCTCGAGGCACGGTTGTAGGTGCCGCCCGTCCGTTTGGCGATCGACTTGAGCGTCTGCTCGTCGATGTCGAGGAAGTTGCCGCGCCCTCCGCCGAAGCTGGGCCGGAAGCTGCCACCCCCGCCGAACCCGCCGCTGCCACCGAAGGGCCCGAAGTCGGATGCACCGAGCTGCTCGGCGGTGCAGACGAGGGTGCCGGGATTGTTCGTACCGAACCCGACCGTGTAGATGCGCACGCGCCGGTCTGCGGCCTGGCGGGCCGCGTCGATCGGGTTGACGCCGCCGGTGGCCGCCCCGTCGGTGAGCAGCACGATGATGTCGGGTTCGTACTTGCCGGCGAACCGCTGGCGGTTGCGGTCGGCGGGCGTGAGCTTGACCGTGCTCGGCGCGATGTCGCGGTTCACCTTCGAGAGCGCGTCGAGCGACGCGAGCAGGCCGTTGCCGATCACGGTGCCCATGCCCGTCGTCAGGTTGTCGACCGCGTTCTTGAGACGGTCGCCGTCGGTCGTGGGCGGGACGAGCACCTGCGCGGCGCCGGAGAACGCGACGATGCCAATGCGGGTTCCCTCGGGCTGCTCGTCGATGAACTTGCGGGCCGCGTTCTGGGCGGCGGTGAGGCGGTTGGGCGCGACGTCGGTCGAGCACATCGACCGTGACACGTCGAGCGTCAGCATGATCGACGTGTGGTTGCGCGACACCGCGACGACGGCCTGGGGTCGGGCCATCGCGAAGACGAGCGCGAGCATCGCGGTGAGGAGCAGCGCGGCGGGGACGTGACGCCACCACGACGACCGCTTCGGCAACGCCTCTCGGATCAGCGAGAGGCTCGCGTACTTGACCGCGTACTTGCGCTTGCGGCGGATCTGCCAGAGGTAGGTCAGGAGGACGAGCGGGACCGCGACGAACGCGAGCAGGGCCCAGGGCCATGTGAAGGTCATCAGAGCACCCGCCCGTACCAGCGCATCGACAGGAACGCTCCGACGAGGAAGAGGAAGAGGCCGGTGCCGGCGACGAGCGCGGTGATCTCGGTCTTGCGACCGTTCACCGTCAGCTGCAGGTCGATCGTGTGGTAGATCTGCGACAGCGCGTTGGCGTCCTGAGCCCGGAAGTACTTCCCGCCGCTGCGTTGTGCGATCCCGCGGAGAAGGTTGGCGTCGAGGCTCGTGGCGATACGGTACCCGCCGACGTCGACGACGCCACCGTTCGCGCTGCCGAGCCCGATCGGGTAGATGCGGACCCCGGCCTGCGCCGCGACCGGCGCGATCGCGAGCGGGTCGAGGCGCGACGTGTTCTCGCCGTCGGTCAGGAGGATCACCACCGCGGACCCGATGAAATGCACGTTGGGCTGCGGTTGCCCGTTCTCGAGTGCCTTCTGGTCGATCGGGATGGGCTTGCCCGCGACCGCGTTGAGCGAGGTGACGATCGCCTGCCCGATCGAGGTGCTGCCCCGAGTGCCGATGCGCTTGATCGCGTCGAGCACGTCCTGCTTGGTGTGCGTCGGCTGCTGGACGATGAACCCGCTGCCGCTGAACGCGACGACGCCGATCCGGATGGAGGAGGGTTGGTCGGCGACGAAGCCGTCCGCCGCCTTCTTGGCCGCCGCGAGGCGGTTCGGCTTCAGGTCCTTGGCCCGCATGCTGTTGGACGTGTCGAAGGCGAGGATGACGGTCCCCTGCTTGCGGGGCAGGGCGAGCGTGGTCTCGGGCCGGGCGAGCCCGAAGACGAGCAACGAGATCCCCAGCAGGAACAGGACCGGTGGGACGTGGCGCTTCCGGCCCAGGAGCTGACCCGAGGGCGACCCGGCCAGGCCCATCGTCCCCAGCTCCGCCCGCAGGCGCGCCCGCCGGCGCAGCAGCTGCAGGTACCCGTACGCGAGCACGGGGACTACAAGGAGCGCGACCAGCATCGACGGCCAGACGAAGGACATCAGCGCCTCCGCCGCCTGCGCATCTCGACCATCCGGAGCAGCGCGAGGACGAGGTCGTCGTCGGTCGACAGCGCGTACATGTCGACGCCGGCGCGCGTGATCGACTGCCGGAGCCGCTCCTCGCGGGCGTCGGCCGCGGCCTTGAACCGGCGGCGGAACGCGGGATCGCCCGTGTCGACGTAGAGCTGCTCGCCGGTCTCGGAATCCTGCATGACGACGACGCCGGCATCGGGAAGCTCGACTTCGCGCGGGTCCCACAGCCGGATGGCGATGACCTCGTGGCGGTGGGTGAGCAGGGCCAGCGGTCGTTCCCAGCCGGGCTCGCTGATGAAATCGGAGACGACGAACACGAGCGATCGGCGTTTGATCGAGTTGAGGCCGACGCGGAAGAGGCCGCCCAGGTCGGTCGCCTTCCCGGTCGGCACCGCCGGCCGGAGCACGTCGTGCGCGAGTCGCAGCACGTGGTTGCGACCGCCGCGTGGTTCGACGATGCGGTCGACGGCGTTGTTGTACATGATCGCCCCGACCCGGTTGCCGCCGCGTGTGAGCAGGCGGGCGAGGGTCACGACGAGCTCGGCGAGCACGAGCTCCTTCGGCCGGTCGACGTGGCCGAAGCTCATGGATGCCGACCGGTCGAGCAGCAACCAGGCGGTGAGCTCGCGGTCGTCGACGTACTGCCGGATGTACGGCGTGTCGAGCCGGGCGGTCACGTTCCAGTCGATGTAGCGGACGTCGTCGCCCGGTTCGTATTCGCGCAGGTCGCGGAAGTCGGTGCCGTGGCCCCGCATGACCGTGCGGTAGTTGCCCTGCAGCCGGCCGTCCAGGCGCCTGATCACCTCCCACTCGAGGCGGCGGAGGACGCGGTCCGGCGTCAGCGGTCGGGCGGCAACCATGCGCGGTGGTCCTCCGACGGGCCGTCCCAATCGCGCAGCACCACTTCGGGCAGCGCGATGGCGGACAGCACGCGGTCGAGGACGTGGTCGGCGGTCACGCCGTCCCCCAGCGCTTCGTACGACAGCACGAGGCGGTGGCGCATGACGTCGCGCGCCACCGCGGCGACGTCCTCGGGCAACGCGTAGTCGCGGCCCCGGACGAGCGCGAGCGCCTTGGCGGCGAGGATCATGTTGATCGACGCCCGCGGGCTGGCGCCGTAG
>DASRHL010000165.1:0-10948 GCA_035650535.1 Acidimicrobiia bacterium
CCGCGACGCCGTCGATCATGCGCAGCTCGAGCCATCCGCGCGGCCGTACCGGCGGGAACAGGGTCGTGAGGTGGTAGTCGAGGTCGTCGAGGGTGGGCCACCCGAGCTCGTGCCCCCGCTCGATCCAGTCGGCGAACGACAGCCGGTCGAGGACCGGCACGTGATGCTCGGCGTCGGCTCTGACGAGCATGACCCCGGCGCCGAGCGCGTAGTCGGCCCATGCCGTCCGGCACCCGGTGGCTCCGTCGGAGCCGGCGCCGACCGGTCGGGTGCGGGACGGGTCGATGGCCCGCCAGACCGCGAGACGGGTGGAGCGGTAGCCGCTCGGCGCGCCGTGCGCGAACGGCGAGTTCGCGAAGGCCGCCGCGAGCACGGGGCCGAGATGGTGGGCGAGGCGCCACCGGCGCGGGAGGTCGCCGTCGGGCCCGAGGTCGACGTTCACCTGCACGGCGGCCGTGCTGCGCATCATCGTGCGCCCGGCCGGCCCGGCGAGGTCGAAGTACGCCTCCATCGCGTCGTAGCGCGGGCTGCGCACCTCGCGCTCGGGCTCCGGGCCGGGGTCGAGGCCGACGGCGACGAGGCCGATCCCCGCGCCCGCCAGCGCCTTCCCGAGGGCGGCGGCGTCGGTGGCGAGGGCGTCGCACGCCCGGACGCCGGGCAGGGGGCGGGTGCTGAGCTCGATCTGCCCACCGGGTTCGAACGTGACCCGGCTCCCGGCCGGCAGCGGCTGGCAGGCCGACGCCGCGTCGCGTACGGCGGCCAGCGGCGCCCGCCGGTGATCGGCGTCGAGACGGACGGTGAGCCACTCGGCCTCGATGCCGACCCGCTGGGCGAGCGGCCCGGCCGCGGCGGGCTCGAAGCCGCGCGCGGCGACGAAGCGCCGCGCGCCGTCGGTGTCGAGGACGCGCGTTCGCGCCGGCACGGGCTACCGGTGCCCGAAGTGCGCGGCCACCCAGTCGGTGTCGCGCACGGAGCCGAGTTGCAGGTGACGGGTGAGGGCGTATCGCATGGGGATTCCCCGGGGTCGGGATCCGCGCTCGCGGGTCGGTCGGGTGGGGCGGGTCGGAGAGGCCAGAGCGGCGGTGAGACGATCCGACGGTTGTTGTACGGGAGGAACCGGCGGCGGGATGGCCGCTTTTCCCGAGATCGTCGCTCCGGGGGAGTATCCGTTACAGGAGACGGCCCGGATTACCCGGTCGGCGCGGGCAAACAGAGCGGAACAATGCCGCGAAACGCTCCGGCTCGGGGTCGCGGCGGGCCGGGCGGGATCGCCGCCCGGCGGCGGTGGAGCGGCCCGCGGCCTCGACCGTCGCGACGATGGCGTCGGCCAGGGCGGCGGCGTCGGCGGGCGGCACGAGCCGGGCGCTCCCCGGGGTGGCGGCGGCGGCGATCTCACGGGGGCCGCCGGCGTCGGTCACCACGACGGGCGCCCCGCTCGCCAGCGCCTCGACCACGACCAGCCCGTAGGGCTCCGGCTCGGTCGACGGCAGGACGAACACGTCGAGGTCGGCGAGCAGGTCGGGGATGTCGGGCCGGGGGCCGAGCCAGTGCGCGCCCGGGAGCGCGGCGGCGCGGGCCCGCAGGCGTTCGAACAGGTCCTCCTTGCCGGCGACGGGCCCGCCGGCGACGACGAGCTGGAGATCGGGACGGCGGGCGACGGCGCGCTCGTGCGCGTCGAGCAGGACGTCGAACCCCTTCCAGGTGTCGATGCGGCCGGCGGCTCCGACGAGCGGCGCGTCGTCGGCGATGCCGACCGTCGCCCGGAAGCGCCCGGCCCGGCCCGGCGAGAACTCGGCCGGATCCGCGGTCTCGTGGACGACGACGATCTTCCGGGGGTCGACGTCGAGCTGGTCGGCGATCGCCTGCGACATGCAGATGACGAGGGTCGCGAAGCGCCGCGTGAGGAAGCGCTCGACGCGCAACGCCGCGTTCGACTGCACCACGATCTCGCGCCCGTGCCAGACGTGCGGGCGGCGCGTCGCGGCGGCGGCGGCCCAGCCGTACCACGAGTGCAGCGAGTTCGTGTGCACGACGTCGACGTCGAGGCGCCGCACGAGCCGCGCGATGCGCGCGACCGCCACCGGCCAGCCGAGCACGTAACGCATCCAGTCGCGGGCGCGGTGCGACGTCGAGATGCGCGCCATCGGGACGACGTGCACCGCGACACCGGCGGCCTCGAAGTCGGCCCGCAGCGGCGGATCGGCAGGCACCACGAGGTGGCACTCGAACTCCGCCGATGGCAGGCTGCGCAGCATCCTCAGCAATGCCTGATCCGACCCGCCGCGCTCGGCGACGGGTTGGACCGAAAGCAGCCGGATCATGCGCGTCGCCCTCAATCTCGAGCAGCTCCTGCACCGCCCGCCCGGCGGCATCGGCCGGTACTCGGCGGAGCTGGCGAGGCTACTGCCGGTCGACGCGCCGGGAGCCGACCGCGTCGAGCTGCTGCCGTTCGTGGCCCGGCACGAGCGCGTCACCGTCGAGGCCGCGCTGATCCCGTTCGCGCTCGAGCACCTCGACCCGGCGCGGCTCGCGCTCCCGCGGATCGTGCTCGACGACCTGTGGAACGACCTGGGTCTCGGTGACCTCCGCCGGCTGTCGCGCCGGCTGCGCGACTTCGACGTCGTCCACGCGCCGTCGCTCGCCGTCCCCCCGAAGAGCGGAGCCAAGCTCGTCGTCACGGTGCACGACGCCGCGCCGATCCTCTTCCCGAAGACCTACACGCGGCGCGGCCGCTGGTTCCACGAGCGCGGCTTCGCCGCGGCCGCCAAGCGGGCCGACGCGGTGATCGCGCCGACCGGCGTCGCCGCCGACGAGGTCGCGGGCTGCACGCCGATCCCCCGGTCGCGCATCCGGGTCGTCCCCCACGGCGTCGTGCAGCGCGAGGTCGGCGACGGGCTCGTCGCGTCGACGCGCGCGAACCTCGCGATCGGCGACGCGCCCTACGTGCTGTGGGTGGGCACGCTCGAGCCCCGCAAGAACGTCGGCGTGCTGGTCGAGGGGTTCCGGCGGATGGTCGAGCGCGACGACCTCCCGCACCGGCTCGTCGTCGTCGGCCCGAAGGGCTGGCTGGGGGCGGCCGAGGCGCTGCGCGAGCCCGCCGCCGCGCTCGGCAAGCGCATCCTCTTCACCGGGCCGGTGCGCGCCGACCGCCTGCTCGCGCTGTTCCGGGGCGCCGACCTGCTCGCGCTGCCGAGCGTGCACGAGGGGTTCGGCCTGCCCGTGATCGAGGCGATGTCGCAGGCGACGCCCGTCGTCTGCGCCGACATCCCCGTCCTCCACGAGGTCGGGGGCGACGCCGCCCGCTATGTCGCGCCCCACGAACCCGACGCGTGGGCGACCGAGCTGGCCGCGCTCCTCCACGACGACGCCGCCCGCCGCGACCTGGGGGCCGCCGGCCGCGCCCGCGCGTCGCAGTTCACCTGGGAACGCTGCGCCGAGCAGACCCGCGAGGTCTACCGCGACGTCCTGAAGGGATAGCTGCGTCCTGCTCGGCGAGTGTGCTGTTCTCCGCCGTGGAGGCGGACCTCCCGACAGCCGCGGAGCGCTACCAGCCCCGGTCGACCCACTCCTGGAGGTGGGGGCGCTCCGTGCCGACCGTGGTGTCGAGGCCGTGGCCGGGGAACACGAGCAGATCGGCGGGCAGGGTGAACAGGCGGCGGTCGATCGACTCGATGATGCGCGGGAAGTCGCCCTCGGGCGTCTGGGTGTTGCCGGGCCCGCCGGGGAAGAGCGTGTCGCCCGTGAAGAGCACCGGGTGGTCCTCGAGCAGGAACGACGTCGACCCCGGGGTGTGGCCCGGGTTGTGGATCGTGCGGAGGCGGAGGTCGCCGACCCGGATCACCTCGTCGTCGCCGATCACGAAGTCGTACGACGGCAGCATGCGGGCGTCCGCCTCGGCGATCCCGACGTCGATCCCGGCGTCACGCATCGCCGTCACGGCCTGGATGTGGTCCCAGTGGCCGTGCGTGGTGAGCACGCGGCGGACGCCCGTGGCCCGCGCGACGTCGAGCAGCAGCTCGTGCTCGTTCGCCGCGTCGATGATCACCGCCTCGCCCGTCCCCTTGCTGCGGACGACGAACACGTTGTTCTCGTACGGCCCGACGACCAGCTTGTCGATCCGGACGTCGGCGTCCTCGAAGTGCGCGGGGCGGGCCATGGGCTCAGGGTACCCGCACCCCGGACGGCCCCGGCATGGCCGGGCCACGGGCCATTCCACTAACTTCGCTGCACGACGGGTCCCGGCCCGCGACCGCCTTGCCGCCACTGGGGAGTCACACCATGAACTTCGCGTTCTCCGAGGAGCAGGAACAGCTGCGCGACGCCGTGCGGAGGTTCATGGAGACCAAGTCGCCCTCGACCGAGGTGCGGCGCCTGATGGAGACGACCGACGGCTACGACCCCGCCGTGTGGGCCCAGATGGCCCAGGAGCTCGGCCTCCAGAGCCTCCACATCCCCGAGAAGCACGGCGGGCAGGGCTTCACGTTCATCGAGCTCGGCATCGTGCTCGAGGAGATGGGCCGGGTCCTGCTCTGCGCGCCCTACCTCTCGACGGTCTGCCTGGCCGCCAACGCGATCATGAACGCCGCCACCGACGAGCAGCAGGGTGAGCTCCTCCCCGGGATCGCGTCGGGCGAGACGATCGCCGCGCTCGCGTTCACCGAGCCCAACGGCAAGTGGGACGCCTCCGGCATCACGATGGAGGCGCGCGGCTCGGGCGACTCCTACACGCTCGACGGCACGAAGATGTTCGTGATCGACGGCCACACCGCCAACCAGGTCGTCGTCGTCGCCCGCGAGGCCGGATCGTCCGGCGAGGACGGCATCGGCTTCTTCGTCGTCGACGGTGACGCCTCGGGCCTGACGCGCACGCCGCTCGCGACGATGGACCAGACCCGCAAGCAGGCCCGGCTCGAGTTCTCGGGTGTGAGCGCGCGGCCGCTGGGCGACGTCGGGCGCGGCTGGGCGGCGCTGTCGAAGACCCTCGACCAGGCCGCGGTGTGCCTCGCCAACGAGATGGTCGGCGGCGCCCAGAAGGTGCTCGACATGTCGGTCGAGTACGCGAAGGTCCGGGTGCAGTTCGGCCGCCCGATCGGCTCGTTCCAGGCCATCAAGCACAAGTGCGCCGACATGCTGCTCGAGGTCGAGTCGGGCAAGTCGGCGGCCTACTACGCGGCGTGGGCCGCCGCCGAGGACAACGAGGAGCTCCCCGTCGTCGCGAGCCTGGCCAAGGCCTACTGCTCCGACGCCTACTTCCACGCGGCCGCCGAGAACATCCAGATCCACGGCGGTATCGGGTTCACGTGGGAGCACGACGCCCACCTCTACTTCAAGCGGGCCAAGAGCTCCGAGATCCTGCTCGGCGACGCCACCTACCACCGCGAGCTGCTCGCGCAGCGCATCGGCATCTAGCCCGAACCGCTCAACTCCGCGGCCCGTCCGTCCGAAGAGAGGACGACGCCGAGGAGGACGGGCGATGGAAGGTCTGCGCGACGAGCTGTTCCGGCGGCTCGGGCTCCTGGTGCCCTTCAGCGCCCTCGTCGTCTTCGCGCTCGGCCACCACGTCGTCTGACCGCGCTCGCGCCGACGTAACCTCGCCTCGATGGCTCTCGTCGTCGGGCTGCTCGCCTTCGGGCTCGTCGTCGCGGTCGCGGCCGTCCTGGTCGTGCGCGAGGCGGGGCGGCTGGCGAAGGACCCGCCGCCGACTCTCTTCGACCTCGACGACGCCTACGACTGGGTCGTCGACAACGTGCCCGACGTGGTCGCGGCCACGCTGACCCCCGACGACGTCCGCCGGATCCTCGCCTTCCAGGTCGAGTACTTCAAACGCAAGGGCGTCTCGGCCAATGGCGCGGCGGCGCAGCTCGCGGGCCCGGTCGTGGTCGGCGGGTCCGAGACCGTCGCCTACATCCTCGAGCGGGCGGCCGAGACGGGCGAGGCGTACCTCCCCGAGCAGGTGTACGCCGTCATCGAGACCCAGCTCGGCTACCTCCGGGCGATCGGCGCCGTCGGCCCGGTCGCCGAACCCGGCGACCCGGGCCCGGGCCGCGGCCCCGAAACGCCGTCGGGCTGACCGGCCGACGTGCTACAACGGCGGGTACCAGGGAAAGGAGGTGGTCCATACATGCATGATCAACGCGGGACCCTGGAGGTGCGCGGCCGCTGAGGCGAGCGACTGCGAGGCGGGCACCCCGCTTCGCAGCGAGCCGAGATCCTCGCCGGATGGCGAGGCGTCTAGGCCCACACCAGTCGGACTGCCCGGCGGAATCCAACCGCCGCACCGGCGTCGAACCGGCGGGGACTGGTCCCTCCCGTACCAACGGTTCGGCGCTCCATCAACTGTGAAGGAGCTCGGGCGGGGTACGCGCGTGCCCCGCCCGGCTCGCGTCCGGTGATCCGACCTGAGTAGCGTGCACGCCCATGAGTAAGCCGTCGAAGTTCGAGGGATTCCGCTACCTCGGCGACAAGCGCACGCAGGTGGTCTACGACCTCGACCTCGTCGACACGGATCCCGACGTGGCCGCTCGGGTGGACGAGCTGATGCGGAGCGAGAAGTTCCTCGCGTTCTCGCCCGACACCATCGCCGAGGCCCGCAACCGGGGCTACCGGCCGTACCGCACCCGGCGGGCCATCCGCGACGCCGCCGCCGCCGACGTCTGAGAGGCGCCGCTAGGCGAGGCGTTCGGGTGTCTCGAAGCCGGCGGGGAGGTCGTTGGCGGCGAAGCCCAGCCGGGCCTCGAAGGCGCCGTCGGAGAGCGCCGGCTCGCTCGGCAGCGCCGCCGGATCGTCGGGCACGCCCTCGAGCGTGACCCACGAGGTGCAGCCGCCGTAGGCCTCGCGCCACGGCACCTCGATGGGCTCGGCGAGGCGGTAGGCGCGCATCGCCAGGACCCACAACGGGTCGCGGCGCTTCCACTTCAGGCGTGACTCCGCGTAGTCACGGGTCCAGATGAACTTGCCGTCGATCTTCGCGAGGTCGTCGGGGTCGGTGAGCTCGGCGACCCCGACGATGTCGGCCCAGCCCTCGATCGTGATCGTCGACCGGTCGTCGCCGTCCGTGTCCGCGATCCACCGCCGGTACGCGGGCTTGAGCAGCTCGCGCTGCTGGTGCTCGGTGGTCGGGTAGAGCCACACGCGGGTCGCCTCGAGCGCGAAGTGCCGGCCCGGCTCGCGCAGACCCCCTTTGCGCAGGTCGAGGATCTGCTCGCCCGCGAGCAGCGCGCGCACGATCGCGGCCCACTCCTTGAATGCGGGTGCGGTCACGGCAGCAAGGATACTGGTGCCTTGGAACTGTCGATCGTGTCGGACGGCTTCCGCTTGCACACGCACCTCGCGTCGCCGGCCGGGGGCGGGCCCGCGCCGGCGCTGGTGCTGTGCCACGGCTTCCCGAGCGGGCCGCGCGGGGCGGCGAGCTCGGCGATCACGTTCCCGGAGCTGGCTGACCGCGTCGCGCGCGAGGCGGGCTGGTACGCCCTCGCGTTCAACTTCCGCGGGACGGGCCCGTCGGAGGGCGACTTCTCGGCGACCGGATGGCTGTCCGACATCCGGAGTGCCGTCGACGCGCTCGTCGATCGCGGCGACGTCCGCGGTGTGTGGCTGGCCGGAGTGGCCGAGGGCGGGACGCTCGCGATCTGCGCGGCCGCGGCCGACGCACGCGTTCGTGGCGTCGCTACGCTCGCGGCGCCGGCGTCGCTGCGCGAGTGGGGCCGCGACCCGACCCGGCTGCTCGAGTACGCGCGCCGGATGGGCATCGTGCGGACGCCGGGCTTCCCGCCGTCACCCGCGGCGTGGAGCCGCGACGTGTCACTCGTCGACGCGGTGGAGGTGGCGCCCAAGCTCGCGCCGCGGCCGCTGCTCGTGCTCCACGGCACCGACGACGGCGTTGTCGCGGTCGACGACGCGCGGGCGCTGGCGGAGGCGGCTGGGCCCGGGGCGGAGCTGCGCGTCGTCCATGCCGCCGGCCACGAGCTGCGGCACGATCCGCGCGCCGTCGCCGCGCTCCTCGGCTGGCTCGACCGCCAGGCCTGAAGCCTCGCCTCGGCGCACGTCACGAACCCGGGGCGAGGCCGCGGTACAGCGCGGCCATCTCGTCGCCGGCGCGTGACCACGGGTAGCGCGTCGCCCGCTCGCGACCGCGCGTGACGAGGTCGCGCCGGAGGGCCTCGTCGCCGAGCGCGCGCGCCAGCGCGGCAGCCAGGGCGTCCTCGTCGGACGGGTCGACCAGCAGGGCGGCGTCGCCGAGGACCTCGGGGAGCGCGCCCGCGGCCGCGGCCACGACGGGGATGCCCGCCACCATCGCCTCGAGCGGCGTGTGCCCGAAGCCCTCGTAGATGGACGGGTAGGCGACCACGGTCGCGCCGGCGAGCAGGTCGCGGCGCGCCTCGTCGGGCACGTAGCCGAGCCGGTGCACACGGTCGCCGTGGCGGGCCGCCGCGACCGCCGCGTGCACGCCGTCGCTGCCCCAGCCGTCGGGCCCGGCGAGCGCGAGCACGAGATCACCGTCGGTCGAGGCGACGGCGTCGAAGGCGCGCACGAGCGCCGGCAGGTTCTTGCGCGGTTCGAGCGTGCCGAGCGTGAGCACGTATCGGTCGGCGCCCGCCAACCGCCGCCCCGCGCCGGCGTCGCCCCCGGCCGTGGCGGCGAGCCCGGCGTAGACGCGCCGGACCCGGTCGGTCGGCAGACCGAACGCGTCGCGGACCTCGTCGGCGACGAAGTCGCTCACCACGTGGACCACCGCACCGCGTTCCAGCGCGCGCTGCACGAGCGTTCCGTACCGGAGGGTGGACGCGGTGCACATCTCGGGGAAGCGCAGGAACGTCAGGTCGTGGATCGTCACGAGAACGCGCGCGCGCGCGGGCGGCCCGACGAAGTTCGTGGCGTGCACGACGTTGACCGCGCCCGTCCAGCGCTCGATCCGCGGGCGTGGGCCGCGCTCCCAGAGCGCGAACAGCGCACGCGCGGGCAGGCGCGTGGTGCACGCGCGGACACCGGCGGGAACTGCGCGCGCCAGGCGCCCGCGCGAGACGCGCGTCACGCCGTACGCGACGAGCTCGATGTCGTCGCGTGCCGCGAGGGTCTCGACGAACCCGGCCGTCACGTGACCCACCCCGGTCCGGACGCCGAGCAGGGGAGTGGCGTCGATCGCGACGCGAAGCGGCGACGGTGACTCGCTCGGCACGCCGAGATCATGGCCCACCGCGACACCGAGCGAGCGTGGCGGAGCGGGTATCCCGCGGAACGGCGAGCGAGTTCCTCGCCGATCGGCGCGGCGAATAGGCTGTGAGGCCTTGGAAGGGCGCCTCGACCAGCCATCGGCGCGCGCCCCGGTCGTCGGGTTCGTCGTTCCCCGTTACGGCGCCGACGTCGCGGGCGGGGCCGAGGCCGTCGTCCGCGAGCTCGCCGAAGGGCTCGCGGCGCGAGGTCACGCGATCGAGGTGCTGACGAGCTGCGCGCGCGATCACACGACGTGGCGCAACGAGTACCCGGCCGGCGTCTCCGTCGTCGAGGGCGTGACCGTGCGGCGGTTCCCCGCGGTCGTGTCGCGCACACGGACGACGCGCGTGCTGTTCAACCGGGCCATCGCGGCCGGTTCGCCGCTCCGGCTCGACGAGCAGGACCGCTGGCTCAACGACGACGCCCGGGTCCCCCGGCTCTTCGAGTACCTCGTCGACCACGGGCGGCGCTACCGCGCCCTCGTCCTCGCGCCCTATCTCTACTGGACGACGGTCGCGGCGGCGCAGGCGTGGACCGAGCGGTCGGTGCTCATGCCGTGCCTCCACGACGAGCCCGAGGCCGGCCTCGAGGTGTTCCGGCCGCTCTTCACGACCGTGCGCGGGATCTGGTTCCTCTCCGAGCCCGAGGCGCGGCTCGCCGCCCGGCTGCACCCCGACCTCGCCGATCACCGCGTGATCGGCTCCGGGGTCCGGCCGCCCACGGCGTACGACGCAGCCCGGTTCCGCAAGCGCTACGGCATCGAGGGCCGCTTCGTCCTCTACGCCGGGCGCCGCGAGGCGGGGAAGGGCTGGGACGAGCTGCTCGCCGGCTTCGGGGCCGCGTGCGAGCGGGCCGCGTTGCCGTTCTCGCTCGTCACGATGGGAGCGGTTCCCGTGCACACATCCGGCGCGCTGGCGGAGCGCGTCGTCGACCTCGGGTTCGTGCCGCCCGAGGACCGCGACGACGCCTGTGCCGCGGCCGACGCCGTCCTCCAGCCGTCACGCTACGAGAGCTTCTCGCGCACGATCATGGAGGCGTGGCTCGCGGGCACGTTCGTGATCGCGAACGGCGCCAGCGCGGTCAACCGCTGGCACTGCGAGCGTGCCGGCGCCGGTCTGCTCTACGACGACGACCTCGAGCTGGAGCAGTGCTTACGGTTCGTCGCCGACGCGCCCGACGCCGCCGCCGCGCTCGGTGCCGCCGGCCGCGTGTACGCGTTGGAGACCGCCAACTGGTCGGCGGTGCTCGACCGGACCGAGGCGGCGCTCGACACGTGGTTCCCGCCGGCGCTGCCGTCTTCGACGTCGGACGAGGAGAGTTGATGACGCGCGTCCTCGTCGTCGCTCCGTACCCGCCGTCGACCGATCCGCTCGCCGCGACCGCCCTCGCGTACGTCCGTGCGCTCCGGGCGGCGGGCCACGTCGTCGACGTGTGGTCACCCGAACCGTCGGCCGCGCGGTACCACGGGCGGCTCACCGCGCCCGCCGGCCTGCTCACGCTCGCCCGCGTCACGCGCGGCTGTGACCGGGTGCGCGTCTACTTCCGCGCCGACTGCCATCCGGCGCCCCCCGCGGCGGCCCAAGGCATGCTGCGCGTGGCGTTGCGCGCCGCGCTCGGCCCGGTGCCGCGCGTCGAGGTCGTGCCGTGCGGGCCCGACGCGGCCGCCTCGCCGACGTTCGTGATGTTCGTGGCCGCGGGCGCCGACGTGGTCCAGCCCGACCGGACCGAGGACGCGCCC
>DASRHL010000166.1:0-14977 GCA_035650535.1 Acidimicrobiia bacterium
CGACCGGGACCTGAAGGACCTCTGGGCCGTCTGCGACAACACGTGCAACGGCCGGACGACGGTGCTGCGCATCGACCCGTCCACGGGCAGGTTCGGCATCGCGCTGGGCTTCGAGCGGCCGAGTGGGATGCCCAACCTGAACAACGAGGGCTTCGCCATCGCGCCCGGGGCGTACTGCGCCGGCGGGTTCAAGCCGGTCTTCTGGGCCGACGACGGCGAGACCGACGGCCACTCCATCCGCAGCGGCACGCTCCCCTGCACGGCGATCGCCGGCCCACCGCCGGAGCTGGCGGAGTTCCCGTACGCCGTCCTCCCGGCGGGCGTGCTCGCCCTGGCCGGCGCCGGGATCGTGCTGCGCCGCCGTCCGCGGCTTCAGCCGCGCCGGGTCGGGAGCCCGGGGAGCGGGTCGCCCATACGCTCGTAGCAGGCGGCCAGGTTGGAGCCCATGAAGCCCGCGACGACGGGTTCGTCGACGCCGGCGAGGAGGTCGCGGTAGTACCCGGTGGGGGTGCCCGAGCCCTCGTTGTGGTTGAAGTCGGACGAGAACACGACGCACTCCGGGTACTGCTCGAGGAGGGCGACCGGCGACTGGTGCCGCCGTGGGAGCGGGGTGATCCGCACGTTGCGGCGCGCGAACTCCGACGGTGAGAGGTCGAACGGGTACTCGCCCATGTAGAGCCGCGCCTCGGGCTGCACCCGCGCGTCACGCGAGTCCATGTGGTCGAGTGCGCCCGCGAACCAGTAGAGGCCACACTCCGCGATGAGCACGGTCAGCGCGGGATGACGGTGGAACGTCCCGCCGAAGATCAGCCCGTTGAGCATCAGCTCGACGCTCTGGTGTCCCTGCGACACGCCGAGCTGGCGGAGCAGCATCATGTCGCCGGCCGTGTTGGCCCATGCGGGGTCGAAGCTGGCGGGCTGGTAGCCCACGTGGAGCAGGGCGATCATCCCGAGGTCCGTCGCCGCCGACCAGATCGGCTCGAACCGTGGGTGCATGACCGGGACGCCCGGAACCGGGATCGTCCCGATCAGGAACGCCCGGCTCCCGCGCTCGCGCATTCGGGCCATCTCGCGCACCGCGGCGCCGACGTCGCTGAAGTCGAGGCACGTCACGGGGAGCAGCCGGTCCGTGTACCCGTCGACGGCGTCGGCGAGCCACGAGTTGCACGCGGTGATCACGTCCCGCGCGAGGGCGCGGTCGTCGAGGAAGCGCGCGTTGATCATCCCTTCGAGGCAGATGACGTTCTCGAGGTCGATGCCGTTGTCGTCGAGCCAGGCCACGCGGCTCGCCGGATCGGTCGCGCCGTGCATCGACGAACCCTCGTAGCCGTAGTCGTCGGGCTTCTCGGCCTTGCCCGCGATCGCCAGGATCCCCGGCGGGAGGAGCTCTTCCCAGGCGGGCCACTCGTCCCTGGGGACGTTCGCGAGGATGTCGCCCGCGACGATCTTCGTGGTCACCTCCGCGGTGTCGAAGTCGGGAAGCCGCTCGCGCAGGTCGGGAGCGGTGTCGAGCCAGGCCGGGCCCGGCTCGAAGTGGGAATCGGCGTCGATGACGGGCATGCTGACCTCCGGCTCCGCCCTCTTCGTTGAATAACGATGTTATATTCTCTGGGTCCCCGGGGCAACCGTGCCGGGCGGAGAACGGAGAACGAGGGGAGACGGATCGTGCGACCGACCGCGGAGCTGTTCGACCTGACCGGCAAGGTCGTGATCGTCACCGGCTCGACCAAGGGGATCGGCCGGGCGATGGTCGAAGGTCTCGCGTCGGCGGGCGCGTCCGTCGTCGTGAGCAGCCGCAAGCAGGAGCTCTGCGACCAGGTCGCCGCCGAGGTCGCCGCCGCGACCGGCGCGGAGGTGTTCGCGCGCGCCTGCCATGTCGGCGAGTGGGACGCGATCCCTGCCTTCGTGAGCGCGGTCCACGAGCGCTTTGGTCGCGTCGACGCGGTCGTCAACAACGCCGGGATCAGTCCGGCGCGCATCCCACCCCAGGACATGACGCTCGAGTTCTGGCGCAAGGTCTTCTCGGTGAACCTCGAGGGGCCGTTGCGGATAAGCCAGTGCGTCTTCCCGTTGATGAAGGAGCAGGGCGGCGGCAGCATCGTGAACATCGGCACGATGGCCGCCTACTCGGGTGGCGGCACCGTGTGCGCGTACGGCGCATCGAAGGGCGCGTTGCTGAACCTCACGAAGAGCATGGCCATGGAGTGGGCGCCCTGGAAGATCCGCGTCAACATGCTCTCGCCCGGGCCCTTCATGAGCGAGATGATGGAAGGTGGCGCGCGCACCGCGCCCGGGTTCTACGAGCTCGTCGCCGGCGGTACGTTCATGAAACGCATCGCCGACCCGGCCGAGATCGTCGGCCCCGTCTGCTACCTGGTCAGCGACGCGTCGTCCTTCGTCACCGGCGACGACCTGTCCGTCTCCGGCGGGATGATGAAGTAGGGATGCAGCGTGACGGGCCGGCTACGCCGGCGGGACCCGCCCTTGCGTGGGGAAGGCCGTCTCCTCGAACAGGAGCAGCCAGGCGACGTTGACGCCGATGAAGACGAGGACGGTGAGCAGGACCGCCTCGACGCGCAGCGGCCGCGCGTCGATCCCGAGGTCGTCGAGCGTTCCGGGCGCGATCGCTACGAAGGCGATCAGCGCGTAGGCGACGAGGGCCGCGACGTATGCGGCGAGCCCGAGCCGGGTGGGCGCGGGGCCGCGCACCACGAGGAGGACCAGGACCCCGCCGAGGGCGACGATCCCGAACGACGCGCGCCACATGTCCGTGCTCCGCGCGTCGACGAGCGACAGCAGGCCCATCAAGCCCGGAAGCGCGAAGAACAGCGACACCCCGTAGGCGCGACGGCGGTGCAGCGAGCTCTGGCGCCATTCCGAGTGCCGGGTCTGCACCACGATCAGCCAGAGTCCGAGGAGCGTGAAGCACACCGTCGAGAACACCGTGTAGAAGTCCTTGAGCACCAGCACCTCCACGCCGCCCGCCCCGATGATGCCGCACGGCCGCGCCGCGGTGTCGGAGGACCGCGCGACGGGCTTACTGTGGGTCGACCCACGGTGAGAGGGGACCGCCGGTGCCGTCGCCGCCCGCCACCGATCCGAACCGTTTCGCCCGGGAGCTGTTCGACGGGCTTCCCGAGCGCTACGACCGGCTCGCCGAGGTGCTGTCGTTCGGGCAGAACGGCCGGTGGCGCCGGGCGATGGTCGAGCAGGTCGTCGGGCACGACCGGGAACCGCGGCTGGTCCTCGACGTCGCCGCCGGCACCGCCGGTGTGACGATCGAGCTCGCCCGCCGGACCCGGGGGCACGTGGTCGGCATCGACCTGACCCCGGCGATGCTCGAACGCGGACGCGCCAACGTCACCGCCGCGGGCCTCGACGACCGGATCACATTGACCGTCGGACGGGCCGAGCAGCTCCCCTTCCCCGACGCGACCTTCGACGCCCTGACCTTCACATACCTGTTGCGCTACGTCGCCGACCCGGCGGCCACTCTGCGCGAGCTCGCCCGCGTCGTGCGCCCGGGCGCACCGGTGGCCAACCTCGAGTTCCTGGTGCCGAGGAACCCGGTCTGGCACTCGTGTTGGTGGCTGTACACGCGCGTCGGGCTGCCGGCCGCCGGCCGGCTCGCAGGCCGGGACTGGTACGACGTGGGCCGTTTCCTCGGGCCGAGCATCTCGACGCACTATCGCGACCATCCGCTCGCCGAGACCGTCGGCCAATGGCGGGACGCGGGTCTCACCGACGTGACCGTGCGCGAGATGAGCCTCGGTGGCGGGCTCGTGATGTGGGGGCGCAAGGCGGGCGGCGTGGACGGCGCGGGCGATGCCTGAGCCGGAGCGGCGCCCCGCCTTCTACGCGGCGCGCGGTGGCGGCTGGCGCGACTGGTGGACCGTGCTGCACCCGCCCTACACGGCATGGCACCTGGCGTACGTCGTGCTCGGCGCATCGCTCGCGTCGCACGTCGACCTCGCCCGGCTGCTCGCGACCCTGCTCGCGTTCTTCGCAGCCGTCGGCGTGGCCGCGCACGCGCTCGACGAGCTGCAGGGCCGGCCCCTCCGCACCGAGATCCCGGCGGGCGCGCTGAACGCGGCGGCGGCGGCCGGGCTCGGGATCGCCGTCGGACTCGGCGTCGTCGGCGTCGACCGGGTCGGCGTGGCGCTCGTCCCGTTCATCGTGGCCGGGCCCGTGCTCGTCGTCGGGTACAACCTCGAGCTCGCGGGCGGCCGCCTCCACAGCGACGTCGGGTTCGCGCTCGCGTGGGGCGCCTTCCCGTTGCTGACGGCGTACGTGGCGCAGACGGGCAGCGTGAGCCTGGCGGCGCTGCTCGCGTCGGCCGGTGCGTTCGCGGTGTCGTACGCCCAGCGCAGCCTCAGCACGCCGGCGCGTATGATCCGCCGTCGTGCACGCCGGGTGGACGGATCGATCCTTCTCGACGACGGGGTCGTGGAGCCCGTCACGGAACGCACGCTGCTGGCCCCGCTCGAGCGGGCCCTCCGTTCCCTGTCGTGGGCGATGGTCGCGCTCGCGGCGGCCTTCGCCGTCGCCCGGCTGACATGAGCCGGACCCCTGTGCCGCCGCTGCTGCGGCGACGGTCGTCGGACGAGTACGCACCACTGCCCTTCTCCGACCGCGATCGTCTGGCGCTCGCCCGTCTGGACGGGCGGATCCCCGATCGAGCGCGCGCGGCCAGGACTCCGCTGCGCACGTTCGTCGAGACCCGCCGCGCGACCGCGGCGACCTTGCGTGCGATCAACGAGGCGGCCGGAGAACCGTTCTACGCCGTGACCGCGGACGCGGAGATCGATGCCGAGGCCGCCAACGCGGCGTTCGGCGGCGGGCCGGACGCGGTCGTCGTCGACGTGCAGACGCACCTCGCGATGCCCTCGCGCCTCGCCGGGCCGTCGGCCGAGCAGCTGCTCTCGTTCCTCCGGATCACCGACCCCGAGCGCTGGGGTGACGGCATCCCGCCCGAGCGGCTCTCGGCGGCCGAGTGGGCCGGTCACGTCTTCGGCGGCAGCGAGACCGCGGTCGCGGTGCTGACGTCGACGCCGGGTCGCCCGAGCGAGAACGTCGTGACGAATCCGGAGATCGCGTCGTGCCGCGAGATCGTCGACCGGTACGCGGGCACGGGGCGGCTGCTGACGCACACGATCGTCCACCCCAACGTCCCGGGTGAGCTCGACGCCATGGCCGACTGGACCGCGGAGCTCGCGCCCGACGGCTGGAAGCTCTACACGATGTGGCAACCACCCGAGTGGCCCGATCCGATGGACGGCGGGTGGTTCCTCGACGACGAGCGCGTGGGGCTGCCGTTCCTCGAGCGGGTGCGCGCGGTCGGGCCACGCGTGATCGCCGTGCACAAGGGCATCGGCGGCCCGATCCCGGGTGCGTCGATCACGACGTCGTCACCGCGCGACGTCGGTCCGGCGGCGCGCATGTTCCCCGATCTCGCCTTTCTCGTGTACCACTCGGGCTACGAACCCGATCCGGACGGCGAGGAGGGTCCGTACCCAGCCGGAGACGCGGGCCGGGGCGTCGATCGGCTCGTCGCGAGCCTCGAGCAGGCCGGTGTCGGGCCGGGCGCGAACGTGTATGCCGAGCTCGGCACCACGTGGTTCCTGATGGCCCGCAAGCCGCGGGAAGCCGCACACGTGCTCGGCAAGCTGCTGCGCGCCGTCGGACCCGACCGCATCCTCTGGGGCACCGACTGCATCTGGTACGGCTCGCCGCAGCCGCTGATCGACGCGTTCCGCGCCTTCACGATCCCCGAGCGGATGCAGGAGGAGTTCGGCTACCCCGCGCTCACCGACGACGTGAAGCAGCGCATCCTGGCGACGAACGCGGCGGCGGTCTACGGCATCGACCTCGACGCGGCACGGGCCGCCCGTGGCGATACCGACTGGGTCGGCGACGCCCGGACGGAGCTCGCCGCGCTCTGACCGGGGTCAGGCGGTCATGCCGCCGTCGAGGACGAACTCGGCGCCGGTCGCGTACGCGCTGTCGTCGGACGCGAGCCACAGCGCGAGCTTCGCGACCTCGTCGGCGCCGGCGGCGCGGCGCAGCGGGACGCCGCGTCCCATGTCCTCGATCGGCTGGTCGGCCATCATCGGCGTGTCGATGATGCCCGGGTGGATCGAGTTGACCCGGATGCCGTACGGCCCGAGCTCCTGGGCGGCGCCCTTCGTCATCCCGCGGACGGCCCATTTCGTCGCGCCGTAGGCGAAGCACGGCCCGGCGCCGCGCATCCCGGCGACCGACGAGATGTTGACGATCGAGCCCGAGCCCTGCTCCATCATCGGCCGGGCCGCGGCCTGCATCCCGAGGAAGACCCCGGTCTGGTTGACGGCGAGCACGCGGTTCCACACGTCGAGCGGCGTGTTGGTCATCGTCGCCCAGTGCAGGATCCCCGCGTTGTTGACGAGCACGTCGAGCCGTCCCTGGTCCGACACGACCCGGTCGACGACGGCGGTCCACTCGTCGGGGTTCGTGACGTCGTGGGTCAGGAACGTCGCGCCGAGGTCGGCGGCCGTCTTCGCACCGTCGTCCGCGAGGACGTCGGTGAGGTAGACGGTGGCCCCCTCGTCGGCGAACAGGCGACCTTCGGCGGCGCCCTGCCCGCGCGCGCCTCCGGTGATCAGCGCGATCTTGCCGTCGAGCTTGCCCATGGTCGTGCACCTCCGTTGTCGAGCAGGAACTTGGAGATCGTCGGCCACGCCGTCGGGTCGTCGACGAAGAACGTGTGGCCACCCTCGAAGACCTCGAGCCGCGCGTCCGGGATCCGCGACGCGATCGCTTCCGAGTTGGCGAGCGGTGCGATCCCGTCGTAGCGGCCTGCGGCGACGAGCGTCGGCGCCGCGATGCGGTCGAGACGGTCGTGGGTGTCGTGGCACCGACGCGCCTCCAGCTGGCGCAGGAGCCCCGGCGTCGCGCCGGCTCCCGGGCCGTCGCCGCGCCCGGCCGCACCCTGCATCATCGAACGCAGCCGTTCGCCCACCACCGGGTCGGTCGCGGCGCGGGTGTCGAGCAGCGAGGCCATGCGCGTGGCGCGCTCTTCGGGGCCGGTCGCGAACGCCTCTTCCAACGGGTACGACGAGCCCCCCGCTCCGCCACACGACGTGCACGCGAGCACGAGCCGCTCGACACGGTCGCGACCCCGGATCGCGATCTCCTGCGCGACCATCCCGCCGAACGACACCCCGAGCACCGCGAACGTGCTCCAGCCGACGTGATCGCAGAGAGCGAGCGCGTCCTCCGCGAAGTCCGCCATCGTGGGCCGGTGCTCCGGGTCGCGCGGCTCCGACCGGCCGAGCCCGCGGTGGTCGTAGGCCAGGAGGTCGAACTCCGGCGCGAAGGGCCAGAGCGAGATCGGCTGGTTGCGGAGGTCGGTGCCCGTCCCGTTGACGAACAGGAGCCGCGGGCCCGAGCCGGCCCGTTCGTAGTAGAGGCTGACACCGGGGAGCTCCGCGATCGGCACCCGCAGATCCTCGCAGATCGCCGCAGATAGCGTCACGGGCATGCCGACGTTCGAGAGCTTCGACGGAGCCACGCTGTCGTACCAGGACGAGGGGCGGGGGCGGGCCGTCCTGCTGCTGCACGGCTTCGCCGCCGACACCAACATCAACTGGATCCGCTCCGGCGTGCTCGACGCGCTGGTCGACGAGGGGTACCGCGTGCTCGCGCTCGACGCCCGCGGTCATGGCCTCTCCGCCAAGCCCCACGACCCCGCCGCGTACGAGAACGACGCGATGGCACACGATCCGCGCGCGCTGCTCGACCACCTCGACGTCGAACGCGCGCACGTCGTCGGCTACTCGATGGGCGCCGGCACGGCACTCACGCTCGCGGCGACGGAGCCGCGCGTCCGACGCGTGGTCGCCGTCGGCGTCGGCGGCGCGACGCTGGCGCGCCGCCAATCGGGCGACGCCGACGGCGCCGCGGAGGAGGGACTCGGCAGCGACATGGTCGACGGCCTGCTCGCGGACGACCCCGAGACGATCACCGACCCGTTGGCGCGCCGGTTCCGCACCCTGGCCGACTCGGTGCGCGCCGACCGCCAGGCACTCGCGGCCTACGCGCGGGCGCGCCGCGCCCAGGGCGTCGTCGACTACGGGTCGATCACCGTCCCCGTCCTCGTCGTCGCCGGCGCGGACGACGAGCTCGCGGGCGACCCCGCGGAGCTCGCGGCCCGGATCCCCGGGGCCACGGCGGCGACGGTTCCCGGCGACCACTTCACCTCGTTGCAGCACCCGAAGCTGGCCCGAGCCGTCCTCGAGTTCCTCGCCTGACGTGCATCCCCCGCGTCTGTTCGTCGTTCCTTCGATACGGCGGAAGAACGAACAAGCGCCTGATGGCCGAGTACATCTAGTTCGTCGTCGGGTCGACTGGGCAGTCGGCGAAGAGCTTCAACCGGTTGTGCTGGCGACGGAGCACCGCTCGCCACAGACCCGAGGGGTCGCGGGTCCAGGCGTCGCCGGGGTCGGCGTCGACCACGAACCACGACGCCTGCACGATCTCGCCCTCGAGCTGCCCCTCGCCCCAGCCCGCGTAGCCGGCGAACACCCGGAGCCGCTCGGGCGCGGGGCGTACGTCGTCCGGTTCCCGGGCGAGGTCGACCGAACCCACGCCGCCGAGCAACGGCGCGAACCCGTCCGGCTCGTCACCCAACGACGCGAGCCCGAGCCCGATGGCCGCCTCCGGCTGCACCGGGCCGCCCGTGAACACGACGGCCGGTTCGGCCGCCACGCCGGCCCACAGCGGCAGCGCGTCGTCGAGCGGCGTGTCGGTGGGCCGGTTCAGGACGACGCCGAGCGCGCCGCCCTCGTTGTGCTCGAGCAGGAGCACGACCGAGCGGAAGAAGTTCGGGTCGGCCAGCGCGGGCGTCGCCACGAGGAGCTTGCCCCGGAGCGACTCCGTTTCCGGCATGGGGTCAAGTCTTGTCGAGGTCCAGGCTCAGCATCCGGATCGCGTTCCCGCGCACGAGCTTGTAGATCACCGAGTCGTCGAGCCCGGTGAACATCTTCTCCGCGACCTCCTTCGTGTGGGGCCACGTCGAGTCCGTGTGCGGGTAGTCGGTCTCGAAGGTCGTGTTGTCCTCGCCGACGGCGTCGAGCGAGACGATGCCGTGATGGTCGCGGAAGAAGCAGCCGAAGACCTGGCGGTAGTAGTAGGTGGACGGCGGTTCGGGGACGATGTCGCGGACGCCGCCCCAGGCCCGGTGCTCCACCCACACGTCGTCCGCCCGCTCGAGGATGTAGGGGATCCACCCGATCTGGCCCTCGGAGTACGCGAGCCGCAACTCCGGGAAGCGCACGAGCGCACCGGAGAAGAGGAAGTCCGCCAGCGAACCCATCGCGTTGCCGAACGACAGCGTCGCCTGGACCGCCGCCGGCGCGTCCGACGACGTCGCGGGCATCTTCGAAGACGAGCCGATGTGCATGCAGACGACCGTGGCCGTCTCCGCGCACGCTGCGAAGAACGGATCCCAGTAGCCGGTGTGCACGCTCGGGAGCCCGAGGTTGGGCGGGATCTCGCTGAAGCAGACCGCGTGGGCGCCACGCGCCGCGTTGCGCCGGACCTCGGCCGCCGCGAGCTCGACGTCCCACAGCGGGATGATCGGCAGGGGGATGAGGCGGCCGCCGCTGTCGCCGCACCATTCCTCGACCATCCAGTCGTTGTAGGCGTAGACGCATGCGAGCGCGAGCTCACGGTCCTTCGCCTCGAGAAACGTCTGGCCGCAGAAACGCGGGAAGGTCGGGAACGAAAGCGACGCCTCGACCCAGTTGAGGTCCATGTCGTCGAGCCGGGCCTTCGGGTCGTAGCAGCCCGGGCGCATCTCGTCGTAGGTGATCGGCGACAGGCTCATGTCGTCGCGCTCGAAACCCACCGCCGCCACGTGCCGCTTGTGCGGGACGACGAGGTCCTCGTAGACCCAGCAGTCGGCCTTCGGGCCGGCCTCGTCGAAGGTGATCTGGTACGTCGTGCCGCCGGTGAACTTCATGTCACCCAGCCCGTGCCGCTCGACGCGCGGGCCGCGGTCACGGAACTTCTCGGGCAGCCACGTCTGCCACAGGTGGGGTGGTTCGACGACGTGGTCGTCGACGCTCACGATGCGCGGGATCTCCGGCGTCGCGGTGCTGGGGCTCGGGGGGTTCGACACTGGCCGCCTCCTGCGGGCCTGCCCGGACGGCAGGCCGGACCTGACGGGTCGTCAGATCATGATACCGCCCGCCGCGTGCCACGGCCCCGAGGACGCCGGGCGCGGGCGCGGGTCACGACGGCCGGTACTGGGAGCAGCTCTGGTAACCGTCGAGGAAGCCGTCGCGGAAGGCCCCGAACAGCTTGAAGGTGGCATCCGCGCTCTGGCTGATCCCCCGCGCCGAGACGTAGTCGAGCAGCGCGGCGACGGTCTCGTCGAGATCACCCGACGACAGGGAGACCTGACCACCGAGCGTGTCGCTGCTCAGCAGCCCGTTCCACATCGCCGCCGCGAACCCGCCCGAGTAGCAGTCCGCCGCGAACACGGCCGCGTCCGTGTTGTCGGCCGCGCCGGGGAACCCCTGCTTGATCTGCACATACGTGGCCCAGGTGTTGGCGAACAGCGTCGTCACACCGAAGTCGCCGATGTCGTCGTAGACGTGCTGCACGTACGGCTCGTCGAACGCGATGTAGCCGTCGTCGATGCAGTAGAAGACCCGGTTCTTGATGTGCGAGCGCGGCGGGACGGACCCGCCGCATTTCGGCAACTGGTCCTTGCTGCCCGAGCTGTCGTACTTGAAGACGTCGTCGATGCTCAACGGCGTGTAGCCGGGCTCGACCTGCGAGTAGAAGTTGTTCAGCAGGTCGACGGTGCCGGGAATGACCTCGTCGGCCGGGAGGTTGCCGCCGCTGCTCGCGTCGCTCCGGGTGGCGAACTGCTGCTCGGTGGTGAGCGGCGGCGAGTCGAAGTAGGTGGCGCACTTCTCGGCGCCGTTGCCGTAGCCGTCCTCGAACGCGCCGACCCGGTCGAAGGCGTCGCCGTGGGCCTGGGGGTCGTAGGGCGACGAGCCCGGAGCGTCGCGGAACTTCTTCAGGTACGCGGCGAGGGCCGAGTCGAGGCTGCCGCCCCGGAGCTTCAGCTTCCGGCTGTCGCCGTCGGCGACGTGGCGCGTCCAGCTGCCGGCGAAGCAGTCGGCCTGGAGCTCCTTCAGGATCGAGGGCTGCTGGGCGTTGCCGGCGCGATCCTGGATCGCGTGACCCCACTCGTGCGCGAACACGAGCGCGATCGAGAAGTCGCCGAAGTTCTGGAACAGGTCCGGGAACAGCTTCACGTCGTCGTACGCGACGAAGTTCGACTTGAAGCAGTAGAACGCGTTCTCCTCGGCGTCCTTGTAGGTGAGCTTCTGACCCTGGCACGGTGGCAGCTTGACCCCCGGGTGGGCGGCGAAGATGCGGTTCGAGGGAATCGCCGCGTACTTCGCGCCGTAGACCTGCGGGAAGGTGTCGGCCCAGTACGACTGGATGTCGGCGATGGCGAGCTTCGCCGTGCGCGCGTAGTCGGCCGTCCGCTTCGCGTTCGACTGCTTCGACTTGTTGAGGCTCGGCCCCTTTCCGTTCTTGTCGCCCTGGCCCTGCGGACCGTTCTTCGCCGGCGCCGCCGACGCGACCGCGCCGACCGGGCCGCCGACCAGCGCCGCCGCCGCCACGACGACCGAGACGAGAACCCAACCGTGCCGAGCTCGCATCCGGTGATTCTGTCAAAGGTGCGGGACGCGGCTAGCCATACGGCATGACCCAGATGGACGGTGCGGGTCGAACCCCGGACGCGGTCACCGAGGCCGTGGTGCGCGCCGACCTCGACGAGTTGCTCCGCATGGTGGACGGCCTCTGCGCGGCGCGTGACTGGGAGACGCTCCTGACGCTGCGCGACCGCTGCCGGGACGCGCTCGCCACCGGCCGGCAGCTCTGGCCGGTCGCGACGCACGCCGAGTACCGGCTCGCCCTCGAGGCGCCGGGACCCGTCGCGGCCGCAGTGCTCGTCGAGGGGACGGGCCGCTTCGCGCTCGGCCCACTGCCCGAGGTCGCGGCGTCGACCCACGCGTGGGCCGAGCTCGCCGGTCACGTCACGCCGGGCCCCGTGGCCACGGTGACGGTGCACGAACGCGTCGTGCGCGGTGAGGACCTGAGCGGGTTCGCGCTGCCGGGCCCGCCGGTGCTCGAGCTGCCGCGGCGGCTCGAGCCGTGGGAACCCGCCTACGCGGTGGCGGAGTACCACGCCGACCGTGCGGAGTTCCCGGCGCCTCCGTTGCCGAAGCTCATCGAGGTCGCGATGCCACCTCCGGCGCCGCGCGCCGACGACGCGGACGCGCTCCACGCGCTGCGCGAGCTCGTTGCCGCGTGGACGCGTTCGTCGGAGGGACGGGCCGACGCCGTCGCGGTGGTCGGCGACGCGCTCGGCGCGATCGCGGCGCTCGGCCCGCGCCGGGTGCGGGTGGCCGCGCTCGAGCCCGGCGCCGCCCTGGCCCTGATGGCCTGGGCGGCGGCGAGTGGAGGGGCCCACGGGCGCCGGCCGGGCGCCGCGGCGGGCCGCTTCGGCGCGTGGTGGGCCGCCGCCGCGCTGGGCGGCCTGCTCGAGGAGTGGCCCGTCGATCCCGACCGGCTGGGGGCGGCCGTCGCCGGCCTCGACTGGTACGCGTGGGACGCCGCCGAGCCGCCGACCGGGTGGCGCCTGCACCTCGCCGTCGAGGACCCGCGGCGCGGGCGCGCGTGGGCCGTCGCCGCGGTCGACGCCCGTTGATCCGGAGGCACGCGCGGCTGCGAACGACGGACAGCCGAGCCGAGGGGGTTCCATGGCGACGACGACCGCGACGAAGCAGGACTACGAGCGCATGACCGCGGAGGAGTACGCCGACCTCCGCGAGCTCCTGCACGGCCTGTCGGCGGGACAGTGGGACGCCCCGAGCCTCTGTGCGGGATGGAAGGTGCGCCACGTCGTCGGCCACATCTGTGTCGGGAGCCAGATCTCGCCCTGGTCGATGCCGGTGCGCCTCGTTCCGTACGGGTTCAGCGTCGCCCGGGCGTCGAGCGTGCTCTCGTTCCGCTACGGCGAAGAGCACACGCCGGCCGAGCTGTTGAAGACCTTCGACTGGCTGAGCACGGCGCCGGGCAAACCCGGGCTCGCCAGGCTCGTCCCACCCGCGGAGTTCTTCGTCGACAAGCTGATCCACGACCAGGACATCCGCCGGCCGCTCGGCATCGACCGGGTCATCCCCGCCGAGCACCTCGCCCGCGCGCTCGACGCGATGCCGCGCATCGGCGGGTTCCTCAAGTCGAAGCGGATCGCGAAGGGCCTCCGCCTCGTCGCGACGGACATCGACCACGCGGTCGGCGACGGACCCGAGGTGCGGGGTCCTGCGGAGGCCATCGTGCTCGCGCTGTCCGGTCGCCCGATCGGGCTCCCCGAGCTCTCGGGCGCCGGCGTCGCGACCCTGCGCGACCGCATCGCCGGCTGACCGCGGACTGCAGCTAACGTCCCGCGCCGTTCTGGACGCGCTCGCCTTCTACGGACTCGAGACCACCGACGACCCGCTCGTCTGGCGACTGCCGGTGGTGCGCGGGCTGTGCTCGGGGCAGGGCAACCTCTTCGGAGGATGCGGGCTCGGGGCCGCCATCGAGGCGCTCGAACGCGTCACCGGGCGGCCGCTCGTCTGGGCGACGGCGCAGTACCTCGAGTTCGCGCAGCCACCCGCGGTCGTCGAGCTCGAGGTCAACGAGGTCGTCCGGGGCCACTTCTCGTCGCAGGCTCGGGTCCTCGCCCGCGTCGACGGCCGCGAGATCTTCACGGTGCTCGCCGCCCTCGGACGCCGCACGTCGCCGTGGCGGGGCGAGTGGGCGATCGCGCCGGACGTCCCGGGGCCCGAGCTGAGCGCCACCCGCCCGATGCTCCCCCACATGGTGGGCACGATCGTCGACCGGCTCGAGATGCGCTACGCGGACGCCCGGCCGTCCGAGGCGCTCGACGGCACGCCGGGCAGCGGCCGGTGCTCCCTGTGGGTCCGGCTGCCGCCCGGGCTCGACGCCACCGCCGCCACCCTGGCGATCGTGGGCGACTACGTGCCCTTCGGGATCGGCCAGGCGCTCGGCCGGCCGACGTGGAGCAACAGCCTCGACAACACGCTGCGGTTCGTCGGCACCCACCCGACCCGGTGGATCCTCGCCGACGTCCGCGTGCACGCGGTCGGCGACGGGTTCGGGCACGGGCTCGTGCACCTCTGGGCGGAGGATGGCACCCTGCTCGCGACCGCGAGCCAGTCGTCGATCGTGCGCGAGATGACCGCCGAGCGCGAACGGCGGCGAGAGGCGAACGTGCACGCCGCAGGTACCCTGCGGCGCAGTGAGCCGGGGCCCGCGCGGCCCGGCGCCGCAGGCGCCGGGAGCGGGGATCGAGAGGAGCAGCTCCCGACATGACGACCGTGCCGCAGCGCTACGGGATCACCGTTCCGTTCCCCGGCCTGCCACTCTGCGACCACCGCGCCCTCTACGAGGAGGTCGCCGCGCTCGGGTACACCGACCTGTGGTCCGCCGAGTCGGGCAGCTACGACGCGTTCACCCCGTTGGCGCTCGCGGCCGCGTGGACGCCGACGCTGCGGCTCGGGACGGCGATCGTCCCCGTCTACACACGTGGCGCCGCCACCATCGCGCAGCACGTCGCCGCGATGTGCTCCGCCGCTCCGGGTCGGTTCGCGCTGGGCATCGGCGCGTCGTCGGACGTCATCGTCGAGAACTGGAACGGCACCCCGTTCGACCGGCCGTATCAGCGCGTCCGCGACACGCTCCGGTTCCTGCGGTCCGCGCTCGCGGGCGAGAAGGTCACCGCCGACTACGAGACGTTCTCGGTGAAGGGCTTCCGTCTCGCGGCCACCGTCGACGAGATGCCACCGCTGCTCGTCGCCGCCCTCCGGCCGGGAATGCTGCGGCTCGCGGGCCGCGAGGGTGACGG
>DASRHL010000167.1:0-16281 GCA_035650535.1 Acidimicrobiia bacterium
GATGGGCATCCAGATCGCCTACGCGATCACGACGAACTTCCCGGGCTTCGTCGCGATGGTCGACGAGGTCGGCGGCGTCGACGTGAACGTCCCGCGGGCGCTCGACGACTACTACTCGGGCGCCGTCTTCCTGCCCGGGCCCCAGCACCTGACCGGCGACCAGGCCCTGCGGCTCTCACGCGACCGCCACGACTACTCCAACGGCGACATCTCGCGGACCGGGAACCAGGCGCTCGTCATCATCTCGGCGCTCGGCACGCTGCGGGCCCAGAACCCGGGTGCAGTCGGTACCGCTCACCTCGTCTCGCTCCTCGTGCGGCACGTCCGCATGCTCAACGTCGACCTGACCGAGCTCTTCCGGCTCGGCCGGCTCGCCCTCTCGATCGACCCGGCGAACGTCCGCAACGTCACGATCCCGGTCGGCTCCGGCTCGGGCACCAACTTGCTCGTCTCGCCCGAGGCCCAGTCGCTGTTTGCCGACTTCCGCGACGACGCGGTGCTGCAGACTCATTGACATGAGGATGCCGCCCGCGGCCGCCCGTCTGCCCGGCTTCGGCGACCTCGACCCGGCCCCGGAGCCGCCGACCACCACCCGCGTGCAGGCCCGCGGCGACGGGCCCGACGCCGTCGACACCCTCGACCGGCTCGCCCTCGACCCGCAGACCGGCGAACGGGTCGCGTTCCGGGCGACGCTCGAGCGCCGGGCGGCCCGCCACGCCGACCCCGCCGATCCGCTGCACCCCGGGGTCGTCGAGCGACTCGCGGCGCGCGGCATCGACCGGCTCTACACGCACCAGGCGGCCGCCGTCGACGCGTTGCGGGCCGGGCGAAGCATCGTGCTCGCCACGGGGACCGCCTCGGGGAAGTCCCTCGGCTACCAGATCCCGATCGTCGAGGCTGCGCTCGGGGGCGACCCGGCGACGGCGCTGCTCGTCTTCCCGACCAAGGCACTCGCCCAGGACCAGTTGCGCAGCCTCCACGCGTGGATGGTCCCGACCCTGCTGCCGTCCACCTACGACGGCGACACCGGTCCCGACGACCGCGTACGCGTCCGGAAGTACGCGAAGGTCGTGCTCACGAATCCCGAGATGCTGCACATGGGGATCCTGCCGAGCCACGAGCGGTGGGCGACGTTCTTCATGCGCCTGCGCTACGTCGTGGTCGACGAGCTGCACACCCTCCGCGGCATCTTCGGGAGCCACGTCGCGCACGTCCTGCGCCGGCTCCGCCGCGTCTCCATGCATTACGGCTCGTCGCCGACGTTCTGCTTCGCCAGCGCGACCATCGGCAACCCGGCCGAGCTCGCGAGCACGCTGTGCGGCTCCCGGTGGCGGCGATCGACGACGACGGCTCGCCGCGGTCGGAGCGCGCCTTCGCCTGTTGGCAGCGGCCGTTGCTCGACGAGCACACCGGCGCGCGCGCGTCCGCCAGCGTCGAGACCGCCGACCTCGTGGCCCGTTTCGTCGCCGACGGCCACCAGACGCTCGCGTTCACGCGCAGCCGGAAGGGAAGCGAGATCGTCGCCGCCCAGGCGAAGCGCATGGTCGCCGAGCGGCTCGCCGACGCCGCCGGCGCCGAGCCGGTCCCGCGGATCGCGGCCTACCGGGCGGGGTACCTGCCGGAGGAGCGACGCGAGCTCGAGCACTCGCTCACGACCGGCGAGCTCGCGGGGGTCGTCGCCACGAGCGCGCTCGAGCTCGGAATCGACGTCGGCAGCCTCGACGCCGTCGTCGTGAACGGGTTTCCGGGCACGCTCGCGTCGCTGCGCCAGCAGGCCGGGCGTGCCGGTCGCACCGAACGGCGCGCCGCCGCCGTGCTCGTCGTCGGCGACGACCAGCTCGACCAGTGGTACGCACGCCATCCCGCCGAGCTGCTGGGTCGCGACGCGGAAGCCGCGGTCGTGAACCCGGCCAACCCGTCGGTGCTGCGCCCGCAGGTCGCGTGTGCAGCACACGAGATCCCGCTGACGCCGGCCGACACCGAGTACTTCGGCGACGGGCTCGACGACGCGGTGCGCGATCTCGTCCGCGACGACCTGCTGAAGCCGCGCGCCGGCCGCATGTACTGGGCGGCGCGCGAGCCGCCGGCCCGGCAGGTCGGCCTGCGCTCCGGGTCGAGCGTCGAGTACGAGCTCGTCGACGACGACGGCGACGTCGTCGGGGTGGTCGACGCCGCCCGCATCTTCAACGTCGCGCACCCCGGGGCGCTCTACCTCCACCAGGGCCGCCAGTACCGGGTGACGCAGCTCGACACCGCGTTCCATCGGGCGCTCGTCGTCCCGGCCGACGACGTCGACGAGCACACGCAGACCCGTGAGAGCACGGACATCTCGATCGTGGCCACCGCCCGCTCGGTCGCGGCGGGCGCCGGCGTCGCCCACCTCGGGACGGTGGAGGTGACGAACCAGGTCGTCGCCTACCAGCGGAAGCGCACGTCGACCAACGAGCTCATCGCGGTGGTCGACCTCGAGCTGCCTCCGCAGTCGCTGACGACGAGCGCGGTGTGGTTCACGGTGCCGGCGGGCGCGCTCGAGCGCGCCGGCGTCGCGCCGGGCCGGACCCTCGGGACGGTGCACGCCGCCGAGCACGCCCTGATCGGCCTGCTTCCCCTGTTCACGATCTGCGACCGGTGGGACGTCGGCGGCGTCTCGATGGCGACCCATCCCCAGACCGAGGAACCGACGATCGTCGTGTACGACGGCTATCCGGGCGGCGCCGGGATCGCCGACCTCGCGTTCGAGCGCACCGCCGAGCACGTCCGCGCCGCCCGCGAGCTGGTGGCCACCTGCCCGTGCGACGACGGCTGCCCGTCGTGCGTCCAGTCCCCGAAGTGCGGCAACTGGAACGAGTACCTCGACAAGTCGGGCGCGGTGCAACTGCTGGGACTGCTCTCGGGATGAGAAGGCTGCGCGCGGTCGCCGCGCTGCTCACCGTCGGGGTCGGCGTCGGCACGTTGCTCGGGGCGTGCAGCGGTGACGACTCGTCGTCGGTGCCGAAGCTGCGGGTGTTCCACGAGTCGGACACGTCCGTGTCGGTCGCGAAGGGCACCCGGTTCGTGTTCGCGCTCCCGGCGAACCCGAGCACCGGCTACTCGTGGAAGGTGATCGTCAGCAACCCGACGGTCGTGCACGCGACCGGTTCGAAGCAGTCGAGCGCACCCGGTGCACCGCCCGGTGCGGCCGGGACGCAACGGCTGTCCTTCACCGCCCTCGGTCGGGGAACGAGCATGCTCGAGCTCGTCTACGACCGCCCGTTCGCCCAGGGCAGCCCGGGCAACAAGACCGTCGACGTGACCGTCACGGTCAGGTGACCGGAGCGGGGCGGTCCACTCAGGGTGTGCGGACCTCGGCTCGCGCAGTCGCACGCGCCGAGGCGTCGAGCGAACCGACCGAGACGGCCACGACGACGGTAGGGAAGCGCCCGGCGCACGCGCACCGGACGAGGCGCGCCCCGTTGCTCGCCGCCGTGTCGCGCGCGGCGGCCTCCGCCGCCGCGGCGTCGCGTCCGAGGGCGAGCATGTCGGCGGCGGCGAGCGCCGCCGCGTCGGCGGCCGTGTCGGCCCGGGCCCGCGCCACGACGGCCGTCCCAAGCCGCGCGGCACCGAGCACGAGCGCGAAGCCGAGCGCGACGACACCGATGACCGCGATCGCCGCCGCGCCCCGTTCCCGCTCGTGCTCCCGTCTCACTTCTCGACCCGCATCACGGCTCGGGCGTGGAGGGTCGGATCGGGGAACAGCGCGCCGACGAGCGGGACGTCGGTGACCGCCCGGTACGTCACGTCGACGGTGATCGGCTCGCCCACCCGGGGCCGGGCACCGACGCGGACCTGTGCGCCCGGAAGCGTGCGGCGCGCCGCGCGCACCGCACTTCCGGGGTCGGGATCGACGCTCGCGGCGCGGGCGGCTTCACGCGCCGCGTGCTGGACCCCCACGTAGTCGCGCACGAGCAACCCGACCTGGATCAGCGCGAGCGCGGCGAACACGATCAGCGGCAGCAGCAGGGCGAACTCCACCGTCGCCTGGCCGGAGGCACCACGCCGCCGGCCCGGCCGCGCCGCACCGGCGAAGCCCGGGGGCCGTCCCTGCTGCACCGCCTGCCTCAAGGGAGGATCTTCGACACGACGGAGTCGAACAGGTTGCTGACGGCGTCGCTCTTGGTCGCCCACGTGATGAGGACGGTGGCCACGGCCGCGGCGCCGAGGATGACGAGCGCGTACTCGGCCGTGGTCTGACCGAGGTCGTCGAGGAAGCGGGCACGCAGACGGCGCGCCGCGCCGAGGAGACGCTGGAGCATGGAACCTCCCGAGTTCCGGAGATGTGGGTTCTGGAGATGTGGGGTTCTGGAGACTGGGTCTCGAGGTGGAAGCGGGGAAGCGGAGGGGAAGCGGCGGACGGGTGGGCTCAGGTCCGCGCCAGGCCCGAGAGCAGCGCGGGCACGACCGTGAGCAGGCCGAAGGCCGGGAGCACGAGGAACACGAGCGGGAACAGCAGCCGGACCGGTACCCGCCGCGCGTGCGCCTCTGCCCGGCGGCGCGACGTGGCCCGCTCCTCGTCGGCGAGCCGGGCGAGCGCCGGGCCGACCGGGGCACCGAGGCGCTCCGAGGTCAGCAACGCCTCGACGAGCGGCGCGAGCAACGGCGTGGTCCGCGCCAGGTCGCCGAGGGCGTCGGGGAAGGAGGCGCCGAGCCGGCAGGCGCGGGGCACGCGCTCGAAGCGCGCGGCCAGGTCGGGAGGCGCCCACGCCACGGTGGTCTCCACCGCCAGGTAGGGAGTGCAGCCGGCGCCGACGGCGACACCCAGGAGGTCGAGGACCACCGGGAGGTCGCGCTGCACGGCGGCCTCGGCCCGGCGCCGGACGAGCGCGCCCCGCACACCCGTGACGACGCGTCCGACCACACTCCCGCGCAACCGGCGCCCGAGCCCGTCGAACGCGCGAACGCCCGGCAACAGCTTCGCCCGCGTGGCCGTGGGTCGGCCCGGCGTTCGCAGTGCGATCGTGCGGCTTGCGACCGCGGCGCGGCGCGCCCGCCGCGCGAACGGCGCGGCGAGCAGCGCGGCCCACGCGGCACCGAGCAGCGCGGCGGTCATGGGCGCGCCCGCACGATCCGGTGCATCCACCACACACCGAGGAGCTCGCAGCCGAGACCGAGCGCGAGGCACACCCGGCCCGGCATCGTCGTCACCAACGTGGCCGTCGACGCCGGGTCGACCGCGGTCGAGAACGCGAGGTAGGCGACGGGCGCGGCGCCGACGACCAGGGCCGAGAGCCGGGCCTGGGCGGAGAGCGCGCCGGCCTCCGCCGCCGCGCCGAGCCGGTCGCGGAGGGACTGCGCCAGACCGTCGATCGCGTCGGCGGCCCGACCACCCATCGCCGCGGCGACCGCGAGCGCGCCGGCCGCGGCGCGGACACCGTCGACCGCCCGGTCGTCGGGCCATTCCGCCAGCGCGTCACCCAGGCCGACGCCGAGGTCGGAGCGTGCCTGCACCCGGCGGAGGTCGGGCGCCAGCGGGCTCGCGCCGCCCGCGATGGTGGCGACGGCGGCGGCGACCGTCCCGCCGCCCCGGAGCTCTGCCGCGACCTGTTCGAGCACGCCCGGGAGCGCGGCGGCGTAGCGCCGCGTGGTGCGCTCCCGTGCCAGCCGGAGCCCGACCGGGCCGGCGGCGAGCGTCGCCAGCGCCGCGGGCAACGTGAGCGCCGGCGCCAGCGCGAAGGAGAGGATCCCCACCGCGCCGGCGACCGCGACCGCGAGCTCGCACGCGGCCTCGGGTTCGATGGCGAGCCCCGCGTCCTCGAGGCGGCGCGTGAGCCACCGCCTCGGCCGCGCCGGGAGCAGGCGCCGCCCTCGCCGGACCCCGAACCGCCGGGCCCGTTCCCGGGCCGGCAGGCGGCTCGCGGACCGCCCGAGCGTTGCCGAGAAGAGGGCGCCGCCGACGCCGACGAGGATCGTCAGCACGTGAACCACCTCGGGTCGGGCGGCGGCACGTCGGGGCGGCGGGCGCCGTGGCCCGGGTCGCAGACCGGCCGGAGGGCGCCGTCGCGCCACCGGAACAGCTCGCGCACGGCGAGCTGGTCGCCCGCGCGCACGATCTCTCCCACCGCCTCGATGCGGCGCTCGCCCTCCCGCCGCCGGGCGACGTGCACGACCGCGTCGATCGCGGCGGCGATCTGGCCGCGCACGGCGACCAACGGCAGGCCCGTCGCCGCGAGGAGCGCGAGGGTCTCGAGCCGGGCGAGCGCCTCGACGGCCCCGTTGGCGTGGACCGTCGAGAGCGAGCCCTCGTGCCCGGTGTTGAGGGCCTGCAGCATGTCGAGGGCCTCGGCGCCCCGGACCTCGCCGACGACGATGCGATCCGGCCGCATCCGCAGCGACGCCCGCACGAGCTCGCGGACCGACACGCCGCCGGCGCCCTCGGCGTTGGGCGGGCGGGCCTCGAGCCGGACCACGTGGGGCTGCACGAGGCGGAGCTCCGCCGTCTCCTCGATCGTGACGACGCGCTCGCCGGCGGGAATCGCCGCCGACAGCGCGTTCAGCAGCGTCGTCTTGCCCGCGCTCGTTCCGCCGGACACGACGAGGTTCCACCCCGCCACCACCGCCCAGTGCAGGAACGCGGCGCAGGCCTCGCCGGACCCGAACGCCCCGAGCCCGACCGGGCGCGCGGCGAAGCGCCGGATCGTCACGCAGGGCCCGTCGACCGCGAGCGGTGGGATCACGGCGTGGAGGCGTGAGCCGTCGGCGAGCCGCGCGTCGACGAGGGGTGACGAGCGGTCGAGCCGCAGCCCGAGCGGCGCGACGACGCGCTCGACGAGCCGGACGATGCCCGCGGCGTCGAGGTCGAGCGCGATCGGCTCGACCCGACCACGCCGCTCCACGTAGGCACGGCCCGGACCGTTGATCATGACCTCGGTGACCGACGGATCTGCGAGCAGCGGTTCGAGGGGGCCGAGACCGTTCACCTCGTGCGTCAGCTCGTCGAGGAGGCGCGTGAACCGGGCCCCGGGCAGGAGCGGCTCCTCGTCGCGCAGCAGCTCCGCCAGGTGGGCGCGCACATGGCGCTCCCGGCCCGGGCCGGCGAGCTCGTCGAGCGCAGGAACCGCGAGCAGGCGGGCGTGGACGCGCTGCTTGAGCCCCGCGTCGGCCGCGGGAGCGGCGCGGTCGGAGGCGAGCACGGGGCGGCGGTGGTTCACGCTGCCTGCCCGCGGCGCCCCGAGACGACACCGAGCCGTCCGAGGAGTGTCGACGCAGCGCGGCTCAACCCGTCGGGAAGGCGCCCCGCGAGGATGCCCGCGTCGACGGCGCGTGCGAACGGCGACCGGACGGGCACGCGGGTGAGCACGGGCCGGTCGAGCACGTCACGCAGCTCGGTCGCGCCGAGCGACCGCCCGGTCTCGTCGACGAACGCGATCCCGGCGGTCCGGGCGAGAAGCGGCGAGTCGACGGCGCGCCGGAGGGACAGGTAGCAGCCGCGCAACACGACGACCGAGCGGTCGGCCACCTCGACGACCGCCCGTTCGGCCGGCGCGTCCGCGCGGCCGGCGTCGACGACGCAGGGAACCGGTCCGTCGCGGAGCGCGACGGCGAGCGCCGCCCCCGCCTCCGCGGCCGCGACCGGGACGAGCGCACCCGGCCCCGTGCCGCGGGGTACGAGGGCGATGCCGGGCGCGGCGGCGACGGTCAGCCGGTCGAGCGCGTCGGTCGGCGCCTCGGGACCGGTGGCCAGCCAGTCCGCGAGCCCGGTCGCGGGATCGACGCCCAGGCCGAAGATGGCGGGCTGGTCGCCGGCGAGGTCCGCGAGCCGGACGCCGCCGTGGCGGGCGAGGACCACCGCGCACGCGGCGGCGAGCACCGACGTTCCCGAACCGCCCTTCGGCGACCACAATGCGACGAGCACCGGACGATGCCTCCTCAGGATCGACGTCGCGGCGCGCGCGTGCAGACGGCACGGAACGCGGTGAACGCGCGACGGAACTCCCGAGGAAGTGCGGGGGAACTGCCCGAGAAGCTAGGGCGCGCCGCTTGCCCTGTCAAGGGTGACGCGTAACCTTTCGCGAGTGGAGCGTACGGCGGCGTTCTTCGATCTGGACAAGACGATCATCGCCAAGAGCTCGGTGCTCGCGTTCGGCAAGCCCTTCTACCGCGAAGGTCTGCTGTCGAAGCGCGCCATCGTCCGGAGCGCGTACGCGCAGGTCGTGTTCATGCTCGTCGGCGCGGACGAGAAGAAGATGGAGCAGGTCCGCGCCGCGATGCTGAAGATGATCAGCGGGTGGAACCAGCACCACGTCGCGTCGATCGTGCGCGAGACGCTCGACGAGATCGTGACGCCGATCATCTACGCGGAGGCGCTCGATCTCATCGACTTCCACCATGCGGCCGGGCGCAAGGTCGTGATCGTGTCGTCGTCGCCGGAGGAGGTCGTCCGGCCCCTCGGCGAGTTCCTCGGCGTCGACGAGGTGATCGCGACGCGTGCGGCCGTCGACGCGAACGGCGACTACACCGGCGAGCTCCAGTTCTACGGATACGGACCGCACAAGGCGGACGCCGTCCGCGAGCTCGCGTCACGTGACGGCATCGACCTGACGGAGTCCTACGCGTACAGCGACTCGATCACCGACGAGCCGATGCTGCGGGCCGTCGGGCATCCCGTCGTCGTGAACCCCGACCGCGACCTGGCGCGCGTCGCGCGGACCGAGGGTTGGCCCGTCGAGCACTTCGAGCATCCGGTGCGCCTGCGCGACCGGATGCCGATGCCGCCGGTCGGGCCGTCGATCGCGGTCGGGGGCGCGCTCGCGGCGGTGGGCGGCGTCGCGACGTGGTGGTGGCTGCGTCACCGGTCCCGCGCCGCGTGAGCGCCGGCACCGCGGGCACCGGCGCCGGGCGCGCACCGGGCCCGCACTCGGCGGGCCCGGGCACACGGTTTCTGGTGACGGTCGGCGTCAGGCCTCGCGGACCTTCCGGGCCACGGTGACGCCGATCGCAACCAGGATCAGCAGGATGAGCAGCTTCTTCATGCGGATCCCCTTGCGCGAGGCGGCCGGCTGTCGGGCGCCAGCGTATCCGCCCCACCGCATGCCGGAAACCACTCCGGCCCGTCTCCGGCCGACCCGTTGGGTCGGCGGGGTCCCGTGTGCCACCGTACCGACCCGATGAGCGCCACGGCCCCGACCGCCGGCCCCGAGCCCGGGCTGCTCTACGAGGAACGGCTCAGCGCTTCGGCCCGCTCGTGGGTGTGGCTGCTCGTCGCGGCCGTCGTCACCTTCGTCGCGATCGCGCCGGCCATCGTGCTGCTCACGTTCGTCGCGTGGCTGATCAACGTCGCCCGTTACTCGCAGACGGTCGTGCGCGTCGACGCTGACCGCGTCTGGGTCGGCCGTCGCAGCGCGCGCCTCGCCGCCTTCGATCTCTCGACCCTCGGTCGCGCGTCGAACACCTGGCCCTGGCGCTCGTTCAACCCGCGCTATCTCGGAGCCAATCCGATCTGGACGCGCGATTCGGTGGGGATCCGCGGGATCGACGGGGGACGCGTCTACTGGCTCTCGGTCGGCACGAACCACCGCGAGGAGCTCGTCGCCGTGCTGGAGCGCGCGATCCACGCGGCGCGGGCACGCGTCGAGTCTGCGGCGCAGGCCTACGCCGGCCTGAACCTGCCGCCGCCGGGGTGGCACGACGACCCGTGGCATCCCGGCGTGCAGCTGCGTTGGTGGGACGGTACGCAGTGGACGAGTTACACCACTCCCCGCCCCGACCGGAGCTCTCCGTCGTGATCCCGATGGCGGACGAGAACCCGGTCCGGCGGATGCCGTGGGCCACGATCGTCCTGATCTTCGCGTGCGTCGCCGTCTACTTCGCCGTGCAACCGGGCGGGCACACGCTCGACCAGCTCTTCGACGCGACACCGCAGCAGACGACGAACGCGGAGCTCAGGTTCATCGTCGACCACGCCGCGATCCCGTGCGAGATCACCCAGGGCCGGCCGCTCACGAACCGCGAGTTCCGCAACACGTATGTGCACGGCGAGAGCAGCGCGTGCGACCACGGCGACGACGGCTCCGGGTCGCACGAACCGGGCAAGTCGGTGTACCTCGCGCTCGTGCTGTCGCTGTTCCTCCACGCGAGCCCGCAGCACCTGTTCGGGAACATGCTGTTCCTGTGGGTGTTCGGGAACAACATCGAGGACCGGAAGGGTCCGCTGCGCTTCCTCGTGCTGTACCTCGTTGCCGGCATCGTGGCGACGCTCGCCCACGTGCTGAGCCAGCCCAACTCGACCGTCCCGATCATCGGCGCCTCGGGGGCGATCGCAGGCGTGATGGGCGCGTACCTCGTCTGCTATCCGGCCGCGCGCGTCAAGTCGATCATCTTCTTCGGCCCCGTACTGCTGCGGAAGGTCCGCGCGTCGTGGCTGCTCCTGATCTGGCTCGGCCAGCAGTTCTTCTACTTCAACAGCGACATCGCCTGGGCCGCGCATCTGGGTGGCTTCGCGTTCGGCGCGCTGGTCGGCGCCTACTGGCGCTGGCGCGAGCTACGCACCCGCGGCGCGCTCCCACCGCCACCGGCTACGGAACCTGCACCCGCCCTCGGCTGACTGGTCACGTGAACGCGAGTGCGGCGAACAGCTCGTCGACGGTGTCGCGGGCCTGGTCGAGGAACGCCGCGTCGGCGGCGACCTCGTGCTTCACGACGCCGAGGGTGATCGAGACGACGACCTCGGCGCCCTGCGCACGGAGCGTGCGCTCGATTGCCTCGCGCGCGTAGACCCCGCCGTTGGGCCGGGGCGAGACGACGACGACCGCGGCCCGCTTGCCGTACAGCTCGCCGGATCCGACGAGCCAGTCGAGAGCGTTCTTGAGCGAGCCCGGCATCTCGTGCGCGTACTCGGGGCTCGCGATCAACACGCCGTCCGACGCCGCGACCCGTTCGCGGAGGTCGACGACGGCACGGGGCGCGACGAGGTCGGGGTTGAAGTGCGGGAGCGCACCGACCGACTCGAACACGTCGACGTCGATGCCGTCGGGCGCGAGGTCGCGCGCCACGTGCACGAGGCGCGTGTTGGACGACCCCGACTGCAGGCTCCCGGACACCGCGAACACCCTCATGCGGACGGTGAAACCGGCTTCCGGCGCACGTTCTTCCCGGCCGGCGTCGGCGTGCAACTGCGGCGGTACCCTTCGGCCATGGACGATCGTGTCGCGATCGGCACCCTCGACGAGCTCCGCACCCGCGGCTGCCTGACCGGCAAGGCGGGCACGCAGCCGATCTGCGTCTTCTGGAGCGACGGCGAGGCGTACGCCCTCGACGACCGCTGCCCGCACATGGGGTTCCCACTGCACCGGGGAACGGTCGAGAGCGGGCTCGTGACCTGCCACTGGCACAACGCCCGTTTCGACCTCCGGTCGGGCGGCACGTTCGACCCGTGGGCCGACGACGTGCGCGCGTACCCGGTCGAGATCGACGGCGACGCCGTCACCGTCGTCGTGTCACCCGAGCCCGACCCGACGGCGCACCTGCGGCAGCGCCTCGGCGAGGGGCTGGAGCACGGCATCACCCTCGTCACCGCGAAAGCCGTCGTCGGCCTCCTCGCGGCCGGCGTCGGCGCCGACGAGATCGTGCGCGCGGGTGTCGAGTTCGGGACGCGCTACCGCGAGTCGGGCTGGGGAGCGGGTCTCACCGTCCTCACCGCGATGGCGAACGTCCTCCCCCACCTCGACGAGGTCGACCATGCGCTCGCGCTGGTGCAGGGACTCGCGTTCGTCTCGCGCGACACGCGCGGGCGACCACCGCGCTTCGCGCTCCACCCGTTGCGAGGCGAGGTTCCGCCGGACCAGCTCGCCGCCTGGTACCGCCGCTTCGTCGAGACGCGCTCGGCGGACGCGGCCGAGCGCACCCTCGCGTCGGCAATCGCCGCCGGCGACCCGGCCTCCGTCGCGGCGACGATGTTCGCGGCGGTCACCGACCACGTCTTCGTGGACGGCGGGCACACGATCGACTTCACGAACAAGGCGTTCGAGGTGCTCGACCACCTCGGTTGGGGCTCCGCAGCGGAGGTGCTGCCGACGCTCGTCGCCCAGACGGCGGCCGCGACCCGCTCCGAGGAGCTGGGCTCCTGGCGCTACCCCGCCGACCTCACCGCGCTCGTCCGCGACGCGACCGCCGCGCTCCCCGGGCGCCTCGCCGAGGGTGCCCGCCGCGCGACGTTCGACCACGACCACGGCGTCACCGAGTTGGCGTGGTCGCTCCTCGCCGAAGAGCCCGCCGCCGTCGTCGGCGCGCTCGACGGCGCGATCGCCACGGGTGCGACGCCCGAGGAGGTGGCACGCGCCGTCGCGTACGCGGCCGCGCTGCGGATCACCCGGTTCCACGTCCAGAACGACCACGGCGACTGGGACGAGGTCCACCACGCGTTCACGGCGGCGAACGCGCTCCACCAGGCCGTCCGCCGGGTGCCGGCACCCGAGCTGCTGCGCGGCGCCTACCACAACGCGCTGCGCGTGTACCTGGACCGGTTCCTCAACATCCCGGCGGCGCGCCTGCCGGAGCGCGCACCCTCCGGCGCGCCCGCCGACCTGGCGACGCTGCCCGAGTGCTGGGACCAGGAGGGCCGGGTCGACGACGCGGGTGCCATCGTCTACCGGCACCTGCGCTCGGGCGGTGACCCGAGGGCCGCGATCGCGGCGATCGGCCACGCCCTCCTGACGGAGGACGCGGAGTTCCACTGGTTCCAGACCTTCGAGGCGGCGGTCCGCCAGTTCCACGCGTGGCCGGCGGGCTCCGAGGAGCAGGCGCTGATCCTCACCGGGACGGCCCGCTTCCTCGCCGCGCACACGCCCACGCGCCGGGAGCGCTCCCAGGTGGTCCGCATCGCGACCCGCCTGCGCCGCGGCGAAGCGCTCTTCGAGGAAGGACCGAACTAGCTTCGCCGGCGGAGGTGAACGGGGTCTGGTGGCCCCCCTCGTCTTCAAAACGAGTGGGACGGGCGATCCCCGTCCGGTGGGTTCGATTCCTGCCACCTCCGCGATGGGTGCCCTCCCGGGTCTGATGACGCTCGGGGCGTCGTCGCAGCTGCCGTTCGCGCGGACGCAGATGGCGATCACGCTCGGCGTCCACATCATCCTCGTCCCCTTGGGCGTGGCGTGGCCCGCGATCACGCTCATCGCCGACTACCGCGCGATCAGGAAGGGCGACGCCGACTCGCTCCGTCTCGCGCAGCGCTGGTCGAAGGTCATGGCGGTGACGTTCGCGGTCGGTGCGGTGACCGGCACGGTGCTCAGCTTCGAGCTCGGCCTGCTCTGGCCGCGCCTCATGGACCGGTTCGGCGCCGCCTTCGGCATCCCGTTCGCGATCGAGGGCATCTTCTTCTTCACCGAGGCGATCTTCATCGCGATCTACATCTACGGCTGGAAGCGCCTCCGGCCCTGGCCGCACTTCTGGACCGGCGTGCCGATCATGATCGCCGGCATCGGCGGCGCGGTCTCCGTCGTCGCCGCGAACTCGTGGATGAACCAGCCCGGCGGGTTCACGCTCGACAAGGCGGGCAAGGTCGTCGACGTCGATCCGCTCGCCGTCATCTTCAACCGCGCGACGCCCTACGAGTCGCTGCACATGATCATCGCCGCCTACCTCGTCGGCGGCTTCCTCGTCGCCTCCGTGTACGCGGTCGGCATACTGAAGGGACGGACCGACCGCTACCACCGCATCGGGTTCCTGATCCCGTTCACGGTCGCGGCGATCGCGGCACCCGCGCAGATGGTCGTCGGCGACTGGGCCGCGCGTTCCGTGTACCACGACCAGCCGGTCAAGTTCGCAGCGATCGAGGCGGTGCCACGCACCTCGACGCACGTCCCCGAGACGCTCGGCGGGATCTACGCCGACGGGAAGGTGACGGGCGGCATCGAGATCCCCGACGTCGCGTCCCTGCTGTCGGGTTACAGCGTCAACACGCGCATCAAGGGCTTCGAGACGGTTCCCGCGCGCGACCGGCCACCGGTCACGCCCGTCCATCTCGCCTGGGACGTGATGGTCGGCCTCGGCACCGCGCTGACGGCCCTGTCGCTCTGGTTCGCGGTCGTGTGGTGGCGCCGCCGGCGGATGCCGAACACGAGGTGGTTCCTGCGGGCGGCCGCGCTGTCCGGCGCCGCCGCCATCGCCGCGCTCGAGTCGGGCTGGGTCGTGACCGAGGTGGGCCGCCAACCGTGGATCGTCTCCGGGTTCCTGCGCACGGAGGACGCGGTCACGACGGTCGGTGACCTCTGGATCTCGCTCGTCGTCGTGCTCGTCCTCTACGCGGCGCTGGCGGCGACGGCGATCCTGGTGCTCCGCTCGATGGCGGCGCGTTGGCGACGCGCCGCCACCGAAGGCGAGCTCGAGGAGGAGTCCGTTCCCTACGGGCCGCGGCCCGAGATGCACGAGGTGGGGCGATGACGAGCGCGGAGGTCGTCGCCGTCGCGCTGTTCGCGGGCGTGACCTTCTACGCCATCTTCGGCGGCGCCGACTTCGGCGGCGGCTTCTGGGACCTCGTCGCCGGCGGGGCGGGACGCGGCGCGAAGCCACGCGCCCTCATCGACGCGTCCATCGGACCCGTGTGGGAGGCCAACCACGTCTGGCTGATCTTCTGCCTGGTCGTGCTGTGGACGGCGTTCCCCGGCGCCTTCGGGTCGATCATGCTCACGCTCTTCGTCCCCCTCCTGCTCGCCGCCCTCGGGATCGTGCTGCGCGGCTCGGGGTTCGCGTTCCGGCGGGTCGTGCTCAGGCTCACGAACCAGCGCGTGTTCGGGGCCGCGTTCGCCGTCTCGTCGGTCGTCGTGCCCTACTGCATGGGGGCGGTCGCCGGCGGCATCGCGTCGGGCCGCGTGCCGCGCGGCGGGACGGCGGGTGACCTCGTCGACAGCTGGGTCAACCCGACCTCGATCCTGGGTGGCGTCCTCGCCGTCGCGACGTGCGCGTACCTCGCGGCCGTCTTCCTCACGAACGACGCCCGGCGCAGCGGTCTCCCCGAGCTCGAGGGCTACTTCCGCCGGCGTGCGATCGGCGCCGCGCTCGCCGCGGGTGTGGTCGCGCTCGCCGGCATCGTGGTCCTGCACGACGACACGAAGCGGCTCTACGACGGGCTCGTCCACCGCGGGTGGCCGCTGATCGGGCTCTCGGCGCTGGCGGGCGCCGGTGCCCTCGTCATGCTCGTGCGCGAGGCGTACCGGCCGGCGCGGGCACTCGCGGTCGCCGCGGTCGCGACCGTCGTGTGGGGCTGGGGCGTCGGCCAATGGCCCTACCTCCTGCCCGACTCGTTGAAGATCAACGCGGCGGCGGCGCCGTCGGCGACGCTGACCGCCGTGATCATCGTGACCGTGGTGGCCGTCGTCGTCGTCGTACCCGCGCTCGCGCTGCTCTACGTGCTCGACCAGCGGAGCCTGCTCGAGTCGGAGGAGCCGCGGCCGTGACCGCGTCGGTGCCGGTCGTGCGGGCCGCGCTGAACCCATGGGAGATCGTGCGCGCCGCGCTCGCGGCATACCGCAGCCAGTTCGGCCGCGTCGCGTTGACGGCAGTGGCGCTCTACGTACCGATCGGGTTCTTCGAGGCGTTCTTCGTCGACCTCGGCGAGGGGTACTTCGAACGCCACGACAACGTCGTCGCCGGGATCCTGCTCGCGGCAGTCCTCGTCGTGACGAGTGTGAGCTTCGTGGGCGACGCGTTCTTCGCCGGCTTCCTCGACGCCGCCGTCGGCGAGGAGTTCCACGGCCACCCGCACCGGACGATCGGCGACATCCTGCGGCACCTTCCGTACCGCCGGCTCGTCGTCGCGGACGTGCTCCTCGGCGTGCTCACCGGCGCGGCTTCGCTCGCGCTGCTCGTTCCCGGTCTCCTGTTCTTCACGTTCTTCTGCCTGGTCGGACCGCTCATCAACATCGAGCGACTCCCGGTGCGAGCAGCGTTCGCGCGCTCCTTCCACCTCGTGCGCCCGGCCGTGCTCGTGGTCGCGGCCGTCGTCACGCTGCCCGTGGTGGCCGAGCACGAGCTCGCGCACGCGCTCCAGATCTGGGCTGAACACTCGTACGCGCTGAAGGCCGCCGTCGACGGTGGGCTCGCCGCCGTCGTCTACAGCATCGTCGGGATGGTGGAGGTCACCCTCGCCTACGAGCTGATCGCCCGCGACCGCGGGCGCTAGGTTCCGCGAGATGGCTGAACCCGGAACCGGCGCGACGGATCCCGAGGTCCGCGACGAGCTGATCGCCACGGTGCGACGCTTCGTAGAACGCGAGGTGATCCCCGTCGCCTCGGAGCTCGAGCACGCCGACGAGT
>DASRHL010000168.1:0-11334 GCA_035650535.1 Acidimicrobiia bacterium
CCCGCCGTGCTCGTCGTAGCACCACACGAGGAGGGTCTTGGGCCACGCGGGCCCCGCCATCACGGCGCGGATCACCCGCTCGGCGAACGCTTCGCCGACGTGAACGTCCTGGGGGTTCTCCTCCGACTCGACGGCGAAGTCGGGGTCGACGAGCGCGAACGCGGGGAGCGATCCCGCGGCGGCGTCGGCGAAGAACTGGTCGATGCGGGCGAGGCGCGCCGCGTTCGTCGTGGCGCTGCGGAACAGGCCCGCCGTCGGCAACGCCGTGAAGTAGTCCTTCCACGGGATGCCGTGCGCGTCGAGCTGGTCGAAGATCACACCGTTGGGCGGCGACGGTGCGAGGACCGCGTTCTCGCCCCGGTTCGTGACGCGCCCCTCGGAGGTGGCGGCGAGAAGGTAGCGCCGGTTCGGGTAGGTCTGGGCGGGCACGGAAGCGAACCACCGGTCGCACAGGACGAACGTCCGCGCCAGCCCCGCGTAGAAGGGCAGGTCCGCGGGCGTCCAGTAGCCCATCGCGACCGGGCCGCCGGCCCGCACGAACCCGTCGTTGCGGCCGCGGTCGTACGACCGATGGCTCGCGTTCCACGACTGCGAGGGCTGGGCCCGAAGCTGGCAGGTGCTCGGCATCCGGAACGCGTGCACGACGTTGCCGGCGTCGTCACGGTTGCGCGCGGTCGGTCGCCCGCGGCGGTCGAGGGTGAAGCCGTCGCCCCGGCCCAGCATGCCGAAGTAGTTGTCGAAGGAGTGGTTCTCCATCATCAGGACGACGATGTGGTCGATCTCGGGGATGGTGTCGGTGCCGGGCGGGAGGTGCGGGTGCGGGAGCGAACCCGGGCGGCGCACGGGCCGTCGCCGCCCCACTGCCGCGAGCGCGTCGGTGAACGGCAGGCTGCGGGCCGCCGCCGCGCTCACGGCCGCGGCGCCGAGGGACGCACCGCGCGCCAGCAGCTCCCGCCGCGTGAGGCGAGCGTCGGAGGCGCCGAGAGCGGGGTACGGGAGGCGAGCGTCGGGGGCGTGGGTGGCCTGCGACCCCGCGAGCCGGGGCCCGAGCGGCCCGGCGCCGGAGGCGCCGAGACCGGGGTACGGGAAGCGAGCGTCGGGGGCGGTGTTCAGCCGGCGTGGACCTCGGTCCGCTCGCCCAGGTAGGACGCGACCAGGGCGGTGCGGTCGGCGAGCTCCGCGCCCGTGCCCCGGAGCACGAACTCGCCGGTCACCATCACGCACGCCCGGGTGCAGATCTTGAGCGCCATCACCGTGTTCTGCTCGACCAGGAGGATGGGCGTCCGCTTCCCGATCTCGGCGAGGGCGCCGAAGAGCGTCTTGACGACGATCGGCGCGAGCCCGAGCGACGGTTCGTCGAGCAGGAGCAGGCGCGGGCCGGCGACGAGGGCGCGGCCGATCGCGACCATCTGCTGCTCGCCGCCCGACAACGCCCACCCGTCGCGGCGCCGGAGCGTCGAGAGCGGTGGGAAGAGGTCGTAGACCTCTTCGATCGTGTACCCCTCGGCGCGGCCCCGGCGCGCCGTGGTGCCGACCTGCAGGTTCTCGTGGACCGTGAGTGTCGGCCACACGTGCCGTCCCTCGGGCACGTGGATGAGCCCGCGCCGCGCGGCCGCCTGCACGCTGAGCTTGCGCAGGTCGGTCCCGTCGAAGCGGATCGTGCCCTCGTGCGGGACGAACCCCGAGATCGCGCGAAGCGTCGACGTCTTCCCCGCGCCGTTCGGACCGACGAGCGCGACGATCTCGGCCTCGCCGACGTCGAGATCGATCCCGCGCACGGCCTCCACCGGGCCGTACGAGACGGAGACGCCGCGGAGCTCGAGCACTACGCCTCGCCCCCGTCGACCGGCTCGGGTTCGGGCCCGGTCACGGCGCCGGCCCCGGCGGTCCCGTCGCCGGACACGATCTCGTCCGCGAGCACGTGGGCGCCCTCGCCCTCCTCGAGCCCGAGGTAGGCGTCGATGACGCGCTGGTCGCTGAAGACGGTCGCCGCCGGCCCGACCGCGACGAGCGAGCCGAGCTCGAGGACGGCGACGCGGTCACACAGCGCGGTGATGAAGTCGAGCTTGTGGTCGACGAGCAGGATGGAGACGCCCTGGGCCCGTAGCGCGCGGAGGTGCACGCCGAGGTTGTCGGTCTCGGCGGCGTTGAGCCCCGCGGACGGCTCGTCGAGCAGCAGGATGCGGGGGTGCGCGGCCATCGCGCGCGCGAGCTCGAGGAGACGGCGCTGGCCGTACGACAGCCGGGCCGTCGACTCCTCGGCCAGCTCCGCGAGCCCGACCCGCTCCAGGGCCGCCACCGCGTTCGCCCACCGGGCCCGCTCGTGGCGCAGGACCCAGGGGCGGAGGAACCACGCCGGCGTGATCCCGGTCAGCGAGCGGTCAGGGGTCGAGAGGAGGACGTCCTCGATGCAGCTCAGGTCCTCGTAGGTCTGCGGCGACTGGAACGCGCGCATCACCTGCTCCCGGCGCAGGCGCCCCGGCTTCCCGAGCGCGATGCGCCGGCCGCCGACGCGCAGGCTCCCGTGGGCGGCGACGACGCCGTTGACCGCGTTGAGGAACGTCGTCTTGCCGCTCCCGTTGGGACCGACGAGACCGAGGATCTCGCCCTCGAGCAGGGTGAGGCTCACGCCGTCGACCGCGTGGACGCCGCCGAAGGAGACGCTGATGTCGCCGGCCTCGAGCACCGGTTCGGCGCCGGCGCGCGGTGCCGGGGTCGATGCCGGGGTCTCGGCGGCGCTCGACATGGCGGGTAGCGCGGGCGGCGCGGCATCCGCCCCGGCGCCGGCGGGCTGCGGGGCCGGCACGCGCCCGGGGCCGATGTTGAGCCAGCGCGTGAACCACGTCGACCGCCGGGGCCGCACGACGCCCGCGACGAGCGACCGCACCCCGCGCCCGGCACCGACCAGGCCTTCCGGATAGGCGATCATCACGACGACGAGCAGCGCGCCGAAGATGATGTTCTTGAAGTCGCCCGCGTTGTGGACCTGCCCCTGCAGGGTGACGGAGAACTTCGGCCCCGGGATGCCGAGCACCCCGCCCTGCAGCCACTGCGGGATGAAGACGTAGAAGAACGCGCCGAGGATGGGCCCCCAGCGCGAGTCGATGCCGCCGAGGATCAGCATGACGAAGATGCCGATCCCGAGATCGATGCCGAAGGAGTCGGGGGACGCGAACGTCTTCCAGTGCACGAACAACGACCCGGCGGCGCCTGCGATCGCGGAGCCGAGCACGAACATCGTCACGCGCAGCCGGAACACGGGCACGCCCACGGTCGCCGCGACCGCGGCCTGGTCACGCCCGGCGATCGCCTCGCGCTGGACCGGCGAACGCGCCAGGTAGATCGCCATGAGCATGACGATGGCGAACGCCGCGAGCCAGATCCAGAAGACGCGGTACTGGACGGCGTCGGGCTCGACCGGGACGGGGAAGCCCTTCGGCGACAGCTTCGAGTGCTTGATCACCGTGCCGCTCACCTGGAGGCCGAAGATCCGGATCCCCGAGATGCCGGTGGTCGAGTCACCCGACGAGTTCGTGAAGTCGTTCCACTGGGCAAGGATCTCGAGGACGATGCTGCTCAGTCCGAGCGTGCCGATCGCGAAGTAGAACTCCGACGCTCGACGCATGAGGAACGAGAACGCGGTCGCGATGATCGCGGTGACGACGACACCCACCGCGAGACCGGCGAGGAACGAGTCGGTCCCGAGCAACTCGACGCGCGTCGCCCACGCGGACGTGTAGCCGCCGACCGCGGCCATCGCGGCCTGCGAGAACGCGAACTGCCCCGACACTCCGAACACGAAGTAGAAGCCGACGACGATGACCCCGTAGAAGAGCCAGGTGTTGTAGAGGTCGGCGTTCCCGGCGTTGGACACCCCGAACGGGCCGAACTGCCGGAAGAGGGCCATCGCGCCGAGGACGAGCGCGAGCGTGAGGTACGGGCTCCCGCGCGTCGCGGGCGGCCGGAACCGCGGCGGTGCCGACGACCCCGATCCGGGCTCGGCGGCCGGCGCCGTCCCCGCGGGCGAGACGACGGTGTCGGTCACAGTCGTTGCCCGGCGCCGCGGGTGAACAGGCCCTGGGGCCGCAGCGCGATCACGATCAGCATGAGGACGAAGGGGTACATGGACTTGTAGTCGCCGAGACCGCCCGTTCCGAACCACTGCACCATGTACCCGCCGAGCAGCTGCTCGACGAGCCCGATCGCGATCCCGCCGACGACGACACCGCCGAGGCTCCCGAACCCACCGAGCACCGCGGCCGCGAAGCCGAGCAGCATCGTGTTGAAGCCGAGGTCGACGGTGAGGTTCCCGAGCGGCGCGATGAGGATCCCGGCCAGCGCGGCCAGCGCGGACGCGATCCCGAACGCGAGCATCGACATCATGTTCACGGGCACGCCGTAGAGGCGCGCCGTGTCGCGATCGGCTGCGGTCGCGCGCAGCTGCCGGCCGAACTGCGTGAACTGGAACAGCAGGATCGTGAGCGTGATCACGATCGCGGTCACGATCAGGATCAGGACCCGCTGCCACGTGACCGCGGCGCCGAACACGTGCACGATGTCGCCCTGCACCGGGCTCCCGAGGAAGAGCGGCGACGTTCCCTGCCAGATCCCGATGAACGCCTGGACGACGATCGACGCGCCCAGCGTGGCGATGACGACCACGTGGACGGAGCGGCCACGCAACGGCGCGTACGCGAGCCGCTCGAGCACCATGCCGATGAGGAACATGACGACGATCGCGACCACGTAGCCGGGCACGAGACCGAGCGCGCCGATCCCGAAGGCGCCCTTCTTCTGCGTCAGCCAGAACGCGATGTACGCACCCAGGCTGATCAGGGCACCCTGGGCGAAGTTGACGACGCCGGTCGCCTTGTAGGTGATCAGGAAGCCGACGGCGGCGATCGCGGCGATCGCCCCCTCGGCCAGACCGCTCGCCAGGAGCGCAACGAACGTGCTCACGCGGCGCTCCCGGCGGCGGTCGGACCGTCGATGGACGAGCCGGTCGGGGTCAAAGGGCCCGGGGACCTCCCGTTATTTCGTCGTCGTGGCCGGGGTCGTGGCGGCCGTCGTCGCCGTCGGCGCGGTCGTCGCCGTCGAGCCGGGGGCGCCCGTCACCGGGAACGTCAGCTTCTTGATCGCCTTCTCGGCTCCGGCCGGCGACCACTTCGTGATGTAGGACGTGTGCAGGAGGATGTTGCCCGAGTCGAGCTTGTACTTCCCGCAGGCACCTGTGTAGCTCATCTTCTGGACCTGCGCCTCGAGCTTGGCGGGGTCGGTGGAGCCGGCCTTCTGGGCGGCGGCGTAGGCGAACTTCACCATGTCGTAGGCCTCGGCCGCCGAGTAGATCGGGGGCTCGCTGTAGGCGGCCTGGTACGCCTTGTTGAACTTCTTGCCTGCCGCCGACTTGTCCGCGACCGGCACGCAGTCGTCGACCCCGCTGAAGACCTTCAGCGCGTCACCCTGCACGACCTTGGCGTTGACCTCGATGCCGGCGCTCGCACCGTCGACGTGGGGAACGTTCACGCCGTTCTGGACGAGCTGGTTCGCGAGGACGCCGAGCGGGTTCGGGAAGTTGAAGTCGAGGACGGCGTCGACGTTCTTCATCGCGAGCGCGATGTCGGTGAGGTCGGTTGCCGTGATCGCGTTGCTGCGCTCGACTGCGATCGTGCCGCCACCGGCCGTGATCGCGGGCCGTGCCACGTTGCAGCTGTCGGTGCCGAAGGCGTTCTGCACGCAGACGAGGCCGATCTTCTTGGCCTTGAGGTCCTTCGTGACGTACTTCGCCTCGGCCGCGGCGACGTCGGTGCTGAGCGGCCGGATCAGGTAGAGGTTGGGCGCGCCGTTCGGTCCGCTCTTGATCGTCTGGATCGCGGTGGAAAGGGCGAAGAACGGGATGTTCGACTGCCCGATCGTCTGGGAGAGCGGGATGACCTGCGAGCTCGCCGGGAGCCCGATGATGACGTCCGGCTTCTGGTCGATCGCCTGGAGGAGCGCCGTTTGCGCCTGTGCGGGCGTCAACGGTGCCGGGATGCGGGTGTACTCGACCTTGCTCGCCCCCAGCTCCTGGGCGGCGAGCTTCGCCCCGTTGTCGTAGTACTGGACGGCGTTGACGCTCTCGCCCTTGGTCTCGGCGAGGAGCAGCACCTTGATCTTCACGTTCTTGGCGGCCGCCGACGTTCCGACCGTGGCGACGAGGCCGGCGGTGGTCGCAACCGTGGTGACGAGCAACGCCAGGACGAGACGACGACTCCTCACTGTTTCCCCCCGTGGGTCTGGTCCGCACCCCCCGAGTCAGGGCGGGCGTTCCTGCGATCGTGGCGCCAATGTATAGCGCGACTGCGCCATCATCTGACGCCACGTCAGATCCGCGGGTTCAGGCGGGTGAGGCGGCGGCCCGCACGTCGCGGGCGGCCAGCAGGGCCGCCCACTGCTCGAGGTGCCGGTCACCCAGGAAGCGCTCGCAGGCACGGGTGCGGGCGTTGGCGCCGAGGCGAGTGGCCTCGGCCGGGTCGTCGAGCAGCACCTGGAGCGCGTCGCCGAACGCGACCGGGTCGGTGGGGTCGTCGACGAGGAGGCCGCTCTCCCGGTCGACGATCTGCTCGACGATGCCGCCGACGGCACTGCCGACGACCGGGCGCGACTTCCACATCGCTTCCGCCACGGTGAGGCCGAACCCCTCGGCCAGGCTCTTCTGCGCCGCGATCGTGCAGTGCCGCTGCAGGGCGTTGACGATGGCCGCCGCCTCGTCGGGGTCGGTCATCGGCACGCAGGCGAGGTGGATCCGGGACCGCGCCGCGTGCGGGAGGCGCCGCCAACCCTGCACGCAGTCGGCCAGGATGCCGGCCGCCTCCGGGTCGTCGGCGACGCCGTGCACCGCGGGACCCGCGAGCACGAGATGCGCGTCGCTCCTCGGTGCGACGTGCTCGGCGAAGGCCTCCATCACGCCGCGCATGTCCTTCAGCGAGTCCCAGCGCGACGCCTGCAGCACGAGCGGGGCCTCGACCGGCGGCGGCGGTCCCGTCTGCAGGATGTCGACGTGCCGGTTCACGCGACCCGGCGAGCCGTCGCGCCGCGTGAAGGTCGCCACCGGCTGTGCCCCGCCGCCGTCGAGGAGCCCGACGTACTGGAGGATGCGCGCCACCTCGTCGGGCTCCATCGGCTCGTTCTTCGCCGAGAACGGATCGATGGACGGCGGGATGACCTCGAGTCGCGAACGGTCGATCCACGGCGGGGCGAACTGCTCGCACGAGAACACGTACGCGTCGACGTCCTCGAGGTAGCGGCGCAGGAAGTCCCATGCGCGCTCGGCGTGCCCGTTCGGGCGGTCGATGCCCACGTGGCATCGCCACACGACGGTGACGCCGGCGCGGCGCAGGCCCGGCGCGAGTCCGGCCGTCTGCGGGTCGTGCAGGAGCACGAAGTCGCCGGGCCGGACGAGCGCGCGCAGCTCGGCGGCGTTGGAGTGGAGCGTCGCCTCGTAGACGCGGCGCTCGTCGGCGCCGAGCGGGCCGCCGTCGCCGGGCATCCCGTAGAGCCCGTTGTGCACCCGCTTCGTGATCCCGAAGAACTCGGGATTGCCCTCGACGACGACCCATCGGGTGTCGACGCCGACGCCACGCGCGTAGGCCAGGAGCGTCTGCAGCATCTCGGCGACGCCTCCGCCGACCGCGGTCGAGTTGACGTTCAGCACCAGGCGTCCCGCCAGCCCGGCTTCGGTCGCCGCCGCCGTCGCGAGGAAGCGGTGGGCGCGTTCGGGCCCGATGAGCGCCGTCAGCCGCTCGGGAGCCAGGGCACGGACGAAGACCTCCTGCAGTGCCACCCGACGACCATCGCGGGTCCCGGCCCCCGGAGGGAGGGCCGGACGACCCGAATCTCTACTACCTAGTTTCCCGTGAACTCGGGGGCCCGGCCCTCGAGGAAGGCCCGGACGCCCTCCTGACGGTCGTCGGTCGTGGTGAGCAGCGCGCTGGCGTCGGCCTCCTCGCCGAACATCGTCGCCATGTCGCTCGTCAGCGACCGCCGGTAGAGCCGCTTGGCCAGGGCGAGGCTGCGCGTGGGCCCGGACGCCAGCCGCTGCGCGAGCTCCGAGGCCGTGGCCTCGACCTCCTCGGGCGGCACGAGCCGGTTGACGACGCCCCAGTCGGCGAGCGTCTCCGAGGTGAGCGTGTCGGACAGCATCGCGACCTCGGTCAGGCGGTGCAGCGGCAGCACCCGGGGCAGGAAGAAGGGGTCGCCCGCGTGCGGGATCATCCCGCGGCGCAGGAACGCGTGCGTCCAACGCGCACCCTCGGCGGCGACGACGAGGTCCGCGAGCAGGGCGAGCATCCACCCCACCCCCGCGGTGGTCCCGTTCACCGCGCTGACGACGGGCGTGTCGAGCTCCCAGTAGGTGCGGAACAGGTCCTGGAACGGCCGCAACAGGCGCCGGTAGTCGACCGGACGCGGGGGCGGCGGCTCGTGGTCGCCCCCTGCCGGCCGCCCGACGTCGCCGCCGGTGCAGAAGTCGCGGCCGGACCCCGTGACGACGATCGCCCGCACCGTGGCGTCGTCGTCCGCGGCGACGAACGCGTCGACGAGACCGGCACGCGTGTCGAGATCGATCATGTTGCGCACCTGCGGCCGGTTGAGGCGGATCCACTGGACCGCGCCGTCGCGCTCGATCACCAGGTTGTCGGATGCCATCGCCGGAGGCTACGCGTCCGAGCGAGCACCGTCAGGGAAAGAGCAGCTCGCCGTTGCGGACGAAGAAGTCCTCGACGTACCCGTCGCCGACGCGCTCGGCCATCTCGCGGAAGCTCTCGACGGGGTGGCGCCCGCCCTCGACGTGCGGGTAGTCGGTGTTGAAGACGTACGACTCGCGCAGGCCGTACCGGTCGACGAGCACGTCGAGCGGCTCCGTCCACTGCGGCGTCACGCGGACGTTGCGGCGCACGTACTCGCTCGGGAGCATCGGGTAGCGGACGCCGACCTTGTGCAGGAGCTCGGCGTGCCGGTCGAGCCGTTCGCACAGCGGTCCGAGCCACGAGGCGCCGAACTCGACGGCGCCGAAGCGGAGGTTCGGGAACCGCTCGAAGACGCCGCCCATGAGCAGGCACGTCAGGTACACCTCGGCCGCGAGGTGGGCGACGACGATGTAGAAGGGCCCGAACCGCTCCTCGCCACCCGGGCGGTCGGGGAACACGGCCCGCAGTGCGGGCGCGTCGGCCCACGCGCGCGGCGGCAGCATCGGGTCGTCGGGCTCCGCGCTGGCGAGACCGCCGGCGCCGATGTGGATGAGCGCCGGCGTGCCCGAGGCCTCGAGGACGCGCCAGAAGTCGTCCCAGACCGGGGCCGCCGGCGAGGTGCCGCCGGGGGGCTCGGCGCACGGCAACAGCACACCCCTGGCACCGCGCTCGACGACGCGTTCGAGCTCGGCCATCGCCCAGTCGCGGTCGGTCATGTTGACCTGGCACACGGCGCGCGCCCGGTCGGCGGCACGCCGCGTCCAGTCGAGGACGTAGTCGTTGTACCGGCGGCACGCCGCGCGCGCCGCGTCGGTCCCGATGCGCAGCTCGCGCAGCACGGTGTTCGGGAAGAGCAGCTGCCGCGAGATCCCCATGCGGTCGAGCGCGGTCACGCGGTCGTTCGCGTCGAACGCGCCGAGCGCGCTGAAGCCCTTGACCGTCCACGGCTCGTCACGCGCCCGCGCCCGCGACTCGAGGTCGGCCTCGGTCCCCGCGTAGGTGCGCAGGGAGTCGATGATCCAGCTCGCCCCCGCGGCGCCGACGATCTCGGCCATCACCTCGGGCTCCATGTAGAGGTGCCCGTCGCAGTCGAGCATCCGGCCGACCGGGGCCTGCGCCGTCACGGGACAACGCTAGCGATCGTCGGATCGAGCGGCGAGGGCGCGGCGGTCGATCTTGCCGACCGAAGTCAGCGGCATCTCGGTGAGCACGACGACCCGGTCGGGCACCTTGTAGTCGGCGAGGTGGGCGCCGACCCACCGCCGCAGCTCGTCGGGGTCGGGCGGGCCGGCGCCGGCGGCGGCCACCACGAACGCGAGGCCGATCTCGCCGAGGACCGGGTCGGGCACACCCACGACGGCGACCTCGCCGACGCCCGCGTGCTCCGAGAGCACCCGCTCGACCTCGACCGGATAGACGTTGTAACCGCCCCGCACGTAGCGCTCGCCCTCGCGGCCGACGAGCGTGAGGTACCCCCGCTGGTCGAGACGCCCGAGGTCGCCGACCGTCACCCAGCCGTCCCGGTCGAGCACGGCCGCGGTCGCCTCGGGATCGCGCCAGTACCCGCGCATCACCGCGCCGGAACGGACCTGCACGCGCCCGACCGTGTCGGGCGGCAGCACCGCGCCGTCGTCGTCGACGACGCGGATCTCGATGCCGTCGGAGGCGCGGCCGACCGTCTCGAGGACGACCTCGTCGGGATCGTCCGGTCGGGATCCCGCGATGACGCCGCCGGCCTCGGTGGACGCGTACCGGTTGAGCACGGGAACGCGCAGCACGGCGCGCATCCGTCGCAACAGGTCGGCGGTGACCCGGCTCGCGCCGGTCGCCGCGAGCCGGAGGCTCGACAGGTCCGTCGTCTCGATCAGGGGCGAACGGAGCATGAGCTCCCACTGGGTCGGCACGCCCTGGCCGACGGTGACGCGCTCGCGCTCGATCAGGCGCAGCGCCTCGTCCGCCGTCCACCGCACCGGAGTGATGACGGTGGTGATGACGCGGCTGATCTCGTCCCACGGCCGGGTCATCGTGCCGACGTGGGCGAACGGGACGGGTGAGAGGCGCCGGTCGAAGGGTTGCGACAGCGCACCGGTCGCGACCGCGACCGCGGCGAGGTTGTCGTGGTCGAACCACACCCCCTTGGGCCGGCCCGTCGTGCCACCCGTCCAGCAGATGACGACCGGCTGGTCGGGCGAGAGGTTCGGGAGCGGCGGGGGTTCGGCTCCAGTGAAGGGCGCGAGGCGCGACCACGGAACGAGGGTGCCGGCCGTCGGCGGGAGCGCCCGCGACCCGTCGTCCGGCGTGACGGTCACGCGCGGCGCCGCGACGTCGAAGATGTGCTCGATCTCGTCGGGGCCGAGCCGCGTGTTCACGCCACTCGTGATCGCGCCGAGTCGCATCGCGGCCTGGTAGCAGATCGCGTACTCGAGAGACGACCCGAGGAGCAGGCAGACGACATCGCCGACGCCCACGCCGAGCTCCGCGAGACCCCGCGCCACGCCGTCGGCCGCGCGGTCCCACTCGCCGAACGTCAACCGCCGGCCCTCTGCGTCGACGAACGCTTCCGCGGTCGGGTGACGGTTCGCAACGTCGCGCAGCAGACTCACGGTGTCGC
>DASRHL010000169.1:0-9033 GCA_035650535.1 Acidimicrobiia bacterium
GGCTCGACCGTCGTGGCCGTCACCGGTCGCCGCCCTCGAACGACCCGACCAGCCGCTCCACGATCCGACCCCACGCGCCCGGCCTCGGGAGCTCGACGTCGAGCGCCTCGAGGAGCCCGAGCCCCAGCTCGGCCGCCCAGAGGAGCACGACGAGCGTCTCCATGTCGGCGTCGGGGTCGAGGCCCTCGTCGGACTGGATCCGCCGGTAGATCGCCTGCCACTCGCGGAGCTTCGCTTCCTGCAGCTCTCCGATCCGGGCCCGCACGTCGGCGTCGGTGCGTGCCGCCGCCGCGCCCTCGACGAGCAGTGTCCGCAGGGCGCGCCGGGAGCGGTAGTTGCGCCACTGGCGCCCCAGGTAGGTCCTGAGGCTGGTGGGCCCCGGGTCGCGGGAGGCGTGCTCGAGGTCGGTCGCGATGCGCTCCTCGACCACCTCGGCGAGCAGGTCGGCCTTGTTGCGGAAGTGCCCGTAGATGGCGCCGCTCGTCACCCGGTTGCGCCGCGCCAGGTCACGGACGGAGACCGCGGCGTACCCGCGCTCGACGAACTCGTCGGCCGCCGACCGCAGCAGCGCGGCCCGCGTCTCGCGGGCCTTCGGGGTGAGCGGCCCGCTCCTCGGCTCGGCTACCGCGCTCATGCACCGTCCTCGGTCTCGCTCGGTCTCGACGGATGGACGGCCCGGAGTATAACGTTGTTACGAAACGCGGTGGCGCCGGGTATCCCGGCTCGCAGGGAGCGGAGCCATAGAGGGAGGCGGCATGGCGGTCGTCGACGTCGACACGCACTGGGAGTCGATCGACTTCGGGCCCGGAGAGCATCCGCTCGAACCGTGGCGCGACCGCTTCCCGGACGGCGTCGAACGGCTCGCGTTCGGGATCGCGGGCGACCTGCTCCGCGCGTTGCCGCCCGAGCGCCGGCCCGACGGCCGCACCCTGCTGCCCACGCTCGTGCGCATGGCCGAGGAGCGCGGCGGGCCGATCATCCTGCACCCGCAACACGACTCGACCGCGGCCGAGCGTGTCGCCTGGATGGACCGGGTCGGGATCGACCACTGTCTCGTGAACCCGGGCGGCTACTGGCAGATGCTCGAGTTCATCCCGGACGCGCGCGCCGAAGGCGTGCGTCGCTGCAACGACTACCTCGGCGAGCGCCTCTCGGACGCCGCCGACCGGCTGCACGGTGTCGCGGTGGTCGACCTGTCCGATCTGGGCGGCGCGGCAGCCGAGATCGCACGCGCTCGCGCTCGCGGCCACCGCGCGTTCTTCCTCTACACCGTGAACGGCAGGCCGCCCGGCTCGGTCCCGCCCGGTCACCCCGACTGGGACGTGGTGTGGCGCGCCGCCGTCGACCACGGGATGGTGGCGGTCATCCACGTCGGCAACACCGCGGCCGACTTCGGCGGCTGGGCCGACATCGGCTGGGACCTCCCCGGCGGCGGAGGCGTCACCGCGCTCACCCGCCTGGCGAACACCCAGCGCATCCACGTCGCCCAGAACCTGCTCGTGTCGCTCCTCTACGGCGGGGTCTTCGAGCGCCACCCCGACCTCACGGTGCTGCTCGAGGAGATGAAGGTGGGTTGGCTGCCGGCCTTCGTCGACGGCTGCGCCCGGCAGTCGCTCCCGTCGCCGGGGCTGGGCGACTGGCCCTATTCGACGGGCGGCGGCGACATGTTGCGGCGCAACGTCAAGATCACACCGCTTCCCGGGTTCGGCGACGTGGAGGCCCTCGACGTGCTCGAGCGGTTGCCCGAGATGGTGCTGTTCTCGTCCGACTACCCGCACCAGGAGGGCAACGCCGACCCGATCGTGCTCTACGGCAACCGCCTGCACGACCTCGACGCCGACCTGCGCGAGGGGTTCATGGGCGGGACGATCGAAGCATGCTTCGCCCGGACCGGCCATCCGTTGCCGTCACCTCAGGCGCTGCCGCCGGCGGCGACGCGCTCGACGTAGGGGACGAGCACCGCCATCATCCGGAACGTCGGGTCGAGCTGTACCGCGACGCCCTCGCACATCGCCATGGTCTTCGCGAGGAGGGCGAGCCGGTGCGGGAACCGCAGCCGGTGGCGCCGGAACACGCCGAACACGTCGTTCAGCAACGGGCCGACCGCGAGCTCGCCGATCGGCCGGTCGAGGTGGGTGGCCAGGAGCGCGCCGAGATCGCGGAGGAGCCCGTCGCGATCGATCCCGGGGCCACCGATGCCGAGGGCCGACACCGCCTCGCCCAGCGCGTCGGGGTCGCGGCCGAGCAGGGCGGCGAGGAGGGCGAGCAGCCCGGCGCTCGTCGACGCGTCGACCGTCCCCACCATGCCGAAGTCGATGATGCCGAGACGGCCGTCGGCCTCGACGAAGAAGTTGCCCGGGTGGGGATCGGCGTGGAAGAAGTTGTGCTCGAAGACCATCGTGAGCACGACGTCCGCCGCCGTCGCCGCCAGCGCGCCGCGGTCGATCCCGGCGGCGTCGAGCGCCTCGACGTCGTCGAGCTTGATCCCGCGGATCCGCTCGATCGTGATGACGCGTGTGGTGGTCTCGGCGCGGTGCACGGCGGGGATGTGCACCTCCGGGCGCCCCGCGAACTCGGTCGCGAACCGCTCGGCGTTCGCCGCCTCCAGCTCGTAGTCGAGCTCGGCGCGCAGCGTCTCGGCGAAGTCGGCGACGAGGTCCTCCAGGTGGATGCGGCGAGCCCGGCGCGACCACCGGGTGAGGACGGCGACCGACCGCTCCAGGATGCCGAGATCGTCGGCGACCTGCTCGAGTGCGCCGGGGCGCCGCACCTTCACGACGACCTCGCGCCCGTCGGGCAGCGTCGCGGCGTGCGCCTGGCCGATCGACGCCGCGGCCAGCGGTACCGGGTCGAACGCGGCGAAGAGCTCGGTCGACGGCCGGCCCAGCTCCGACTCGATCACCCCCTCGACCACGTCCGCCGGTTCGGGTGCCGCCGCGTCCTGGAGCCGGCCGAGCTCCTCGACGAAGTCGGGAGCGAGCACGTCGGGACGCGTCGAGAGGATCTGCCCGACCTTGGTCGCGGCCACGCCGAGTTGCTCGAGCGTGAGCCGGAGCTCGACGGCGGCCACACGCCGGGCGGCGGCGCGCGCCGAAGCATCCGGCCGGCCGGCGACGAGGAGCCGCGACCACGAGCGCGCGAGCGCGAGCCCGCGCACCCCGAGCACCCGTGCGACCGCCAGCACCCGCTGCCGGCGACGCGAGACCATCGACGCCGGCGGGTTCAGAACGCGCGGGTGACGGCGCGGGTGGGGCCGAAGCTGTGCAGCGCGAGCGCGTGGAGGTTGCCGAGCCCACCGTTCACGAGCACCAGCAGGTGGTCGGGATCCTCGACGAGGTGGACCATCCCCCGGTCGTCGACGCGGCCGTTCTCCTCGGCGGCCCGCCGGTGGATCGCGGGCCAGCGGTCGACCGGCAGCGACGCGTACTCGTGGAGCAGCCGCTGGACCGTCTCGACCTCCGGGTACTCGCGGGCGATCCGGTCGGCCCAGGGCGGGGCGATGCAGACCATGATCTCGGCGCCGTGGTGCGCGCCGATGAACGCGTTCGTGCCCGCGAAGGCGAGCGACTTCCCGATCACCTCGAGGAGGTCGGCACCGTTCTGAGCGACGATGTCGGCGACGTCGATCGTGCCCGTGCAGCCGTGCACCGTGACCGCGTCGCCGGCGACGCCGCGGCGTTCGGCGAACGGCGCCCACGGCGAGCGCTCCTCCCACTCCCCCACGACGATGCCGACGACGCGGCCGGGCTGGCCGAAGACGCTCTTCGAGCTGACGCCGACCACCTGACCACCGACGTTGCGCATGATCAGGCGCGTGGCCCGCCCGATCGCGGGTCCGGGCCCGGCGGCGCCGCCGAAGCACCCCGCCTCGTAGGGGATCCCGAGCCGGTCACGCGACGGGCCGTTCACGAAGATGCCCGGCACCACGCACGACGTCGTCGTGTTGAGCGCGAACAGGTTGAACTCCGGGTCGGCCATCGCCTCGATCGCCGCGCACAGGAGCGGCATCGACTCGGGCGGCGCGCCCGCCATGACCGCGTTGACCGCGACCTTCTCGACCGTCGCCCGGCCGTTGCGGGGCGGGAGCTCGGCCAGGCACTCGTCGGGGAACCGCCCGGACGCGACGAGGTGGGCGCGGACCCGCTCCTCGGTCGGCGGGATCAGCGGCAGCCCGTCGCCCCAACCCGCGTCGGTCGCCAGCTTCGTGAACGCGACGGGGTCGTCGTCGGTCTCGATCCGGTCGCTCGTGAGCCAGTCGACAGTGCACCCGTCGGGCCCACAACCGGATGCCTCGCCGATCGGCGAGGTGCTCGCCCGCTGCTGCGCGGGAGACGCGCTCCGCGACGCTCGCTCGAGGTCAGTCATCTGCTTCCTCTGTCTTCGCACCGATCGTGCGCAGCAGCTTGGGCCAGTGGTCACGCGCGATGGCGCGCACCTCGTCCTCGGGCCGCGCCTCGAGCGGGTACGGCAGCACGTGGACGCGCAGGCCGGCCCGCCCCGCGTTGGCGGCCATGGTGTGGGCCAGGTGCTCGAACTCCGCAGTCACGACGACGACCGCCGTCTTGTCCCGGTTGGCGACCGCGACCGTGTCGTGGACGCTCCAGGACGTGCAGGAGCCTCAGTTGCCCAGGCCGACGATCGCGATGTCGACGTCCGTCGCGAACGAGTCGAGCTCGGCGACGGTCCGTTCCCCCTCGTCGCCGATGCGGTTCCCGGCGCACCACGGACGCAGGTCGGCCCCGGCGGCACGGAGCTCACGCTGCCACTCGTCGATGACCCACTCGAACGAGCGCCACGCGTGGTCGAACCGGATGCCGACGAGGCGACCGGCGAGCACGCCGGCGTCGGGCCCCGGGTCGGCGTCGACGTCGGGTGGTGCCGCCGTCGGATCGAGCACCCTGATGCGAGCCATCGCGCTCCCCCTCTCTCTTGCCCTCTCGGGCCCGAGCGTAGGGCGCGTGAGCCGTCGCTACCCGCCCTCGACGTCCCAGCGGGGCGTGTCGCGCACGAGGCCGGGTGGCCGCACGACGCCGAGGTCGAGGTGGGTGTGGATGCCCGGCTCCGCGCTGCAGACGGCAGGGATCGCGTTGACGGCGTTCATCGCCGTCCACACCCGGCCCCAGTAGCCCTCGTCGCGGGTCGGGTGGCGGCTGGTCGGCTCGAGCGACACCCGCATCGAGGGCATCCCCTCGAGCTCGACCGTGTACTTGATCGTGCCGTAGCCCCAGTTGGGCTCGAGATCGTCGTCCATCTTCCAGAAGCTCCGGAACACGATCACGGGCCTCCCGGCCGACCAGGTCTGCCACTCGTGACGCATGCCGGCCACCGTGCCCGCGGCGATCGTGCCCGAGCGGACGACGAGGTCGCGCTTGGCAACCGCGACGTCGAACTCGGTCGTGGTCCGCTCGACGTCGATGCCGAGGCCGGCGGCCAGGAGCGCCATCGACTCGCGGAAGATGTGCTCCATCGTGCGGATGAGCGGGCTCGGCTCGGCCCGGGCCTCGTCGGGGTCGCGGCCGAAGCCGAGGCCGTCGAAGTTCATGACCGGCGACGGGTGCGGTGCGAGGTCGGCGACCTCCTGCACGGTGATCCGGTCGATCCGCGAGCACAGCCGGGCCGCCGTCAGGGGGAGCAGGTCGCCCGAGAAGCCGGGGTGGATGCCGCCGCCGAACAGCGACGCCCGCCCGTCGCGGCAGGCCGCCGAGAGCCGCTCGACCACGTCGCCACCGAGCGCGTACGGGTAGACGTAGCCCGCGGGCGTGACGATGCTCTTGCCCGAGCGCAGGATCCGGCACATCTCCTCGACGTCGGCGTAGAGCGGCGCGTAGTTCACGCAGTCGGCGTCGATCGCGAGGATCCGGTCGACGTCGTTCGTCGCGGTGACGCCGACCGGGTCGATGCCGGCCAGGTCGCCCGCGTCCCGTCCCGCCTTCTCCGCCGTCGTGACGTACACGCCGACGAGGTCGAACGCCGGGTTCTCCACGAAGTGGCGGATGGAGATCTTCCCGATCGAGCCGGTCGCCCATTGGACCACGCGGAAGGTCCGCGCGTTCACGTCGTCCATTGCCCTCCGTTCACCGACAGGTGCTGCCCCGTCACAGGTTCCGCGAGCCGGGACGCGAGGAACAGGACCGAACCCGCGCACTGGTCGGGTGTCGGGACGATGCCGAGGGCCATCTCGGTGGCCTTCACGTCGAGCCACTCCTCCAGCGTCTGGCCCGCGGCCGCGGCGGCGCCCGCGCCGGTCCGCTCGAGGTTCTCGCCGAGCACCGGCCCGAGGAACACCCCGTTCACGCGGATGTTCCACTGCCCGACCTCGAGCGCGAGTGTGCGGGTGAGCGTCGCCAGCGCCGCCTTCGACGTCGCGTACGCGCCCATGGTCGGCGGGTTGCGCAGCGCGGCGCCGCTGTTCACGAGGACGATCGCGCCGCCGCCGCGTTCGCGAAGGCGCGGCACCGCGCCGTGCACGAGGTGCAGCGCGCTGAAGAAGTTCACCTCGAACACGTGGCGCCAGCTCGCGGGGTCGGCGTCGGCGACGCGGGCCCAGTCGCCCTCGTGGTGCCCATTCTGGACGAGGATGTCGACGCCTCCGAAGCGGTCGGCGGCGGCGTCGACGAGGCGCAGGCAGGCGTCGCGGTCGGTGAGGTCGGTCGGGACGACCAGGGCGTCACGGCCGAGGGCTCGGACCTCCGCGGCGACGGCCTCGAGCCGCTCGCGCCGCCGAGCCGCGAGCACGACGTCGACGCCGTGGCTCGCGAACCCGAGCGCGATGCTGCGCCCCATCCCCGGGCCGACGCCGGTGACGACTGCGACGGAGCCCTCGCGGAACACGGGTTGGTAAGCTAGGTTACCGGCGTATGGCCCGTCCATCGGCCGTGGCCGACGAGCGTCCCGCCACCACGACCACCACGACCACCACCAGGGAGGCCGGGGATCGGCTCATCGCGGCCGGGCGGGCGCTGATGCAGGACCGGCGCAGCACCGACTTCACCATGCAGGCGGTCGCGGAGCGGGCGCGGACGTCGCTGCGGACCGTCTACGAGCAGTTCGCGAGCCGTGACGACTTCCTGCTCGCGGTCTTCCGCCAGGCGATCGCGGAGTCGGCCGAGCCGTTGCGCGCCGCGGTCGCCCGGGCGGGTGACGGGCCGGCCCGGCTCCGGGCGTACGTCGAGCAGCTCTTCGACGCCACCTTCGCCGAGGAGCACCCGGAGATGCCCGCGCTGGTCGCGCTGCACATGGATCTCGCCCGCACGAACCCGTCCGCGCTCGCCGGCGTGCTCGCGCCGCAGCAGGAGATCCTCGTCGACGTCCTCCGCGGCGGGGTCGCGGACGGGTCGTTCCGCGACGACGTCGACGTGACGGCGTTGGCGATGTTGGTCTCGCTCACGGTCATCGGCGCGCTCCACTCGACGGCGCTGGGGACCCACTTCGGTTCGGAGGTCGACGCGGAGCGAGTCGTGAGGTTCTGCCTCGGTGCCGTCGCGCGCCCCGACGGGGACCGGGTGGGCCGGGCACACTGAAGGAGAGGGGGTCGAGGTGGCGGACATGAGTGCGATTCGCCCGGAGATGCCGATGAGGCCCGGCGCGCGGACGTTCCCGCGCGACGAGGTCGAGGAGGCCTTCGCCCGGTACTTCAGCACCGGACCGGTGCAGGAGGACTGGGAGGCCTGGGTCGATCTGATGACCGACGACGTGTTCTACGTCGACCACTGGTGGGGCCCCCTCTACGGCAAGGAGGAGGTGAAGATCTGGATCGCCGCCTCGATGGGCGGCGTCCCCGAGATCTACACGGTGCTCGACTGGTACACGATCCAGGACGACACGGTCGTGTTCCACATGCAGAACCGCCGCGACAACCCCGACCCCGACGGCCCGCCCTACTTCGACTTCCCCGGTCTCTCCGTCGCGACCTACGCCGGCGACGGCAAGTGGTCGGGCGAGGAGGACTTCTGGGACCTGTCCGGCGCCCGCCGCACGGCCGGCGAGTACGCGCGGGCCTGCGAGAAGATGGGCGTCACCGACGCCGACGACCGGATCACCCGCAAGTACTGGCCCGAGAGCCCGAGCTGGGCGCGCTACGACGGTGTCCCGAAGCCGTCGTGGATCGCGGGCTCGATCCCGGGCGTCACCCGCCCGAGCCAGCTCGCGGCACTCCTCGAGCCGCTGCGCGCGGCCCGTTCGGTACGCGACTCCGGAGGTCACCATGGCTGACACGCAGACGATCGAGCACCCGGCATCCGACCTCTACTACGACCCGTACGACTACGAGGTCGACGTCAACGCGCAGGCCGTCTGGAAGCGGCTGCGTGACGAGGCGCCGCTGTACTGGAACGAGAAGTTCGAGTTCTTCGCGCTCAGCCGCTACGACGACATCCTGGCCGCGATGCTCGACACCGACACCTTCAGCTCGGCCCACGCGACCACCATCGAGCTCATGACGCCGGAGCCGGCGCAGGTCCCGATGATGATCTGGATGGACCCACCGAACCACACGCGGTTCCGCGCGCTCGTCAACCGGGCGTTCACGCCGCGCGCCATCTCCGACCTCGAGGGCCGCATCGCGCGTCTGTGCGGGCAGCTCCTCGACCCGCACGTCGGCGCCGGCTCGTTCGACTACGTCGACCAGTTCGCGGCGCTGCTCCCGCCCACCGTGATCCTGGCGCTGCTCGGCTTCCCGGAGGGGCACGAGTCGCAGTGGCGGACCGGGGTCGACGCGCTCTTCCACGTCGAGGAAGGCGGCACCGGCTTCGCGGTGGGCGACGACGGGCTGCCCGCGGGCCTCTCCGACCCGAACAGCGAGATGAACGCGGCCCTCCTGCACCTCCTCCCCGACATCATGGCCGAGCGCCGAGCCAACCCGGCGGACGACCTCATGTCGATGCTCGTCAACAGCGAGTTCGAGGACCCCGACGGCAACCTGCGCAAGATCAACGACGTCGAGTTCCACTCGTTCATCCAGATGCTGGCGATCGCGGGCACCGAGACCGTGGCGCGGCTCCTGAGCTGGGCCGCGGTGATCCTGGCCCGCAACCC
>DASRHL010000170.1:0-2505 GCA_035650535.1 Acidimicrobiia bacterium
GGTCGAAGCGCGCGATCTCGGGCACCTCGCCCTGCGGGATGAACGGGTGGCGTTCGAGCTCCCCCCAGCGGGCGGCGAAGGCGCGGTGCTGCTCGCTCGAGATCGGCTGGTCGCGGAAGAACAGGACCTTCCACTCCAGCAGGGCGCGGTCGAGCTCGCCGAAGAGGTCGTCGTCGAGCGGCTCGGCGAGGGCGAGCCCGCCGATCTCGGCGCCGATCGTCGGCGACAACGGCGTGACCGTGAAGCGGGTGTAGGGCTCCGGCTCCACGCCGTCGGGGAGGCGACGGAGGGGCCGGGGGCCGGCTTCGATGCGCAACATGGTCGCTCCCTTCAGCGTGCGTGCTCAGGCGTGACGGCGGTTCGCGGCGCGCAGCTCGCGACGGGTCTCGACGGAGACCGGGGCGGTGAGGAGCCCGACGGTCGCGTCGACGAGATCGGAGACGAACAGCGCGGCGGCGACCGGGCGAGCGCGTGGACCCCGGCGGTGACGCGCGCGTTCGTGATCGGCGACGGCGCGCACGACGAGGCTGCCGGCGAGCGCGAGTCGCTGCCCGCGCAACGGCGCCGGCAGCTCGTCGAGGGCGCGCTCGATGCGCTCGACGGCCTCGCGCAGCCCTCGCATCTCCGGGCGGGTGAGCGTGCCGAACAGCACGACGTCGGGATCTGCCATCGTCTGCTCGAGGAAGCGCGCGTACCAGGTGGGCGCGTCGCCGCACGCCAGTTCCGCGAAGGGCTCGACCAGCGCCTCGACGAGCCCTCGCAGATCGTGGCCGCGCCCCGATCGGTCGAGCTCGTCGAGCTGCGCGAGCCGCTGCTCGTTGATCGGGCCCATCCGGTACTCGGCGATCGCGTCGACGAGCCCCTGCTTCGACCCGAAGTGGTACTGGGCCGCCGAGTTGTTGCGCTGCCCGGCCTCGGCGCCGATCTCACGCAGCGAGACGCCCGAGACGCCGCGCTCCGCGAAGAGCCGTTCGGCGGCGAGGATCATGCGCTCGCGCGTCGGGGTCACACCCGCCATCCTAAGACACGCGTCTTAGACGGTCAAGGGCGCGCCGCGGGCCCGGGCGCTACCGTCGCTGGCACTACGGTCGCCACCATGGACGTGAAGGACGTGCTCCGGGCGGAGCGGGCGGCGCTGTGCGACACGCTCGAACGGCTGGGGCCGGGCGCACCGACGCTCTGCGAGGGGTGGACGACGGCCGACCTGGCCGCCCATCTCGTCGTCCGCGAACGCGACCCGCGGAGTGGCCCGGGGATCATGGTCGGCGGCGCCCTCGGTCGCTACACCGAGAAGCTGATGGCGCGCGAGAAGGCGAAGGGGTACCCCGAGCTGATCGCCCGCCTGCGCAGCGGCCCGCCGGCGATCGTCTTCGCTCTCATGCCCGGCCTCAACGTCAGCGAGAACTGGATCCACCACGAGGACGCGCGCCGTGCCAACGGCGAGGAGCCGCGCCCGCCCGACGGCGACGTCGACGCCGTTCTCACGCGGGTGATGGCCCGGATGGGCCGCGTCCAGACCCGGGCGATGAAGCCCTACGGCGTCGTGCTCGCCTTCCCCGACGGGTCCCGGCTCACGGTGCGGGCGGCGGACCCGTCGGTGATCGTGCGCGGACCGATCGGGGAGTGCGTCCTGTACCTGAGCGGGCGGCGCGGCGCGGCGCGGGTCGAGCTCGAGGGCGACGCCGACGCGCTCGCGCGGTTGCGTGCCGCGAAGCTGGGCATCTGAAGCTGTGAGCCGGGAGGCCGCGATGGACGAGGAGCTCACGAAACGCATCGAGCGGCTCGAGGCGATCGACGAGATCCGGCAGCTTGCCTCGCGTTACGCGCTCGCGCTCGACAGCCGCGACGTGCCGACGCTCGTGTCGCTGTTCGTCGAGGACGTGAGCACGGGCGAGGGTCGCACCGGTCGCAAGGCGCTCGCCGAGTGGTTCGACCCGATCCTGCGTCCGTACGCGATCACGTTTCACCTGGTCGGGAACCACGTGATCGACTTCGTCGACGACGACCACGCGAACGGCGTCGTGTACTGCCGCCCGGAGCACGAGGTGGGCGACCTCTGGGTCGTGATGCCCATGCAGTACTGGGACCGGTACGAGCGGCGCGAGGGCCGCTGGTACTTCCGGAGCCGGCGACCGGTCGTGTTCTACGCCGCCGACGTGCTCGAGCACCCGCTCCAGGTCACCGACCGCTTCCACTTCCCCGGCAACCCCATGATCACGAGAGCCGAGCTTCCCGAGAAGTGGGAGTCGTGGCACGCGTTCTGGAGCCGCACCGGCAGCGAGTAGGGCCCGGGAACCGGCCTCAGCCGGCCGGTCGGAGGCTCCCCCCGGGCCCGGTAGGGTCCGACGGTGATGCCTGGATCACTGCTCGGAAACGCCGTCCGCCGGGTCGAGGACCCCGAACTGCTGTCGGGTCGCGCCGACTACGTCGACGACCTCCCGATCGACGGGTCCCTGCACCTCGCCTTCGTCCGCTCGCCGTTCGCGCACGCGGTCGTGCGCTCGA
>DASRHL010000171.1:0-2047 GCA_035650535.1 Acidimicrobiia bacterium
GCTGCTCGAGTCGCAGGACGTCCGCCTCCTGCACGGTGCGGCCCGACTCAAGGGCCCGCACGAGATCGCGGTCGAGACGGCCACCGGCATCGAGGAGCTCGAGGCGGAGTACATCGTCGTCGCCACGGGCTCCCGGCCGCGCGTGCCCGAGTTCGCGCCGGTCGACGGCGAACGGATCCTCACGACCCGCCAGGCCTACCCGCCGCCGGAGATCCCGTCGCACCTGATCGTCGTCGGGTCCGGGGTGACCGGCGTCGAGTTCACGCACATGTTCGAGGCCCTCGGGTCGGAGGTCACGCTCGTCGTGTCCCGCCAGCAGGTGCTGCCGCTCAAGGACCCCGAGGTCGCGGCCGTCCTCGAGGAGGCGTTCCTCGAACGGGGCGTCCACCTGCTCAAGGGCGCGCGCGCCAGCAACATCACCCGCACGGGTGAGCGCGTGCGCGTCGACTGCAACGACGGTCGCGTCGTCGAGGGATCGCACGTCGTCCTCGCCGTCGGCTCGATCCCCAACACCGAGGACCTCGGGCTCGACGAGGCGGGCGTCGAGGTCGACGAGGGCGGTTACATCCGGGTCAACCACAACTGCCTGTCGAACGTCGCGCACGTCTACGCCGCCGGCGACGTCTCGGGCAAGCTGCCGCTGTCGTCGGTCGCGTCGATGCAGGGCCGCAAGATCGCCGAGCACCTGATGGGTCTGCACAACCGTCCCCATCGCCACCTCGACTACGACAAGGCCGCCTCCGCGATCTTCACGGAGCCCGAGATCGCCGACGTCGGGCTCGCCGAGGCCGAGGCGTTCGCGTCGGGCCGCAAGATCCGGGTGACGAAGGTGCCCTTCTCGGCCAACGCCAAGGCGCTCATCAAGGGCGACCCGCGCGGGTTCGTCAAGATCCTGTCCGACCCCGCGACGGGAGTGGTGCTCGGCGGGTCGATCGTCGGCCGGTCGGCCGCGGAGCTGATCAGCGTCATCGCGGTCGCGGTCACGAACAACCTCAAGGTCGGCGACATCGTCGACTCGTTGCTCGTCCACCCCGCGCTCTCCGAGTCGCTCGCCGAAGCCGCGTCGTAGTCGCCGTCGTCGGCGACGTCCACGTGTGAACGAGGGTCGGATCAGGCGGTGAGGGTGCCGCGCCAGACGGTGACGGCCTGGCCGGCGAGGCGGACGCGGGCGTCGGGGGTGACGGTGCACGTGATCGTGCCGCCGCGGCTCGAAACCTGGTGGCCGACGAGCGTGGTCTTGCCGAGTCGGTTCGCCCAGTAGGGCGCGAGGGCACAGTGCGCGGAGCCCGTCACCGGGTCTTCCGGCACGCCGACACGGGGTGCGAAGCAGCGCGAGACGAAGTCGGCGGCGCGGCCGGTCTCGGCTCGGGCGGTGACCACGACGGCGCGCGTGTCGAAGGCCGCCAGGGCGGCGACGTCGGGCGTCAGCGCACGGACGGCCGCCGCGTCCTCGAGCTCGACGAGCAGGTCGTGGGTGTTCCGGAGGGTGACGACAACCCGGGCGCCCAACGCGCCGGTCAGGCCGGAGGGTTCGGGCGCCGGCTCGCTGGGAAGCGCCGGGAAGTCGAGCTCGACCGAACCGTCGGCGCCCGCCGCCGCGCCGAGCACCCCGCTCGCGGTCGCGAAGCGCGCCCCGGCGGACCTCGGAAGCCGCCCGGTGCCGAAGAGGACGTGGGCGCTCGCGAGCGTGGCGTGCCCGCACAGCGCGACCTCGACCGCCGGCGTGAACCACCGCAGCGGGAGCTCGCCGCCCGGCAAGGGGGTCGTCACGACGAACGCGGTCTCCGAGAGGTTCATCTCCGCGGCGACGGCCTGCATCCACGCGGCGTCGGCCGGCGCGTCGAGCAGGCAGACCGCGGCCGGGTTGCCGCGGAACGCCTCGTTCGTGAACGCGTCGACGCCGAAGATCTCGACGTCGCCCACGGCGCTACTCGAGGACGACGAGCACGTCGCCCGTGCCGACGGTGTCGCCGGCGGCGACGCGGATCTCCTTCACGGTGCCCGCCCGCTCCGCGTTGATGTGGTTCTCCATCTTCATCGCCTCGAG
>DASRHL010000172.1:0-6180 GCA_035650535.1 Acidimicrobiia bacterium
CGTCGGGGAACAGGTCGAGTCCGCGTTCCTCCTGTTCGAGGAGCTGCCGTACCTCCCTCCTGCCGACCTCGTGGGCCAGTCCGAGCTGGAGTTGCTGTTGGCGGCGATCGCCGCGCCGCAGCTTGCCTGAGTCGAGAGCGGGAAGCGCATGAAGCCGCGGCACTCGGGCGGCCGTCAGTCGGGCAGCCGGGCGAGCAACCAGCTCGGCCCGACGACCCCGGCGCCGGCCGCCCGGGCCCGCGCCGCGAGCCCGCGGTCGGCGGTCACCACGACCGCGCCGGAGCCGTGCGCAGCGGCGAGGTCGGCCATGGTGTCGTCACCCGCGGCGGGGGCGTGCACGACCTCCACGCCAGGCCCGGCCGCGCCGGCCGCGACACCGGGCCGCGCCCGGCCCTCGACGACGAGGACGACCGGGCCGTCGACGCGACCGTCGGCGACGCCGCGTCGAACCCGGTCCGCGAACGCCCGCGCCGCGCCCGCGCGGTCGCGCCACCAGCCCGTCGGCCGCGAGCCGACGACGTTCGCGACGTCGACGATCAGCACGATGACCAGCTTCGCACCCAGGCCGGCACGCGGCCGCGTCGGGCAGGTCGGTAGCATCCGCGTCGCCCGTCCAGGAGGAGTGCGAGATGGCCGATCCCGAACGCCCCCCGCTTCCCCACGAGTTCCTGCCGCCGGCGGCCGAGCTGACGGTGACGAGCGACGACATCGAGGACGGCGGGCGTCTCGCCGCCGCCCACCTCGCCGACATCATGGGCGTGACCGGCGACAACCTCTCGCCGCACCTCCGCTGGACTGGCGCACCGCCCGAGACGCAGTCGTACGCGGTCACGTGCTTCGATCCCGACGCGCCGACCGGCAGCGGCTTCTGGCACTGGGTCGTCTTCGACATCCCCGCGTCGGTCACCGAGCTGGCGCGGGGCGCCGGGAGCAGCCACGGCTCGGGCCTGCCGGCGGGCGCGAAGCACGCCCGGAACGACGTGGGCAACGCCGGGTACATGGGTGCCGCACCTCCACCCGGCCACGGCGAGCACCGCTACGTGTTCACCGTCTTCGCGCTCGGGGTGCCGACGCTCGGCGTCGACGAGAACGCGACGCCGGCGCTCGTCGGCTTCAACCTCACGTTCAACACGCTCGCCCGCGGCACCATCGTCGCCACCTACGGCCGCTGACACGCCGCGGGCACAGCCGTCGCACGGCACGCCGAGGCGGGGCCGAGCCCGTCGGGCCGACCCCGCCCCATCGGTCGCCGGTCTACTTCTGGGTGACGACGTAGGCGGCGAAGCGGTCGAAGCTGCTCTGCATCCCGGCCTGTGCCTCCGGCGTCCGGAACATCTCGGGCACGTTGGTCTGGTGCACGGTCACCTCGGTTCGACCGTCGCCGAGGTCACGGAACGTGGACGTGGTCGTCATCCCGCCCTCGACGTCGGGCTCGGTCCACACGAGCTTCTCGGGGCGCGTCACCTCGACGAACACGCCGCGGCTCGGGTACTCCTCGCCGGTCTCGTCGTTCACCATGATCGTCTCGAAGACGCCCCCGGGACGGGGGTCGACCTTGATGTTCTCGACCGGCGTGCTCACCCCGACCGGCCCCCAGAAGTGCGTGAGGTGTTCGGGCGTGATCATGCAGTCGAAGACGAGCTCACGAGGAGCGTCGTAGATGCGGGTGTAGGTCACCTCGCCCAGCTGCGGGGTCTCGCTCATCGGTCGTGTTCCTCCTTGGTGGTCGTGGGTTCGGGTACTGCGGCCGTGCCGTCCGTGGTCTGGCCGCGCTGGATGGTCCTGAGGTGTTGCTCGAGCTGGTCGAACCGGTCCGTCCAGACCTTGCGGTTCCGCTCGATCCAGCCGACGGCCTCCTCGAGGGGGGCCGACTCGAACCGGCAGGGCCGGTACTGCGCGTCCCGGCCCCGGGTGATCAGCCCGGCCCGCTCGAGCACCTTCAGGTGCTGCGAGATGGCCTGGAGGCTCATGTCGAACGGCTCGGCCAGCTCCTTCACCGTGGCCTCGCCCCGTGCGAGCCGGGTGAGGATCGCCCGGCGGGTGGGGTCGGCCAGGGCGGCGAAGGTGGTGCTGAGCGGGTCGTCGGCCATGTCGTCACTCGGGGAGGGCGGCTAGATCAAGTGATCCATTGGTCAATGGACTACTTGAATATACGGGCGGCGTGGTCGGGTGTCAAGAGCCAATTCATGGCGCTTCCGGCACCAGTGCCGGGCTCCTCATGCGGGGACGAAGACGTTGTGGAGCGGGGCGACGGCGTCGGTCTCGCCGGCCATCGTCGACAGCAGTTCGCCCACGTCGGCGAACCCCGCGGTGCGGCGGGGCAGCGACTCGAAGGGGAAGCGGCCCGACGCGACGAGCTCGACGGCCCGCCGGTGGGCGTCGGCCGCGACGCCGCTCGCGCCGAGCACCCGCAGCTCCCGGGTCGGTACCAGGTCGGGGACCACGGTCGCGGTCACCGAGCGCCCCCGGATCCCGGCGACGACCACCCGGGCATGCCGCTCCGTGAGCTCGAGAGCCTGCGCGAACGCCGTCGGCGCCTTGGCGGTGACGTCGACCACGACGTCGGCGAGCTGCCCGGCCGCGCCGTGCAGCGCGTCGACCGGGTCGGTCACCGCGACGTCCACGGCGAGATCGGCTCCCATCTGCCGAGCCGCCGCGAGCCGCGCGGCGTCGCGTTCGCCGTGTCCGGTGACCATCACGAAGCGCGCGCCGGCGGCCCTGGCGGCGACGACGGCGGCGATGCCGCGGATGCCCGGACCGAGGACCGCCACGACGTCACCCGGGCCGGTCCGGGGCATGTCGACGGCCCAGTCGATGCCTGCGCCCAGCGGGTTGAACAGCGTGGCGACGACCGGGTCGACGCCGGCCGGCACCGGGTGCAGCACGGATTCGGGTGCGAGGTAGTGGTGGGTGGCGTAGCCGCCCCACAGCGACGGCGGGATGTCGGCCGAGACCATCCCGTACGACTTGGGGCTGCCGAAGCGCTCGCACCGGGCGAGGTCCCCGGCCCGGCACGGCGCGCACTCGCGGCAGGCGCGGCGGTTCCCCACCGCGACCCGCGAGCCGGCCTGCACCCCCCAACGCTCGGCCGCCGCCGATCCGATCCGCTCGACGACGCCGACGGTCTCGTGGCCGGGGACGAACCCGGGCGGCCACTCGACCGCGCCCGTGTAGAGCTCGTGATCCGTCCCGCACAGGCCGCACGCCTCGACCCGCAGGATCGCATCGTCGTCGGTGATCTCGGGCAGCTCGAACTCGCGGGCGACGAGCGAGCGGGGGGCTTCGAGGACGAGGGCGGTGGCGGCGGTCATGACCCCTTCCCGCGAATTCAGTCGTTTGGTTGAATTACGGTACCCGGCCGGAGGCGTGCGTGCCCGAACGACTGCCGGAGGAGGCGGATGGCCGACGTGGCGGACCTCGTCGCACCCGAGACGACGACCGTGTTGTGCATGGAGATGGAGCGGGGCGTGGTCGGCGATCTCGCGATGCCCGGCTTCCGGACTGCGGTCGCCGTGCGCGAAGCCGGCCTCGTCGAGCGCACCGGCCGGGTGCTGCACGCGGCGCGTGCCGCCGGGGTGCGCGTCATCCACTGCACAGCGGCCTTCCGGCGCGACCGCGCCGGGAGCTTCGTCAACACGCCCGCGCTCATGGACCTGTTGGGCAACCCCGAGTACCTCATCGCGGGGACCCCGTCGGTCGACCCGGTTCCCGAGCTCTGGGAACCGGACGTCGACCGCGTCGTCGAGCGGTACCACGGCTTCGGACCGTTCGTCGGGACGGAGCTCGACTCCTTCCTCAAGAGCCTGCGGGCGCAGACCGTCGTGGCGGTCGGCGTCTCGCTGAACCGGGGCATCATCGGGCTCACCCTCGGCGCGGTCGACAACGGGTACCGCGTCGTGATCCCCCGCGACGGCGTGCTCGGCTACCCGACCGAGTACGGCGACCTCGTGGTCGAGCACACCCTCGCCGCCGTCGCGTGGATCACGACAATCGACGAGCTCGTCGCATGTTGGACGCCGTGATCGAGGCGCGCCCGCCGATCGTCCTCGAGGGGGTCGAGCTCGTCGCCGAAGGCCTCGTCTTCCCGGAGGGTCCGATCGTGATGCCCGACGGGAGCGTGCTCGTCACCGAGATGCGGCGCGGGACGTTGACGCGAATCGTCGACGGTCGCGCAGAGGTCGTGGCGGAATGTGGCGTCGGAGCGAACGGCGCGGCGGTCGGACCCGACGGCGCGGTCTACGTGTGCAACAACGGGGGCTACGGCGACGAGTACCGGGGCGGCGCGATCCAGGTCGTCGACCCGGGCACCGGCTCGGTCGAGCTCCTGTACACGGAGTGCGGCGGCCACCGCCTCGCCGGACCCAACGACCTCGTGTTCGACGACGACGGTGCGTTCTGGTTCACCGACACCGGCAAGTTCCGGGCCCGCGACCGCGACCGGGGCGGCATCTACTACGCGACCACCGACGGGGCGACGATCCGGGAGGCCGCGTACCCCGTCGATGCGCCCAACGGCATCGGTCTTGCACCCGACGGGTCCGCGATCTACTACGCGGAGACGCTCACCGGGCGGCTCTACCGCCGGGCGGTGACCGGGCGGGGCGAGCTCGAGCCGGCGGCCGAGCACGACCCGTCGAAGCTGCTGTGCGGGCTGCCCGGCCTCCAGATGTTCGACTCGCTGGCCGTCGATGACGCCGGCAACGTGTGCGTGGCGACGCTGTTCTCGTCGTGCGTGACGGTCGTGGCGCCCGACGGCGCGTGGATGCGCCAGCTCGTCCTGGCCGAGCCCTTCCACGACCCGATGGTCACGAACGTGTGCTTCACGCCCGACGGCGCCACGGTCTACATCACGCTGTCGGACACGGGCCGCGTCGTCCGCTGCCCCTGGCCACCGCTTGCCTGAGCGTGCCGCCTCGGCGAGGCCGTGGATGGAGCGGGTGACGGGAATCGAACCCGCGTTCTCAGCTTGGGAATCCGGTCGAGGCAAACATCCGCGGACGGCGATGGATAGTAGCGGCAGGTCAGGGCCGGTCCCCGAACGTCAGCGAACGACGGCGAATGATTACGCGCGCGCGATAGCCGCGCGATCGAATGGTCGGGGTCACAGCTGGTGGTGAAGAGCGATCGGGTTTCGGCGTACCCGAGACCGCCACCCCCAGGACCCGCGGTGCCCTGTTGATCTGCTGACGAGTCGACGGGAGCGTTCACTACGTGCGGGTCGAGAGCACCATCGGAGACGTGACTGCATAGGGGCTGGAAGCGTGGCACTGCCGAACGGGCTCATAGCGGCGCCCAGAAGGGCGATGGAAATCCACACACGCCGATCGAACTGCGCGGGGTCCTCGGCGTGACCTGCGGCCGTGCGGCGGCCACAGTGTCCAGCAGGTCGCCTGTCCAGCCCTCGCCCGTGGCGACAACGATCGAGAGGTTCCCACAGCTCGCTAGCCTCGGACTGTGTGGATTGTCACGCCTGGCGTCCTCGCCGGCCCCGAGGCACCGGCGTTGCCGGGAAGGGCTGACAGATGACGTCGCAGAATCACGGAGCTGCAGATTCGGCCCTCGGGTACCTCTACCAGACGCGGTGGGCCCTGTTTGAGCTTCTTCGCCGCGACACGGACGTGCCGGACGCCGCGATCAGCCTCGAGTTGCATGACGACGTCGCGTGGGACAACGACGGGACGCCAGAGCAGCTGCTGTCACTGAAACATCACGGCACCCCGCGAGCTCTCACCGACATGAGCGACGATCTCTGGCGAACGGTCCGTGTGTGGAAGGACACTGGCACGGCAACCGAACCGAGCGGGCCTCGGCTGGTCCTAATCACCACGTCAGCGGCGGCCGACGGAAGCGCCGCCTCTGTCCTTCGCGATGACGACGCCCGCGATGAGGATCTAGCCATAGTCAGGTTGACCGAGGCTGCTCGGGAGTCGAAGAACAACGCCACCGCCGACGTTCGCGTGTGGTTTCAAACCCTTAGTCCTGCGGACAAACTGGTCTTCGCACACAAGGTAGTGATCGTCGATGGTGCGTCGCCTCTCCACGATGTCGGTGCTGCTGTACGCGAGGAGTTGTGGTGGGCGCTACCGAGCACGGGTGCTGAGACATTCCTTGCGCTTCTCTGGCAATGGTGGGAAGCCGTTGCACTCGACATGCTTCAGCGGAAGCGCGGGCCGGTTTCGA
>DASRHL010000173.1:0-4792 GCA_035650535.1 Acidimicrobiia bacterium
CCCAGGATGCAGGCGTCGGCCACCTTGGCAGTGAAGAGCTTGATGGCGCGGATGGCGTCGTCGTTGCCGGGGATGACGTAGTCGATGAGGTCGGGATCGCAGTTCGTGTCGACGACGGCGACGACCGGGATGCCGAGCCGGTTCGCCTCCGTCACCGCGATGTGCTCCTTCTTCGTGTCGATGATGAACACCGCGCTCGGCAGCCGCTCGAGCCGGCGGATGCCGCCCAGGTTCCGCTCGAGCTTGACGACCTCCCGTTTGACCTTGAGACCTTCCTTCTTGATCATCTGCTCGGTCTCGCCGGTCTGGACGAGGCGCTCGAGCTCGTGGAGCTTCGCCACGCGGGCGTGGACCGTCTGGAAGTTCGTCAGCATGCCGCCGAGCCACCGGTAGTTGACGTACGGCATGCCGCACCGCCCGGCCTGGCGCTGGATCGGCTCCTGGGCCTGCTTCTTGGTGCCGACGAACAGGACCGTCCCCCCGTCGGAGACGGTGCGGCGGATGAAGCGGTAGGCGGTGTCGATGCGCTCCAGCGTCTGCTGGAGGTCGATGATGTAGATCCCGTTGCGTTCGCCGAAGATGAACCGGCGCATCTTCGGGTTCCAGCGGCGTGTCTGGTGGCCGAAGTGGACGCCGGCCTCCAGCAGCTGCTTCATGGTGACCACAGCTTCAGGCACGAGTGTGGGTTCCTCTCCTCAGGTTGTGTCCTCCGCCCGCGGGCGCCCCGCGCGCGGGACGACCTCGGAAGATGCGGGCGTGCGTGATCCCGAGGTGCCGGCGGCGGCGACGCCGTCGAGCGGCCCGGGTCGGCTGCCATTGTAGCGGGGGCGCCCGCCCGCCTTCCGGGTCGGGCACCCCCGGGCGCCCGCCCGCGCCGCGCGCAACCCGCGGTGCGGCGAGCCGAGCCCTCGCCGAGAGGCGAGGCATGCGGCTCACGGGAGCGGCCGCGCCTCGAAGCGCCGGGCGACGGGCTCGTTCACGGCGGTGACGACGAGGTCGTCACGGACGGCCTCGTCGGTGACGGGACCGGCCCGGGTCACGGAGCGGACCTCGCCCGTGGCCCGGTCGAGGACGACCTGGTGGCCGGCGAAGTCGTGGAACGCGACCGAGCGGGCGCCAATGACGACCTGGGTGTCGATCAACGCCCAGTCGCCCGAGCGCTGCCACCTGATCGTCCCCGTGGTCACGGAGAACGCGGTGACCGTGCCGAAGTGGTCGACGGTCACGTAGTCGTCACCCGCCGCCGCGGGCTCGGTCTCCCACTCGAAGGACTTCGGAACCGCCGTCTCCCATCGCGACGCGCCGGTCGCGGAGTCGAGGGCCCGCACGCGGGCGTGCGAGAAGTTGTCGCCCTCGGAGACGAGCACCACCCCGCCGTGCGCGACCGGCGCCGCGGTCTTCTCCAACGTCGCCACATCCCAGCGCACGGTCCCGGTCGCGAGGTCGACGGCACGCAACCGGCCCTCGCCGCCGTCGACGTGCCAGAGGGCCACGGTGACCCCCGCGGTCCCGTCGACCACGGGAGCCGTGACGATCTCGCCGTCGAAGCGGACGCTCCAGCGGGTCGCCCCCGAACCTCGGTCGAAGGCCGTGAGCGTCCCCGAGTTGGTGCCGAGCACGAGGGGTTCGCCCCCGGCCGGCTGCGCGAGCGCGACCGGCCCGGTGATCCCGGCATCGGCGAGCCCCGGTCCGAACCGGGCGGTCCAGCGGAGCGCGCCGTCGGCGCGCGCGAGCGCGGTCACGCCGCTGCTCGTCGGGACGGCGACCAGATCCGCGTCGACGGCGGCCCGGACGGGCGCGATGTCGGGGGTGCGCCCGATGCGGGCCCGCCAGCGTTCCGACCCGTCGGCGGGATCGAGGGACTGGACGGATCCGTACGACACCACGACGACGCCGGCGGCATCGGCGGTCACGCCCATCGGCTCACCGCCCGCGGTGAGGGCGGACCACCGGGCGGGGCCGGGCGCGGGAGCCGGCGCCGCCGTCGCCAGAACGCGGGCCCGGGCCCGGGCCTGAGCCGCCCCGGCGTCCGGTTCACCGCCGCCGGTCGCGGTCAGCGCCGCGCCGGCGGCGGCGAGGACGGCGAGGCCGGCGGCGCCGAGCAGGACCCGGCGCCTCGGAGAAGGTCTGGTCATGTTCCGTTGGGTCCTTTCAGGATGCCTCCGCCGTACTGACCGAGGTCGTGGGAGACGCGTGAGAAGACGACCGGCTCGAGCGCGCTGCGGATCCCGTCCAGCAACGACGTGCACGGCAGGGGCTTGTGCTCGAGCGCGGCGCGGACGGCCCGGAGCGCGGCCGGGTCCTTCGGGATGTTGTGGTGGTCGCTGACGCCCGCGACGTCGACGACGATCTCGTCGGCGCCGGGGGCGCCGATGTGGTTGGCGGGCACGACGACGTCGTCGGTCGCGCCGATCGAGGTCATGTGGATCTTGGCGGGCAGGCCGCCGTCGAAGAGGCGCGTCATGAACGGCGAGTCCTCGGCGAGCTGCTCGACCGCGGCGGAGTCCGACGGCGGGTGCTTGGGAACGCCGGGCAGCTCGTCGGCGAGCCGCGTCAGGTTCCTGCCGGTTCCGCTCGCCCGCAGCTGCTCGCCCGCGGTCGCGAGTGGGGCGCCCCGGTGCGGCGACGACAGCGTGACGACGGTGTCGAGCGGCGGGTAGCGGCTCGGGTCGTCCTTGTAGACGTGGACGAGGAACCAGTCGACGACCACCCCGCCCTGCGAGTGGGCGATCAGGTCGACCGGCCGACCGGGATGGTCTCGGGCCATCTGCCGGAGCTGCTGCCCGAGGAGCGCCGCCTTGGCGCGCAGGTCGCCGTGCGTGTCGGACTCGTGGTACGGCCCGCCGTCGGCGGCGTACGAGAACCAGGTGACGTCTCCCTTCCCGTACCCGAGCGCCCTCGTGTCGAGGTTGAAGGAGGTCCCGTCGCCCGAGGTGTGGCTGTCGATGCCGCCCACCGCCATGAGCAGGTGGCCGTCCCCGCCGGTGCCGTCGGCCGGTGGCGCGTCCTTCGAGCACACGCGCTGGGTCCAGTCCCAGAACCGCTTGCCGACCTCGACGACGTCGGAGAGCACCTGGCCGAGCGGCGTCGCCAGCAGGGCGCGCCGGGTCGCGTCGACCGAGCGCGCGAGCACGTGGAGGAGGTCGTGCAGCGGGTCACGGAGGCGCTGCACGAGCTCACGACCGACCTCGCCGGCCGCGTGCAACAGCGCGAGCCCCTGGTCGAGCGCCGCCGAGACACTCGTGGACGCCCAGTCGACGACCTCGCCCGCCGCCGCCGAGACGGCGTCACATCCGGCGGAGACGGCGTCGCCGATGACGGGGATGCCGTCGCCGCAGCCACCGTCGTCGCCGCCGGGCGGCGAGGGCGCGTCGGGCGGCGTCGCGATCGACCGCGGCCGGAGCGCGATCCCTTCCTCGAGATCGGCGCGTGCGCGGTCGGGCCCGACCCATGGTCGGGCCGGCGCCGGCCCGGCGGGCACGAGGCGAACGAGCTCGGTGAGATCGTCGGGCCGGAACAGCTGCATCGGGTCGACGTAGCGGTCGCCCACGCGCAACCCGAAGTGCAGGACGCCGACCGCGTGCTCGGGTCCGCTCCCGCCGGCGTGACCGAGCACGGCGCCGCGTGCGACGGCGTCGCCGGTGTGGACGGCCACGTCGGCGAGGAACGAGTACGAGGTGCGGAACCCGTTCGCGTGCGCGACGACGACGTGCAGGGTGCCGGCGACGTCACCGGCGAACGACACCGTCCCCGCACCGGCCGCCCGCACGGCGGTCCCCGGTGGCGCGGCGAGGTCGACGCCGCGATGGCCGGGCGCGTACGGGTTCGCAGGCTCGACGAACCCGCGGACGACGCGGCCGGCGACCGGGCGGACCCATGCGCCGGTGGGTGGCTCGGATCCACCGCTCGGCGCGGCACGCGCCGGCCCGGCGAGCCCGAGGACGGCGATCGCGGTGGCGACGACGACGGCGGCGGCGTGCACGCGGGACGGGCGCGCGCGTCGACACCGTCGGGAAAGGGAGCCCATCGGTTCCTCCCGGACGCGAAACGGCCGGGGGAAGCGACGGAGGAAGTGCCCGAGAAGTTAACGCGGCCGCGCGGCCGTGAACAGGGTCCGGGCCGAAAAAGTCGCGCCCGGGCGGGCGCGGCCGCCGCTCAGGTGCGTTCGGGTTCGGCGAGCCGGGCGCGCAGCTGCAGGATCGCCTTCGTGTGGATCTGGCACACGCGGCTCTCGGTCACGCCGAGAACCGATCCGATCTCCGCGAGCGTCAGGCCCTCGTAGTAGTAGAGGGTGAGGACGAGCCGTTCGCGATCGGGCATGCGGTTGATCGCGTCGGCGAGGAGGTGCTTCATCTCGTCGGTCTCGAACGCCTCGACGGGGTCGTGGGCGCGGTCCGCGATGGTGTCGCCGACGGTCGCCGAACCACCCTTGTCAGCACTGCTGCTGTTGCCGGCTGCGAGCAGCTCGTCGAGGGCGACGAGCCCGACGAAGCTGATCTGGGAGAGCGTGGAGTTGAGCTCCTCTTCGGTCACCCCGAGCTCGGCGGCCACCTCGGCGTCACCGGGTGAACGCCGCAGCTCGTTCTCGAGCTTCGAGTACGCGCGTTCGATCGCGCGCGCCTTGGCGCGGATCGAGCGCGGCACCCAGTCGATCGAGCGCAGCTCGTCGATGATCGCACCCTTGATCCGCGAGATCGCGTACGTCTCGAACTTGAAGCCGCGCGCCGGGTCGAATTTGTCGATGGCATCGATCAGCCCGAAGATCCCGTAGCTGACGAGGTCGGCCTGCTCG
>DASRHL010000174.1:0-47672 GCA_035650535.1 Acidimicrobiia bacterium
GCCACAGCGCCAGGAGCCGTGCGTCGAGGGTTCGGGCCTGCGACAGGTCCACCGAGATGGCGGTGGAGACCTCGTTCCGCCACGTCTCCAGCAGGTCGAGCAGCAGGCCCTCCTTGCTGCCGAAGTGCGCGTACAGCGCGCCCGAGGTCCGGCCGGCTTCCTCGGCGATCGCGTCCACCGACGCGCCCTCGACCCCCCGATCCGCGAAGACCGTCGCCGCGGCCGCGAGCAGCCGGGCACGCGTCTCGTCCCTGCGCTCCGCCTGCGTCGCCACGGTCGGGTGCTACCGGGGGGTGAGCACGACCGGGAGGTGCTTCAGGCCGCCCACGAAGTTGGAACGGACGCGCACAGCGTCGCCGGCCAGCTCGAAGGTGCGAAAGCGCCGGAACAGCTCGTCGAACTCGACCTTCAACGTGAGGCGGGCGAGGTGCACGCCGAGGCAGTAGTGCTCGCCGTAGGCGAAGGAGAGATGGCGGTTCGGCTGCCGGCGGATGTCGAAGCGGAACGGCTCGTCGAAGTGTGCCTCGTCGCGGTTGCACGACGGCGACCACATCACGACGCGATCGCCCTCGCGCAGGCGTTGCCCTCCGAGCTCCGTCTCCCCCGTGACGGTTCGGGCCTCCGACGTGATCGGGCTCGCCCAGCGAACGAACTCGTCGACGGCCGTCGACAGGAGCGACGGGTCCTCCTGCAGGTCGCGAAGCTGATCGGGGCGCTCGAGGAGCGGGAGCATCCCGCCGGCCGACGCGGCTGCCCGGGTCGTGTCGAGCCCGCCCGCGAGCAACAGCCCGGCCTCCGCCACGACCTGCTGCCACGGCAGCTTCTCGCCCCGGACGTGGCCGGCGAGGAGCTGGCTCAACAGGTCGTCGCCCGGCTCCTTCGCCCGCTCCTGGATCAGCTCGGCGAAGTAACCGAACAGCTCCCCGCTGGCGGCGGCCGCCGCCTCGGACGCGGACTTGCCGTGCGTGAACTCGGGATCGCTCGACGACACCGTCATGTGCTCGAGCTCGGCGAGCCGGGCCCATCGGTCTTCGGGGACGCCCATGAGCGCGAACGCGATCGCGGCGGGGATGCGATGTGCGATGTCGTTCACGAAGTCGACGGCGCGCCGCTCGGCCGCCTCGTCGAGGCACCTCGTGGCGAAGCCACGAAGCTGGTCCTCGAGCTGCGCGATGGCGCGCGGCGTGAAGTTGTGCGAGATGACCTTCCGGAGGGGTGCATGCCGCGGCGGATCGGTGTGGATCATCGGGTTGAACCCGAGCGAACCCACGTCGTCGTTGCGCAGCTGCTCGTCCGTCCGGATCACGATCCCGTCACGTTCGGAGCTGAACAACCTCGGATCCGCGTGAACCGCGTGGCAATCGTCGTAGCGGGCGATGCTCCAGAAGGGTTCGCCGCCGGGCCGCTCGTGCCACCACACCGGCGCCTGGTCGCGCTGCAGCTTCCATGCCGCGTGCGGATCGCCGAACTCGAACATGTCGAGGTCCCAGAAGTCGATCTCGTCGAGCGACGTCGGTACCAGTGCCATGGATCTCACCTCTCGCCCGTTCCGGCCGCAACAAATATAGCGATCGCTAGATTTCTCGGCGCGGCGCAGCCGGCCCGGGTCCACGTCCCGAGTCGACGGGTGCCGTCCGTAGACTCGGGACGTGCCGACGGCCGTTCTGCTCGACTTCTACGGGACGCTTGCGCACGCGACGGGGTGGGTGTCGATCGACGCGGTCCTTGCCGAGCACGGCTACGACATGCCCGACGAACTGCGCGAGCGCTGGTGGTCGCAGAGCGAACAGGACGGACTCGAACACGTCGAACACTCCCGCGACCGCGACGCGTACGCAGCGTGGCAACGGCAGCGCCTGCTCTCGATGCTCGCGGAGACCGACGTGCACCCCGGCGAGTACGAGCTGATCGTCGAGAAGCTGCGCGCCGGCACCGCGACGCGGGTCATGAACCGCTACGACGAGGTGGTCGACGTCCTGCGCGAGCTCCGCGCCCGCGGGCTGCGTCTCGGGATCTGTTCGAACTGGGACTGGAACCTCGCCGAGGCGATCGACGAGGTCGGCCTGACTGGCATGGTCGACACCGTCGTGTCGTCGGCGTGGGCGGGCGCCCGCAAACCGCATCCGTTGATCTTCGAGCACACGCTCCAGAAGCTCGGGGCCCGCGCCGACGAGACGCTGTTCGTCGGCGACACCTGGGGGCCCGACGTCGTGGGCCCGCGCAACGTGGGCATGACGCCGGTGTACCTCATGCGCGACGGCCACTGGCCCGATCCGACGGCGCCGCCCGACCCCGAGGCCCAGTGCGCCTGCGCGCCCACGCTCGAGGGTCTGTTCGCACACCTGTGAGGAGCGCGATGGACGCGACCGACATCCCGGCCCTGGTCAAAGGGCTGCGGGCGAGCTTCGACGCCGGGCGGAGCCGGCCGCTCGAGTGGCGCCGCGCGCAGCTCGACCGGATGCGCACGATGCTGCGTGAGCAGGAGGGTGCGTTCCTCGGCGCGCTCGCGGCCGATCTGGGGAAGCCCGCGACCGAGGCGTACGCGGCCGACGTCGGCTTCCTCTACGCGGACCTCGACATGGCGCGGAGGAACCTCGGGCGGTGGACGAGACCGCGTCGGGTGCGCACGCCATTGGTCGTCCAGCCGGCGAAGGCGTACGTGGTGCACGAGCCGCTCGGCGTGGTGCTGGTGATCGGGCCGTGGAACTACCCGGTCCAGCTCGTGCTCGCGCCCCTCGTCGGCGCGATCGCGGGCGGGAACTGCGCGGTGCTGAAGCCGTCGGAAGTGGCACCGCGAACGTCGGAGGTGATCGCGCGCGTCGTCCCCCGCTACCTCGACCCCGACTGCGTCGCGGTGGTCGAGGGCGGGCCCGACGAGACCGCGACGCTGCTCGCCGAGCGCTTCGACCACATCTTCTACACGGGGAACGGGCGCGTCGCCCGCGTGGTCATGGAAGCGGCGGCGAAGCACCTGACGCCGGTCACGCTCGAGCTGGGCGGGAAGAGCCCGGTGATCGTCGACGACGACGTCGACCTCGACGTCGCGGCGCGCCGGATCGCCTGGGGCAAGTTCCTCAACGCGGGGCAGACGTGCATCGCGCCCGACTACGCGCTCGTCACGCGCAGCGTCGCGTCCGAGCTGATCGATCGCATCACGACGGCGATCCGCGGCTTCTACGGGCCGGACCCGAAGGCGAGCCCCGACTACGCCCGCATCGTGAACGACCGCCACTTCGAACGCGTCGTGCGCCTGCTCGACGGCGCCGAGATCGCGGTCGGGGGCGATCACGACGCCTCGGAGCGCTACATCGCACCGACCGTGCTGGCCGACGCCACGCCCGACATCCCGGCCATGCAGGAGGAGATCTTCGGGCCGGTGCTGCCCGTGCTCCCCGTCGACGGCATCGACCACGCCGTCGAGCTCGTCAACGAGCGCGACCGCCCGCTCGCGCTCTACGTCTTCTCACGCCGCCGCGACGTGGCCCGCGACGTGATCGCCCGCACGTCGTCGGGGGGCGCGTGCGTGAACGCGACGATGTTCCACGTCGCGGTGCCGGCGCTGCCCTTCGGCGGTGTCGGCCCGAGCGGGATGGGCGCCTACCACGGCCGTGCCGGGTTCGAGACGTTCAGTCACGCGAGGAGCGTGCTGACCCGCTCCACCCGTGTCGACCCGAAGATCGGGTACCCGCCGTACTCGCCCCTCAAGGACCGCCTCATCCGGCGGTTCCTCTGACGGTCAACCGACGACGCGAACGTCCTTGGCCTCGTCGCCCTTGCGCCCCGGGCCCACCTCGAACTCGACCCGCTGACCCTCGGCGAGCGTCCGGCGCCCGTCCATCAAGATCGCGCTGTGGTGAACGAACACGTCGGGTTCGCCGTCACGTGCAATGAAGCCGTAACCCTTTTCGTCGTTGAACCACTTCACGGTCCCCGTTGCCACAGTCAACGCTCCCTTTGTTCTTCGATCGAGGGAGCACTGCGACTTCGCGACGACACACCCTCGGACCTACCGGCCGCAAAACTAGTCGCGTCGGATACCCCGAAAGCAACATCAGCGTGCGCCCCCGCCCCGAGGATCCGGCGCGTAACTGCGCAGCTCGACGGTGTTGCCGTCGGGGTCGCGCACGTAGAGGCTCGTGGCGTAGCCCCGGGCGCCGAAGAGCCCGTCCACCGGGCCCGCACCGACGACGTCGAAGCGCCCGGTGCCCGCGAGCTCGGCCAGGTCGGCCCCGTCGATCACGAGGCAGAGGTGGTCGACGTTCGAGCCCGTCCGTTCGCCGGCCACCAGGTCGATCAACGTGTGCTCGTCGACGCGCACCGACGGGAACGGCACTTCCCCCCGCCGCCACTCGTCGACGCGCTCGCCGGGAAGGCCCAGCTCGCCGCCGTACCACGCGAGCGCGCGCTCGACGTCCCCGACCACGAGCACGAGATGGTCGAACCCGACGACGCGCACGGCTCCCCTATCCCCTGGGAAGCCCCAGGATGCGTTCGGCGACGATGTTCTTCTGCACCTCCGACGTGCCACCGGCGATCGACGCCGCCTTGCTCCACAACCACTGCCGCTGCCACCTGCCGCCGGCCGGATCGCCCGCGGCGCCGCGCCACAGCGGCGCCGCGGGACCGAGCAGATCGACCGCGCGCGCCGAGAGGTGCTGGGTCATGTCGGTCCACGCGAGCTTCACCCAGCTCGACTCCGGACCGGGTTCGATGCCACGCGAGAGCCTCGAGAGCGTTCGCCAGTTGTGCAGCCGCAACACCCGCAGCTCGACGAACGACTGCGCGAGGCCGTCGGCCACCTCCACCTCGTCGAGGCGGCCGAGCTCGTGCGCGAGCCCGAACAGCTCGTCGAGGTACACCTCGTGGACGACCTGTTCCTTGAACGGGAACGCGGTGCCCCGTTCGTGGGCGAGGGTCGTGTTCGCGACCGCCCAACCCTGGTGGAGCCCGCCCACGAGGTGGTCGTCGGGCACGAACACGTCGTCGAAGAACACCTCGTTGAACTCGGCTTCACCGGTGATCTGCACGAGCGGGCGGATCTCGATCCCGGGTGCCGCCATGTCGACGACGAGGTACGAGATGCCCTTGTGCTTCGGGAGCTCGGGATCCGTGCGGGCGAGGCAGATCCCCCAGCGCGCGAACTGCGCGTAGCTCGTCCACACCTTCTGCCCGTCGAGCACCCAGCCGCCTTCGACCGGTGTCGCCGCCGTCCGCAACGACGCGAGGTCGGAGCCCGCCTCCGGCTCGCTGAAGAGCTGGCACCAGATCTCGCGCGCGTCGAGGATCGCGGGGAGCCAGCGCTGCTTCTGCTCCTCGGTGCCGTGCGCGAGGAGCGTCGGCCCGGCCAGGTTGATGCCGACCCGGTTCACCGGTTGCAGCGCGCGCGACCGCGCGTACTCCATGTTGAAGATCGCGACCTGCACCGGCGAGGCGCCGCGCCCTCCGTACTCGGCCGGCCAGTGGATACCGACCCAACGGTCGGCGGCGAGCTTCGCCTGCCAGGCCTGGCCCCACTCGATCTCGTCCGCGAGCGAGTCGAACGCGGGTGGCAGCTCGAGGTTGGCGTCGAGCCACCCGCGTATCTCGTGGGCGAAGGCGAGCTCTTCGGTGGTGAACGAGAGATCCACGCGGTGACGACCTCAGAGGTCCCAGAAGCGGTCGCGCTGGAAGTGGACGAAGCGGTCGTGCAGCGCCCGCTCGTCGTCGGGCGTGAACGGACGGTACGCCGTCTCACCCCGTTCGCGCACGTACACCGCGTCGCCGCCGGTCCGGTCGGCCCGCCACTTCTGGTGCACCAGGGTCCGCTTGACGACCTTGTTGGTTCCGGTCGTCGGCGGATCGCCCAGCAGGCGCACGTAGCGCGGCCGCCACTTGGGCCCGACGTCGGCGATGCCGTCGATCCACGCGCCGAACGCCACCGGGTCGAACGGGGCGCCGTCGCGCAACACGAGGCCGGCCATGACCTGGTCGCCGGCCTGGTCGTCGGGCACGCCGTACACAACGGCGAGCACGACGTCGGGGTGCTGGGAGATCGCGCGTTCGATCGGCCCCGCGGGGAAGTTCTCGCCGTCGACCCGGATCCAGTCCGCGTTGCGACCCGCGAAGTAGAGATAGCGGTCGGTGTCGAGGTAGCCGAGGTCGCCCGACCAGTACCAGCCGAACCGCAGCGTGCGCGCGTTCGCCTCGGGGTTGTTGTAGTACCCCTCGAACGGGCCCGCGCCCGCGGTGTTGACGATCTCGCCCACGCACTCGGCGGCGTTCAGCAGCCGGCCCGTGTCGTCGAAGCGGGCGGGCGGCCGCGGGTTGCCGTCCTCGTCGACGACCTGCACGTTGTCGCCCGCCCGGCCGAGCGCTCCCGGGCGCGCCTCGACGTCGCGGTTGACGGCGACGCCGCCCTCGGTCGCGCCGTACGCGTCGACGACGTCGACGCCGAAGCGGCGCGCGAACGCGTCGACCACCTCCGGTGACCCCTCGTTCCCGAACGCGACCCGCAACGGGTTGTCCGCGTCGTCGGGTCGCTCGGGCGTCGACACGATGTACGCGAGCGGCTTCCCCGTGTAGTTGAAGTACGTGGAGCCGTAGTGCCGGATGTCGGCCAACCAGCGGGACGCGCTGAACCGCCGGGCCAGCCCGATCGACGCGCCGTAGACGATCGACGGCGCCCACCCGCACATCAGAGCGTTCGAGTGGAACAACGGCATGCAGACGTAGCCGACGTCGTCGGGGCCGAGGTCCATGATGATGCCCATCCGGTTGCCGGTGACCAGGAACCGGCGGTGGGTGCAGATCACGGCTTTCGGCGCGTCGGACGTGCCCGACGTGAAGATCAGCGCCCAGAGCGTGTCGGCTCCGGGTTCGCACCCGGGATCGGTCGCGTCGAACGCGCCGAGCGCGTCGTCGAGGTCGTCGGGGAACACCGACGGTCCGTCCTCGATGCCCGGCTCCGGGAAGCGGTGCGACACGAGGACGGGTGGGAGCGCGGCGGCGATCGGCTCGAGCAGCGCCTCGTGACGCGGCTCGGTGACGACGAGCCCGCAGTGCGTGTGCTCGGCGTCGCGCCGGAGGTTCTCACCGCGCCGGGTGTGGTTGAGCCCGACCACCGCGGACCCCGAGAGCGCGGCTCCGCCCAGCGCGAACAGGTAGTCGGGCGTGTTGTCGAGCAGGACGGCGACGTGCAGCGCGCCGTCGGGCGCGGCGGCGCGCGCCGCGTGCGAGCGGAAGAGGTTCGCCCAGCGCATGCACTCGGCGACGTACTCGCCGTGGGTCCACACCCGGTCCTCGAAGCGGACGGCCGGGCGGTCCCGGCGCTCCGGCGCGGCCGCGTTGGCCCGGAGCAGCGCGGCGGCGTCCGCCGCCGGCATCGGCGCCTCCCCCGGCGCGGGGACCGCTTTCAGGCGGAGACCGCTCTCCCCCGGCTCGCCCGGCTCCCCCCGCTCGCCCGGCACCCTCGGCTCGCCCGGCGCGCCCGTGCGGCGCGCCCCACTCCTCGGTACTGACACGTCCGTCAGGTTACCGATCGGCCTCGCGCCGCCGGGGTCCGGTCGGGAGGACCGCGGCCGCGCCCGTTTGCGCTGGTACATTCGCCCGCAGCGTGCGAAACCTCTTCGCGGGGCTGCGCGGGATGGCCGCTCTCGCCGCACTCGTCGCCGTGCTCCCGCTGCTGGTGGTGGCCCTCGTCGTCACGAGCGACGGCCACCAGGACTCCGACGTGATCGTGGTCGGTGTCGCCGGCGGCCTCGCCGTGCTGCTCGCCTACGCCGCCGCCGACCGGCTCGTGATCCGCAGCCTGGCGCTCCGGGCCGAGGAGGCGGAGCGGGCCGCCGGCGACCGGGCCCAGCTCGTCGGCGCGCTCGTGCGCGCGGCCGAGGACGAGCGGGAACGGATCGCGGGCGAGGTGCACGACGACGCCATCCAGGCGATGGTCGCGGTCGGCATCCGCCTGCGCATGCTCGCGAACCGGATCGACGATCCCGAACAGCGGGAGCTCCTGGCCACGCTCGAGCAGACGGTGGAGACGACCATCCAGCGCGTCCGGACGCTGCTGTTCGAGCTCCGGCCGCCGGCCCTCGACCGCGCCGGTCTGCGCGAGGTTCTCGAGGAGCTCCTCGACGAGACCTTCGGCGACGACAGCGTGGACTGGAACCTCGTGACGAACTACGACGCCGAGCCCTCGGACGCGACGCGGATCGTGCTCTACCGCATCGCGCAGGAGGCGCTGGCCAACGTGCGCCGGCACGCGCGTGCGTCACGCGTCGACGTCGTGGTCGAGACGCGCGACCGTGGTTTCGTCACCCGCGTGAGCGACGACGGTGTCGGTTTCGAGCTCGGCGGCGCGAACAGCGGTTCGTCGCCGCTCGGGCTCACGAGCATGCGCGAGCGGGCGGCGATGACCGGCGGAACGTTCCAGATCCGGAGCACTCCCGGCGGCGGCACCGTCGTCGAGTGGTGGCTGCCCTGATGCCTCACCGACCGAACGAGGATCGTCGGCTCAGCCGCGGCCCGCGACGGAATGGATCGAGTCGAGGATCTCGCCCGGCGACTGGCCTTTGACGACGTAGCGCACCGCGCCCGCCGCGAGCATCTCCGCCTTCGCGGTCTCGTCGTCGTACGCAGAGAAGGCGATGACGCTCGTCCCGGGCGCGCGCGTCGTGATGGCACGCGTCGCGCTCGGGCCGCCGCCGGGCATCCGGACGTCGATGATGGCGACGTCGGGCCGGAGTCGTTCGACGAGGTCGACCGCGCCGTCGGCATCGGTCGCCGTCGCCACCAGCTCGACGCCGGCATCGGTCGCGAGGTACGCGCTCAGCGCATCCCGCAGGATCGACTCGTCCTCGGCCAGCACCACCCGGATCGGGCGGGCGGCCGTCACTTGGCGCCGCCCGCGCGCACGATGCCGAGCCGCACTGCGACGGCGACGGCCTCGAGACGCGAGTGCGCCTGGAGCTTGGCCAAGATGCTGCGGATGTGGTTCCGGACGGTGTGCGTGCTCAACATCAGCGTCTGGACGATCTGATCGGTCGAGCGGCCCTCGGCGAGCATCGTCAGGACCTCGACCTCCCGCGGGGTGAGATCGTCGCCGAGCTCGGGACGCCGGGGCCGCAGGCGCGACACCAGCCCGTCGAGCAGCTCCGGCGGCACGACGATCTCGCCCGCGACCGCGCCGCGGATCGCGCGCACGAGATCGTCGACCTGGCGCTCCTTCGGCACGAAGCCGCTACACCCCGCCTCGAGCGCTTCCGCCGCGGTCTTCGCGTCGGCGTGTGCGGTGAGCATGACGACGTCGAGATCGGGGTTCTCCTCGCGGATGCGCGTCGTCGCGTTCGCGCCCGTGCCGTCGGGCAGGCGGTAGTCGACGACGACGACGCGCGGCCGGCGGATTCGCGCCATCTCGACGGCTTCCTCGACCGTGCCGGCACGCCCGACGACGTGGAAGTCGGGCACCTCGTTCAGCGCCAGGACGAGCGCCTCGGCGACGAGCTCGTGGTCGTCGACGATCAGGACGGCGATGGACTCGCCCGTGTCGGTGAGACTCGGACCACCGGTCGGGGTCGTGTTCGCCATGTTGCCGTCCCACGCGGTCGGGCGCCGAGGCGCCGGTGTCGCGTCCGCCGGGGCCACGGGCCCCGGCGTCCTCCCGGGGCGCAAGGGTACTGCACCCTTCGCGCGGTCGGTATCTTCGTCGCCACGCTGCATGGCACGGGACCTTGGTCCGCGCGCCGGTGGCCCGGCTGGATCACGCGGATTCGACCCGTCCGTGTCTCCGTGGCCCGGGCGCGTCCTCCGATGCCATCACATGACTCGGCTCGAGCTCACCGGGGCGGACGACCGCACTGGGCGGTGGGCCCCGGCCGAGTCGGAAACCGTCGGTTCGACCGAGACCCTGGGCCTGCTCGTGCCGATCCGGAGCGCGCGCGGGAGACGCCCGGGGCGGCGGTCGCCCGCAGGATCCTCCCCCGAGCGGCCCGGGCCGATCTCGTCCCCCGCGAATGGCTGCAGCTCGTCCTGCTACGCGCTGCGCTCGATCGGACCCTCGGACGGTGGTGGGGAGCACGTCGTCGTGCGACTGATCCATGTCGACGACGACGGACCGGACGGTGAGGCGGCCTGACCCATCAGGCCCTCCGCGGCAGGTCGCCTCACCGCCCCGGTAGCTCGCGAGTTCCCTAGACTCCGCGGCCGTGGAGGGCCGCGATACGCGGGGGCTGTGGCTCGAGATGACGAGCCGCGCGCCCGAGTCGTACGCGGCGGAGCGCGTGCCCGATGTGCTCTCCTTGCCCGGCGTCGAGCGCGCGACGTGGTGGGAGAACGTGCACGTCGACCGGGCCGACCTCCCCCGCGTCCTCCCCGAGTTCACGCTGCTCGGCGTCTACGAGGTCGGCGACGGGTTCGCGCCGCCGCCGACGCCCGCGGACGTCGACGGGCTGCACTTCCGGCGCACCCCACGGCCCGGTCAGGGCAGCCTCTCGGGCCGGCCGACCATCGGTCTCTCGCTCGTCCTCATCAGCCCGAACGACCCGGCCGACGCGCAGGCGCTGCGCGACTGGGGCGACTTCGTCCACATCCGCCGCATCGCGCAGGTCGGCGTCCCCGGCTACACGATGATCACGCCCTACGAGAACGCGACCGGCGGCGACCCCCGGTACCTGCACTTCTACGAGATGGACACCGACGAGCCCGAGCTCGCGTTCAAGTCCATGACGCCGCTCGTCGAGGAGCGCTTCGGCCGTCAGGGCACACCCGAGTTCGCGGAGTGGGGTTGGCACGACGCGCTGCGCATCATGTACGTCAACACGTTCAAGCGGCTCGGCGAACGGCGCGCGTGACCGACGACGAACCCGGCTTCTTCGACGTCGTCCGCCGCCAGCGCGCCCACCGCGCGTTCGCACCCACACCCGTCGAGGACGCTGTCGTCGAACGGGTGCTCGAGTGCGCGACGTACGCGCCGAGCGCCGAGAACCGCCAGCCCTGGGTCTTCGTCGTCGTGCGTGACGACACGACCCGCGCCGCGATCGCCGACCTGACCGAGCGCGCCTGGGCCGCGGGCGGCAGGGCGTTCGCGGAGCAGCGGCTCGACCCGAAGCTGCTCGCCGAGGTCGACGAGGGGATCGCCGGTGGCGGCTACCGGGCCGCACCCGTGCTCGTCGTCGTGTGCGCCGACCTCGAGCGGTGCCTGCGCCAGACGGTGGCGTCGTCGATCTTCCCGGCCGTCCAGAACCTCCTCCTCGCCGCCGGCGCGCTGGGACTCGGATCGGCCCTCACGACGCTCGGGATCCAGGACGGCGCCGAGCTCACCGAGCTGCTCGCCCTCCCCGACCCGGTCGTTCCGCAGGCGGTCGTCCCCCTCGGCTACCCCGCCCGCCCGCTCGGCCTGTCGCGCCGCGACCCGGTCGCCACCCGCACCCACCGCGACCGCTACGGCACCCCCTGGTAATCCGCGAATCAGAGGCGGACGGTCGCGCCGTCGTGGGCGGCCGACTCGCGGACAGCGTCGAGGACGACCATCTCGGCGAGGCCGTCCGCGAAGGTCGGGACGGGCACCGAGGCGGAGGGCGGACGGCCGTCGACCCCGGCGCGCAGGCACTCGCAGAGCCGCGTGTACGGGCCGAGCTCGAGGTGCGTGAAGCGGTGGCGCGGGTCGTCGGTCGCCTCGGGAGCCGGTGGCAACGCGAGATCGGCCGGCGGTTCGAGGCGGCGCGTTCCGTCGCGGTCCGCCAGCCAGGCCTCGTCGCCGTCGATCCACACCGTGCCGTCGGTCCCGGCGACGCGGGTGGCGCCGGCCATGGGCCCCCAGGCGGCGGCGGTCTGCTGGAGGACGCCGTCGACGCCGGAGGCGAGGCGGAACCGGATCGTGAACGAGTCCTCGGCGACGGCGTCCCGCGCCGACACGACGGCGAGACGGGCGCTCACCTCGGCGAACTCGCCCAGCCACACCCGGATCTGGTCGACGACGTGCGATCCCGACGCGCCGAGCCATCCGCCACCCGCCCGCGGGTCGAACCACCACGTGGGCACCGCCGCGGCCGGATCGGCGACGAGCGGCACGTACGAGAGGAACGTCGCGAAACGGGGCTCGCCGATCCGGCCCTCGGCGATGGCGCGCCCGACGGTCGCGCGGTCCGTCGCCCAGCGGAACTCGTGCCCGACGAGATGCGTGACGCCGGCACGCTCGGCGGCACCGAGCATCGCGCGCGCCTCTCCGGTGTCGAACGCGAACGGCTTCTCGCACAGCACGTGACGGCCCGCCTCCGCGGCGCGGATCGCGAGCTCGGCGTGCCCGGCCGGCGGCGTCGCGATCGTGACCGCTTCCACGCCCACGATCGCGAGCGCGTCGTCGAGCGACGTGCACGCGCGCGCCACGCCGAGCCGGTCGGCACGCCGGCGCGTGCGGTCGGGATCGCGACCGACCAGTGCCTCGACGGTGAAGCCGGCGGCGCGCAGGGCCGGGACGTGCACACGCGTCCCGAACCCGGTGCCGACGACGACGGCGCCCGGCGAGCGCTCCGGGCCGGCCAGCTCAGTACCCCTCGTCGGCGTCCACGATGTCGTGCAGCGGCTGCCCCGCGAGGTAGCGCTCGAGGTTGTCGGCGAACAGCGCCACCATCCGCTCGAAGCCACGCGGGGTGCTCCACGACACGTGCGCGCTCAGCCTGATCTTCGGGTGGGTGTACATCCAGTGGCCGGCGGGCAGCGGCTCGGGGTCGACCGTGTCGAGGCTCGCCATCGCGACGCGGCCGTCGTCGAGCGCGGCGCGCAGGGCGTCCTGGTCGATCAGCGCACCGCGGGCGATGTTCACGATGTGGACGCCGGGCTTCACGAGCTTCAGCGAGTCCGCGTCGAGCATGCGCTGCGTCGCCGGCGTCGCCGGTGCGGCGACGACGACGTGGTCGGACGTCCCGAGCAGGTCGGGCAGGTCACGGGCGAGCTCGACCCCGGCGAGCGCCTCGCGGGCCGGGCGTCGGCGCAGCGCGCGCACGCGCATGTCGAAGGCCAGGGCGCGGCGCGCCACGGCCGTCCCGATGCCGCCGAGCCCGATGAGGCCGAGGGTCTGCCCGCAGAGCTCGTCGAGGTGCGCGACGTTCCAGCGCTCCGGCGGCTCCGTGATCCAGACCTCGGGGAACTGCTTCGCGTACGCGAGGATCTCGCCCATCACGAACTCTGCGATGGGGATCGCGCTCGCGCCCCGCGCGCACGTCACCGTCCGTCCGCCGAGCAGCTCACGGGGCCACGCGTCGACGCCCGTTCCGGGGATGTGCATCCACTGCACCCCGAGCTCGTCGAGATGGTCGAAGATCGGGTGTCCGAGCCAGGACGCGAGGAGGATCTCGCCCGAGAGACCGTCGGCGAGCGCGTCCGCGAACTCCTCGGCGGGCGGGACGGCCACCACCTCGGCGTCCGGGTCGACGGACAGCACCGCCTGCTCGCCGAGCTCGCGCATCATGTTGAGCACCCTGAGCGCCATCCCCTGAACCTATCCGCGTCTGTTGGGAAACCTGCGCGTACGGCGGAAGATGGCACAGACGCGATCACCGGCGTCGGAGGCACGCCAAGGTGGCACGGTTCAGGGGAGGAGTGTGCGCACCGCCGCGGCGAGGTCGTTGGCCCAGGCGACCGGATCGGCGAGGGGCCAGCCGCGGTCGGGGAGGTCGAAGTACTCGACCGACAGGCGGCCGCGGTAGCCCAGCGCGTCGAGGCGCGCGAGCACGGCCGCGAAGTCGACGACGCCGGTCGGGTCGTCGACGTGGAGCTGCGTCGACCCGGGCCGTCCCTGGCGCAGCTGGACGTGTCCCGCGTACTCGAGCAGCTCGAGCGGGTCGCCGCCCCAGTCGGCCACGTGGCCGGTGTCGACCAGCAGGCGCAGGCCCGGTACCTCGGCCATCATCGCCCGCGCCGAGTCGAGCGAGTTCACCGCCGCGCCCGCCCACGGCTCCATGAGCGCGCCCGGCGCGGCCCGCCACCGCTTCACGCACCACTCCCACATGCCCTCGCCGGCCACGGGTGCCGGCGTCGAGCACCAGCCCGGCACCGGGCGCGGGAAGGCGGTCGGGCACCCGACGGGCAGGGCCAGGGTCGCCGGGTCGACGTCGACGGCGACGTCGACGTGGTCGAACCCGTCGGCCCGGGCGTGCTCGGCCCGGGCGACAACGTCGCCGTCGCTCCAGTAGACGACGTCGACGACCCCGAGCGGGTACCGCACGCCGACGCGCCCGACCGACCGGCGCCTACGACTTGCCCGTGTACTCCATGCCGCTCGGCATCACCATCCCGACCGTCTGGAGGTGCTGACCGAGGGTCTGGTCGAAGTACTGGGCGACGAGCTCGGGCGTCCAGCCCCCGTCGCGCCACATCCACGCGATCTGCTTGGGGTGCTGGAACAGGGTGAACGCGTAGTCGGTGCGGCCGAGGATCTGGCCGTTCACATGCCCGGCCCGCTCCGACGCGAGGAACGCGACGAGCGGCGCGTTGTGCGCCGGGTTCTGCTCGGGCGGCGGCTCGGTGCCGGCACGCTCGTAGAGGCCTGCGGTCATCCGGGTCGCGCCGGCGGGCGCGACCGCGTTGACGGTGATGCCGTGGCGCCCGAGCTCGAGCGCCCAGATGAAGGTCAGGCCCATGAGCGCGGCCTTCGCCCCGCCGTAGTTGGTCTGCCCGAAGTTGCCTCGCAGCCCGGCCGACGAGGTGATGTTGATGATGCGGCCGTACCCGGCGTCCTTCATGCGGATCGCGGCGTGGTGCGCGCAGTTGAACGAGCCCTTGAGGTGGACGGCCATGACGGCGTCGAAGTCCTCTTCGGTCATCTTCACGAGCGTGCGGTCGCGCACGATCCCCGCGTTGTTGACGAGGATGTCGATCTTGCCGAACGCGTCGACGGCGGTTCCGACGATGCGTTCCGCGGCGGCGAAGTCGCTGACCGAGTCGTAGTTGGGGACGGCCTTGCCGCCGGACGCCTCGATCTCCTTGCAGACCTGCGCCGCCGGGTCGGCCTCGGTGCCCCGGCCGTCGACGCTGCCGCCCACGTCGTTGACGACGGTGCTCGCGCCCTCGCGCGCCATGCACAGGGCGAGCTCCCGGCCGATCCCGCGGCCGGAGCCGGTGACGACGGCGACGCGTCCGTCGAGCAGCCCCATGTCAGCCTCCCACCGCGGCCGTGGCGGACCCGGTGAGCACCTCGACCCCGTCCTGGTTCTTCGCCGTCAGCTCGAGGTCGACGAGGGACTCGCCGCCCTCCTCCCGCTTGCCGGTGACCGTGGCGTCGAAGGTCAGCGTGTCGCCGGGCCAGACCTGCTTCGAGAACCGGACGTGGTAGCGGCGCATGGACTCCGGCCCGAACCAGTCCTTCACGACCCGGGCCATCAGCGCCGCGGTCAGCATGCCGTGCCCGAAGACCGACGGGTTGCCGACGGAGGTGGCGATCGTCTCGTCGTGGTGCATCGGGTTGAAGTCGCCGGACGCGCCCGCGTAGCGGACGAAGTTCGTGCGCGTCAGCTTCTCGACGACGAGCGGCGGCGCGGTGTCGCCGACCTCCAGGTCGGCGAACGACGGTGCGGTCGAGGCAGTGGTCATGTTTCGGAGCGTATCGCGAGCGGCCCGAAACGTGACACAGGCGTCATCTCCCTCTACCCTCGTCGGATGGCCCAGAGACCGGCCGGAACCGGCGCGTCCCGGGTCGGCACCCCCGCGCAGGGCCGCGAGCTGCGCGCCCGCGGTCGCCGCACGCTCCGCCGCCTCCTCGACGCGGGCGTGGCGGTGTTCGCCGAGCGCGGGCTGCACGCGGCCCGGGTCGACGACATCGTGAAGGCGGCCAAGACCTCCCACGGCACCTTCTACCTCTACTTCGCCAACAAAGAGGACCTCTTCCGGGCCCTGGCCGTCGACGTGGCCGAGCACATGGTCGAGCTCGCGTCGGAGTTCCCCGCGTTCACGCCCGACGGCGACGGGCGCGGGGCGTTGCGCGACTGGCTCGGGCGCTTCGCCGACCTCTACGACCAGTACGGCCCCGTGATCCGGGCGTGGACCGAGGCGGAGATCGTCGACAGCGAGTTCGGCCGCATCGGCGGGGAGCTCGTCGTGCGCTTCGCGGCCTGCCTGGCCGAGCGCATCGGCGCCGCGGCCCCCGACGTCGACCCGGAGGTCGCCGCCCTCGCGATCGTCGCCATGATCGAGCGCAGCAGCTACTACGTGCTCTCGCGCCAGCTCGAGGTCGGCCGCGAGGAGATGCTCGACACGCTCGCGACCGTCACTCGCGCCGCGGTCTACGGACCGGCATGAGACCTCGGAGGCGACACCCGCCGGCGGAGACGCCGGGTTATATTCCCTGACAGTCACGTCAGCTTCGAACCCGGGCGGACGGCGTCGGGGACGACAAGGGGATGGGGGGGACCATGCGGAGACGAGCGCTCGTGCTGCTGGTCGCCGCCCTGGCTGCGGGCGCGCTGACGCTCGAGGCCACGGCGACGACGGCGGGCGCGTCGGTGAACGGGAAGAGCCACCACAGCGTCGTCGAGAAGAAGAAAAAGAAGAAGAAGAAGGCGAAGTGCGACGAGGCCGCGATCCGCAACGCCTACGACTACTTCCTGAACGGCACCAAGGGGTACACGCCTCAGCAGAAGGAGGCGTACATCCAGTTCATGGACACGAACGCGGCCTTCAAGGCCCAGTTCGAGGCGAGCGCGGCGGCCAACGCGGCCGCGGCCGCGACGACGAGCATCCAGATCAACTCGATCACCTGCGCCAAGAACGGCAAGTCGGCCCAGGTCGCCTACGACCTCGTCCTGAACGGGCAGGTCGCGAAGGGTCTCGTCACCGCACCCGGCGGCGCGATCCTCGACCACGGCAAGTGGAAGGTGACCGCCGAGACCGTCTGCAACCTGCAGGCGCTCGGCGACCCGAACGTGCTCGCGAGCGGCCCCTGCGCCGACATCATCAACGGCACCGCCAAGTAACCGTCCACCTCACGCGCGCAACGGGCCGCCCCCACGGAGCGGCTCGGCGGATGGAGCAGCGCCGCCCTTCGGGGCGGCGCTGCCGCGTCCGGCGCGGGTGCCCACGGCCTGCGGCCTGCTCCCCCCTAGTGCTGGCCGTTGGGGTGGGGAGCCTCGTGGGCCGCGGGCAGGAGGCGCTCGGTGATGTCGCCGAGCTCCGCCGCCGGGCCCGAGAGCGTGACCGTGCCCTTGGCGAGCACGACGACGTCGTCGGCGAGGCCGAGCGCCTGGCGGACGTGCTGCTCGACGATGAGCAACGCCGTCCCCGCGTTGCGGATCGTGGCCAGCGTCTCGTAGACCTCGTCGATCACGACCGGGGCGAGTCCGAGCGAGAGCTCGTCGGTGATCAGCAGCTTGGGGGCCCGCACGAGCACGCGTGCGAGTGACAGCATCCGCTGCTCCCCGCCCGAGAGCGTGCCGGCCATCTGGCGGCGCCGCTCCCCCAGCCTCGGGAAGAGGTCGTACGCCCGCTGCAGCGCGCCCTGCGTCCCGCGCCGGCCGAACACCTGACGGAAGGTGAGCGCGAGGTTCTCCTCGACGGTGAGCGACGCGAACACCGAACGCCCCTCGGGTGCATGGATGACCCCGAGGCGGGCGAGCTTGTACGCGCGCTTGCCGGTCACGTCGGTGCCCTCGAACAGCACGCGACCCGAGGTGGGCTTGAGCAGCCCGGAGCAGACGCGCACGACCGTCGTCTTGCCCGACCCGTTCGATCCCAGCAGCGCCATCACCGAGTGCGGCCGGATCGCGAACGACACCCCGAACAACGACCGGAACGGCCCGTACCCGGCGTCGACGTCGCGCAGCTCGAGCAACGGCGCCGCACCGTTCACGCCGCTCGCTCCGTCCGGTTGCTCGGTCACACCACGTCTCCCAGGTAGGCCTTGCGGACGGCCTCGTCGCCGAGCACGTCGTCGGTGGGGCCGGACGCGATGAGCGTGCCGAAGTCGAGGACGTAGAGCCGCGACACGAGGCGCTGCACCATCTCGACGTCGTGCTCGACGAGGAGCACGGCGAAGCCACGCTCCTGCTTGACCGAGGCGAGCCGCTCCGAGAGCGCCGCCGTCTCCCGCATGTCGAGGCCCGACGACGGCTCGTCGAGCAGCAGGAGCTTGGGCTGCATCATCAGGGCGCGCCCGAGCTCGACGAGGCGGCCGCGGCCGAGGCTCAACGCCTCGACCGGCCGGTCGGCCTCGTGCTCGAGGCCGAGCAGCTCGATGATCTCCTCGCACGCCGCGAGCTCGTCGGCTCGCGGCTTCGACAGGTTCAGCAGGTCCTTCCACAGACGCCCGTCGCCGCGCCGCGACCGCTCGGTCACGAGCAGGTGCTCGCGCACGCTCATCCCCGAGAACAGCTCGAGTCGCTGGAAGGTGCGGCCGAACCCGAGGCGCGCCCGCTTGTACACGGGGGACCCGCCCAGGTCGCGGCCGTCGAACTCGATCGTGCCCTCCTCGGGACGCAGCATGCCGAGGAGGCAGTTGAAGAACGTCGTCTTCCCGGCGCCGTTCGGGCCGATCAGGCCGACCATCTCCGCGTACCCGACCTGCAGGTCGACGGCGCTGAGCGCCGTGATCCCCGCGAACCGCTTGGTGACGCCCCGGGCGTCGAGGAGGCTGGTCGTGGCCGGCGCGAGCGTCATACCTGCATCCCCCCACCCACCGGGGTCGCCGCGGGAACCTCGGCGGCGACGGGGGCGGCCTCGACCGCCGCCTCGTCCTCGCCGCCCACCGGGCCGAGCCACAGCTCGTTGCACGCCCCCTGGACCGCCGCGACCCACTGCAGCCATGTGATCACCGACACGGCGGCGACGAAGTACACCGGCCAGCCGCCGGGCGGGTTGTCGGTCGTGACGCGGTGGAACAGGTAGACGCCGGCCAGCACGAACCCGCTCGGCGTCCGCCCGTCGCGCCACGTGACCCACGGGTCCCGCCAGTCGCGCGCGGCGGCGATCCGCTCGTAGTGGCACGGCAGCAGCGTGAACGCGACGAGCGCGATCCCCACGGGCAGACCGACGAGGGCGTCGTCGAGCGCGCTGCCCTGCGCCCAACCCTGGCTGTTGAACAGCAGTCCGACGAGCGCGCCGACCACGCCGCCGGCGAGCAGCAGCTGCGGACCGCGCGCGTAGCCGCCGGCGCGGCGCAGCAGGAGGTCGGTGCGGAAGATCCACGCGAGCAGGAAGGCGACGCTGGGCAGGACGAACGCGAGCAGGGTCGGCGAGTGGACGGTCACCCAGTGGCCCTGGCCGAGGCTGCGACCGAACACGTACAGCGTGTACAGCACCGGCCCGGCCGCGACCGGGACGACGACCAGCGCGCTGGGCGTGAACTCCCTCGGCACCCGTCCCGCGGCCGCCATGGCCTTCGCCCGCACGTTGAAGGCCCGCCCGCGGACCTGCGCCAGGATGGCCTTCCGCGTCTGCAGCTCGACGATGCCCTCGGGATGGCGGGCATAGGTGATCGCGCCCAGGCCGAACAGGATGAGCGGGAAGCTGCCCGGGAGCTGCAGCGCGTCGGTCAGCAGCCACTGGAACACGACGAAGCCGATGGCGGCGTTCACCGCGCCGTCGACGGTCCGTGTGCCGAGCGTGACGACGAGGACGACCCACGCGGCGCCGAGCAACACCGGGTAGGTCGACGGATAGATCGTGCCGTCGTGCATGGCGAGGAGACCACCGCCCAACCCGGCGATCCCCGACGACAGCGCGAACAGCACGATCCGCTGGCGCGTCGCGTTGATCCCGATCGACGCGGCGGCGGTCTCGCTGCCGCGGAGCGCGGCGAAGAAGCGGCCCGTCGTCCCCTTCCGTATGAAGATCACCAGGAAGCCGACGATCGCGAAGATCCCGAACACGAGCAGGAACCACGCGCGGTCGCCGCGCGCGAACTCGGGTCTCGACACGCCGAGGCCGAACTCGCCGTTCGACACGTCCTCGCGGTTGAAGACGACCTGCTCGACCATGAGCCCGAAGGCGAGGGTCGCGAGCGTGAGGTAGATGCCGCCGAGGCGCAGGGCGGGGACGGCGAGCAGCGCGCCGACGGCGGCGGCGAGCACCGCGCCCATCAGCGTCGCCAGCAGCACCGGTATGCCCCAGTCGTGGGCGAGGTTCGCCATCGTGAAGCCGCCGATGCCGGCGAACGTGGCCTGCGCGAGCGAGATCTGACCACCGAAGCCGGTGAACACGGTGATCGAGAGGAAGATCACCGCGAGCACGAAGCCCAACGTCAGGCGGTTGACCCACAGCGGCGTGACGAGCGTCATCATCACGACGAGGAACCCCGTGATGAAGATCGGGAACATGATCTTCGTCGTCCGTTGCAGCTCTGCGTTCTTGTACTCGGCTGCGACCGCGGGGGGCGGCGGGTCGACCCCCGCGAGCGGGTCGGTGACCTCCCGCCGGTTGCGCAGCGCGGGCCAGAAGATGAGGAGCAGGAACAGGAGGAGGAACGGGAACGCGGGTCGCAGGTCCTGAGAGAGCGAGCTGTCGACGCCGATCCCGAACTGGCTCAGCACGTCGGGGAGCGCGCGCTGGCCGATGCCGAGGATGAGCCCGCCCAGCAGGGTCATCGGGATGCTGTTGAGCCGGCCGACGGCGGCCGCGGCGATCGCGGCGACGATGAGCAGCGTGTAGTTGTTGGCGTCGAGCGTGGCGAACAGCGGGGCGAGCAGGACGCCGGCGAGCCCGGCGAGGAAGCTCGAGAGCATCCACGACATCGTCCCCGTGCGTTCCGAGTCGACACCCGCCAGCTCGACCATGCGGGGGCTCTCGACGACTGCCCGCATGCGCAACCCGATCGCGGTGTACCGGAACAGCAGGCCGAGCGCAACGACGACGACGAGCGTGACGATCACGGTCGTCATCCGGTCCGCGGCGACCACGTAGTCGCCGATGTGGAACACCTTGTTCTTGGCGATCCCGATCAGCGGGGCGACGCTCGGCGGGCCGTACTGCGCCTGCTCGTCGAAGACGGCCTTCACGATCTCGGGGATGGCGACGAACAACCCGAGCGCCGTGACGAGCTTCACCACGCCCGATGCCGTCCGCATGTAACGGAACAGCGCGCGGTCGAGCACGAAGCCCAGCGCGGGCGCCGCGATCAACACCGAGACGACGAAGCCCAGCCACAACGGCCGGTGGTTGAGCTCGACGAAGTCGTACATCACCCAGGCGGAGAAGAACGCCTGGGCGCTGAACGCGAGGTTGAACACACCGGTCGTCTTGTACGTGAGGACGAGACCGATGGCCACGAGCGCGTACACGCAGCCGACCGGGAACCCCTCGATGAGCCACTGGATCACGTCCACGGCGTCACGTCCCCACGAGGTCGCAAGATCGTCAAAGCCTACGCATCCTTTGCCGCGTCTTCACTGGCTCCGTGACCTCAGCGGTAGGTCGGCGCGTCGACCGTCGCCGGGTCGGGATACTGCGGGAAGCAGACGAAGGGCTTTCCGGGCTGCCCGAACCGCGCGACGTAGGCGCCCTTCACGACCTCGACGTACGCGGAGCACCCGGTTCGCGCCGGCCCGTGCCCGGCGGCGCTCCAGTCGAGCCCGGGGAGGATGCCGTCGGCGGTGTCGTCCGTCATCGCGTTGATCGCGTCGACCACCCGCGCCCGCGTCGGCTCGGCGCCGGCCGCGCGCAGCCCGGCGACGAACAGGGCGGCGTTCAGCCACCCGGCCAGCGCCTGCTCGTCCGCCGCGACGTGCACCGCCTTCATCGCGGCGACGAACTGCCGCATGCCCGGCACCTTCGAGGCGGGGTCGACGGGGAGGAACCCGGTGGCCGTGTACACGCCGTCGAGGCTGGCGCCGAGCCGTCTGGCGGCCGCGGGCGCGTACCCGTCGGTGACGAAGAGGTGGGCGTCCTGCGTGCCGGCACCGCGGAGCGCGTCGGCGAGCCGGGCCGCGGCACCGACGTCGCCGCACATCGCGACGAAGTCGACGCGGAGGTCGTGCAGCTTCTGTGCGTCGTTCGCGCCCGCGGTCGCCCCCGAGTCGACGAGCTCCACCGGCGGCCCGTACCGGGCGAAGGCCGCCTGCAGCCCGCGGGCGCACGCCGCCGCACCGGGCGTCGGGCCGGCGACGACCGCGACGCGGGTCGCTCCGACCTCGTGGGCGACGAACGCCGCCGGCAGCCGCGCACAGGTCAGGCACTCGTACGAGCCGGCGTCGCCGAAGAGCGTCGGCCCGGCGCTCCACGCGGTCGTGGCTCCGCCGGGCGCCGTCCAACCGAAGGTGGGCACCGCGTTCGTCGCGAGGTAGCCGGCCGCCGCGAAGCTCGGCGTGGCGACGGGCAGGACCGCGAACACGCCGCGGCGCTCCACCAGCTCGCGCACCGACGCGACGTCACGCGCCGGGTCCCCCGCGTCGCCGGCCGTCGCGACGAGGCGGATCCGCCGCCCGCCCACGCCACCCGACCGGTTCACGAGGTCGAAGTAGGCACGCGCCCCGGCGAGGGCGTGCTCGTAGACCCGCCCGTCGGCGCCGGTGCGCGCCGCGACGCCCCCGACGCGGATCGTGGTGGCCGTGACCCCGGGCGTACCCGGGTCGGTCGGCGGCGGAACCGCGGCGCCGGCCGGCGCCGCGCCGAGGCCGGCGACGAGGCCGATCGCGAGCAGCAGCGCGGCGGCACGGGATGCCCCCCATCCGCCATTCCGCATCGGCGTTGGAACCCCCCGGAGCCGGCGACCTCGGGAGGACTCTAGCGTCGATCCCTGACTTGCGTGTCAGCTTCGCGAACGCCGCGGCGCGGCGCGCGAGCATGCGGCGATGGCCGGCACGCTCGTGGTGTTCCACGCCCATCCCGACGACGAGGCGATCCTGACCGCAGGGACGATGGCCCGGGCCGCCGCCGAGGGCCACCGGGTGGTGCTGGTCGTCGCGACGCGGGGCGACCACGGCGAGGTCGCCGACGGTGTGCTCGCGCCGGGCGAGACGCTGGCCGACCGGCGGGTGGCCGAGACCCGGCGGGCCGCGGAGATCCTGGGCGTGGCCCGGGTCGAGTACCTCGGCTACTCGGATTCGGGGATGGAGGGCGAGCCGCTCAACGACGCCGCCGGCTCGTTCTGGTCGGCCGACGTCGACGAGGCGGCGGCGCGCCTGGCCCGGATCCTCCGGGAGGAGGCCGCGGACACGCTCACGATCTACGACGAGCGGGGCGGGTACGGGCACCCCGACCACGTGCAGGTGCACCGGGTCGGTGTGCGGGCGGCCGAGCTCGCCGGGACGGCGCGGGTGTACGAGGCGACCGTCGACCGCGAGCACGTCCGCGACCTCATCCGCGCCACCCGCGACGAGCTGGCGCTGGAGCCGCCGCCCGACGACATGCCCGACCCCGAGACCTTCGACGTGGGGGTCGACGCCGACCGGATCACCACGACCGTCGACGTCCGCGCCTTCGCCGAGCAGAAGCGGGCCGCGATGGCGGCGCATGCGAGCCAGATCCCGTCGGACTCGTTCTTCCTGGCCGCACCGCCCGACCTCTTCGCCCACAGCTTCGGGACCGAGTGGTTCATCCGGCGCGGGGCGCCGCCGAGCCTCCGCGAGACGTGGCTGTTCGGACCCTGAGGATCGGCGGGCGCCGGACCCGCAGCGACCGGTCGGACGACCAGGGCGCGTACGGCGCCATCGTCAACCCGGCGAGCGCGAGCAGCACCGAGTCGTAGTTGACGCGCCATCCCGCGAAGTCGCGCCACGCCCGTTCCCGGTCGGGCCGGATCGGGACGCCGGCCCCGCCGAGCCGGCGGTACGCGTCGTCGAACTCGTCCCGGCTGATGCTGATCGGCCCGTCGGGTGCGGGATCCGGGTCGTAGGGGATGCCGAACAGGTCGGCCAGCTCGCGAAGCGCCAAGTAGCCGGCCCGGATGCACAGGCCGGCCTCGGGGGACCACGGGATCGACAGCGCGGAGTTCGCGAGCGCGGCGCCGTCGAGCACGGCGCCCGCCGCCGTGATCCACGACCGGTTCGGGTTCGGCGAGCGGAAGAACGGGAGGACCGCGAACGTCGTGTGCGTCTCCGCGAGCTCCGCGAACCACTCCTCCCACGTCGACCAGAGCTCGGGCAACTGGTCGGTCCAGCCGATGGCGTGGAACCGCTCGAGCAGCTCGACGGCGGTCGGCGGCGTCCCCGCCCGCACCGCGAGCTTCGCGACGAGCAGCTCCCGGCGCGAGAACGACGAGTAGATCGTCGGCAGGTACGCGATCAGCAGCGCGAGCACCGCGAGCCCGGACGCCGACTCGGCGAACGACAACGCGTAGCCGGCCGCGGTCCGGGGCGGGACGACGAACCCCAGCGTGAACAGCGACGAGCCGCTGAGCTCGAACGCCCTGGCCCAGTCGTGCACGACCGCGCCGCGGAGCACGAACGCGTACGCGGCGATGAGGATGACGAGCCAGCTGACGACGAGGAGGAGCAGGCCGAAGGGCGCGTACAACGCCATGACGCGGTCACGGCCCTCGTAGGTCTTGAAGCGCCGGGCGATGGCGTCGAAGAGCACCCGCAGGCTGCGGAACACGATGCGCGTGAGCCGTGACACGACGGCGCGCGGCAGCACGAAGGTTCGCATCGCCGAGTCGAGGACGATGCACACCAACGTGACCCCGGCGAGCACCAGGACGACGTCGACAACGGTGCCCATTGGTGCGCCAGCTTCGCAGATCTCGCGTTCTCGGCACGCCGGGCCGGGACGATCCCAGCCCGGCGTCCGAAGAGATGCCGGACTACTGCACGACGAAGGCCGTCACCATCCCGAACATGCCGCTGTCACCTTCGGCGTGGTTGAGGATGTGGCAGTGGAACGCCCACACGCCCTTCTCGGTCGCGTGGACGAGCACCGTGAAGCGCTGGCCGGGCGCGATCATCAACGTGTCGACCTGGTACGGGTTCGGGACCGCGAAGCCGTCCTGTCCGATGACGAGTTGCGGGAGCCCGTGCAGGTGCATCGGGTGGATCTGCAGTCCCTCGTCGAAGTAGTTGATCTCGACCCAGTCGCCCAGCTTCGCGACGATCGGCGCCGTCGCCGGGAAGGACTTGCCGTTCAGGCTGAGGCCGACCACGCCGGCGTCGTTGAGGACCATCGGGATCTGCTGGGTCACGATGACCCCGGCCGGCACGGGCGGGTCGCCGACCTGGAACACGCCCATCAGCCCGTCGGGCACCTGGTGCTCGGCGTGGTGGTGCGAGTGGTACATGCCGAGCTCGGAACCGTGGGCGGTGAACTGGTAGGTGAACGTCTCACCGGGCTTGATCGGCGGCTGGGTGATGTCGGGGACGCCGTCCATCGCGTTCGGAACGGTGATGCCGTGGAAGTGGATCACGGTCGACTCGGGCAGTTCGTTCTTGAGGACGACCTTGACGTTGTCGCCGTCGTCGACCTTGATCAGCGGTCCCGGAACGGTGCCGTTGTAGGTCCACGCCTTGACGGTCTTGCCGGGCTCGACCTCCCAGTCGGCGATCTTGGCAGTGAGGTCGAACTCCTTCGTCCCGTCGGGCAGCACCGTCGGTGCGAGGGGCTGGTTGCCGACACCGGCGGTCTTCGCGGGGAACGCCTTGGTCCGGTCGGCCATCGTCTTGTCGATCGCGTCGTTGGCCGCGGTGTCGGTCCCGCCGGTTGCCGTGGCGGCGCCGCTCGTGCCGCCGCCGACCATCAGCATCGCGACCATGCCCGCGCCCTTGTGGCCCGGAATCGCGCAGTAGACGGTGTACGAGCCTGCCTTGAGGCTCGAGACGTCGAGGCTCTCGGTCGCTCCGGGGGCCAGGTCGGACGTCTTCAGGCTCGTGCCTTGCACGGTGAGGTTGTGCGTGACCTTGCCCGCGTTGTGCACGCTCAGCGTCGCGCCGACGTCGACGTTGATCATCTTCGGCGAGATCGAGAACTCGCTCAGCGTGACCTCCGTCCCCGCGGAGGCCTGGACGCGGTTGCTCGCGTCGTTGCTCTTCGACAACGCCCGCCCGGCGATCGCGAGCGCGGAGAACGCGAGCACGACGATCATGAGCGTAAACACCATCGTCGCAGCCCCGAATCCGCGGTCGTCGGGGTTCCTCCGTCGCACGCGCACCATGACCTCCCAGGAGCGGGGAACCGGACTCGACCGCCATCATCGGCGGCGCCGCGGCCACGCCAGTAGGGCCCTTCGACCCCCAACGCGGGGCCCTCCGACTTCCTCGCCGACAGGCGACGCGTTCAGTCGCCGCGTGGAGGCGGGCGTCGGGTGCGCTTGAGCTCCCCCCGGCGGCGCTTCGCCTCGACCCGCTCGCGTGCGGCCGCCGGGCCGGGACGCGTGGGCCGGCGCGGCGGGCGGACGGCCAGGCCGGCGCGGAGCCGGGCGACGAGGCGCTCGAGCGCGAGCTCGCGGTTGCGGGCCTGCGACCGCGTGTCGGCCGCGACGGCGCGGACGACCGGGCCCAGGCGGGCCCGGAGCCGCTCCCGCTGGCGGGGCCCGAGCGCGCGCGACGCCGCCACGTCGAAGCTGACCTCGACCCTCGTGTCGGAGGTGTTGGCGTGCTGGCCGCCCGGTCCGCCCGACCGGCTGACGCGAATGCGCAGTTCGGAGACCGGGATGCGGCAGCTCGGGGTCACCCGCACGAACCGTTCCGGCCCGCCGGCGCGGGCGCCGTCACCGGCCATGACCACGGACCGTAGAGCCGTTTGACCTGTTCAGCGCGTTACCGGCTGGTAGATATGTTGCCGGAGCGCGATTGACAGGGGGTCGAGCGCTTCTATTCTGGCGGTTCGAGGTGAACGTGACCGGCGTCACAGTCGCTTCGGCGGGAACCGCGACCACGCCGAGACAACCGAACAGGCAACGTCCGGACGGGCCCGCCGTGGCCCGGTACCAGCACCGGGGGGAGAACGTGAGCGACCGAGGGCACGGATCGCGCCGTCATGCGAGGCGGGCGCTCGCCGCGATCGGGGTTGTGGCCGTGACGGCGGTCGGGCTCCTCGGGGTGGGTGCGACCGGCGCCGGGGCGGCGGCGAAAGGTCCGAAGCAGGGCGGCGAGGTCCGCTTCGGGCTCGAGGCCGAGACGACCGGCGGCTACTGCCTCAACCAGGCGCAGCTCGCGATCTCGGGTATCCAGGTGGTGGCGGCGATCTACGACACGCTCACGGTCCCGAACGCGAAGGGTCAGTACGTCCCCTACCTGGCGAAGTCGGTCACCCCGAACGCGGACTTCACGCAGTGGACGATCACGCTGCGCGACGGCGTCAAGTTCCAGGACGGCGAGGCGCTCGACGCCAACGCCCTCAAGCTGAACCTCGACTCGTACCGGGGGGCGAACCCGAACCTGCCCGCGCGGTTGTTCACGTTCGTGTTCACCAACATCGCGGACGTCTCGGTCGTCGACCCGCTGACCGTGAAGGTCACGACCAAGGTGCCCTGGCCGGCGTTCCCGGGCTACCTCTACAGCACGGGCCGGCTCGGGATCATGGCGCCGGCGCAGATCAACAACCCGGCCACGTGCGCCACGAACATGATCGGTACCGGTCCGTTCAAGCTCGTCGACTGGAAGCAGAACGAGAGCCTCGTCGTCGAGCGCAACCCGAACTACTGGCAGAAGGACGCCAAGGGCAACCAGTTGCCCTACCTCAACAAGATCACGTTCGTGCCGGTCGTCGACGCCTCGGCCCGCGACAACCAGCTCGAAGGAGGGCAGCTCGACCTCGAGCACACCTCGACCGCGCTCAGCATCGACAAGCTCCAGCAGCTCGGCTCCGGGCAGGTGACGTTGTTGCGCGACCAGAGCGGCACCCGCGACGAGCGCTACTACATGTTCAACGTGGCCAAGCCGCCGTTCGACGACCTCACGGCCCGCCAGGCGGTCGCCTACGCCATCAACCGGCAGGAGATCAACCAGATCCGGAACAAGAACATCTTCCAGCTGGCGGCCGGCATCTACGACAAGGGCGCGACCGGTTACGTCAAGAACAGCGGGCTCCCCAAGTTCAACCTGAAGAAGGCGCAGCAACTCGCCACGCAATACAAGGCAGCCCACGGCGGGCAGTTCAACGTCACGCTGCTCAGCACACCCGACCCCGACAACGCCGCCGAGGCCCAGCTCATCCAGCAGGAGCTCAGCCAGGCCGGGATCACGGCGAACATCTCGGCGATCGAGCAGAGCGCCGAGATCAACGACGCGCTGTCGGGCAACTTCAGCCTGCTGCTCTGGCGCAACATCCACAGCGACCCGCAGTACACCGACACGGCGAGCTACGTGTGGTTCTACACGGGCTCGCCCGTGAACTTCGGGAAGTTCAACGACCCGCAGTTCCAGTCGCTGCTCGACCAGGGCCGGGCCGCGTCGACACCGGAAGCCCAGGTCGCGGCCTACACGCAGCTCAACAAGCGGATGTCGCAGCAGCTCTACAACCTGCCGATGTGGTACGTCGACTGGGTCATCGCCGCGAAGCCGAACGTCAAGGGGCTGCTCGGCCCGCCCCTGCCCGACAACGGTGGGAAGGCCCGCTTCTACTACGGCCGGATCCCGGTCGTCGGCCTCTACAGGTCCTGAGTCGAGGGGGAGAGCCAGGGGGGTGCGGACGAGGCCGACACGGCCATGAGCGGAGAAGGTAGAGAGGCGGTCCCGTGCAGCTGATCCTGCGGCGGCTCGTGCAGCTCGCGGTGGTGCTGCTGATCGTCAGCTTCTTCGCCTTCTGCCTCGTCCGCATCCTCCCCGGCGACCCGACGAAGACGATCATCCCGTTCGGCACCGACCAGCAGCGGGCGCAGCTCAAGAAGGACCTCGGCCTCGACAAGCCGTTCTTCACGCAGTACGTCGACTACCTGGGCAACGTCGTCCAGGGCGACTTCGGTCACCAGTACTCCACGAACACCCCCGTGAGCGACCTGATCAAGCAGTCGCTCCCGGTCTCGCTCGAGCTCATCGTCTACGCGCAGATCCTCGCGCTGGCCCTCGCGATCCCACTGGGTGTGCTCGCCGCCTACCGCGCCGGCACGCGCACCGACGGCGCCATCAACACGACCTCGTTCGCGATGCTCGCACTCCCCAACTTCGTGCTCGCCCTGCTCATCAGCTACTTCCTGGGAGCGCAGCTCAAGATCCTCCCGACCGGGGGCTACGCCCCCGGATGGCTCGATCCGCTCTTCGACGGCAGCCGGCACATGCAGCTCGGCAACCACCTCGAGTTCATGTTCTGGCCCGCGCTCACGCTCGCGGTCGGGCAGATCGCGATCTACATGCGCCTGCTGCGCAGCGACATGGTCGCGACCCTGCAGGAGAACTTCATCACGATGGCGCGCGCCAAGGGCATCCCGAACCGGCGCATCCTGTGGCGTCACGCGCTGCGGCCGTCGAGCCTCACGCTGCTGACGGTCGCCGGGCTCAACATCGGCACGCTCATCGGCGGCGCCGTCGTCGTCGAGGTCATCTTCAACGTGCCGGGGATGGGCCTGAAGATCTACCAGGCCGTCGTCGCCAACGAGTACGTCGAGCTGCAGAGCTACATCCTGGTGTTCGGCGCGCTCTTCGTGATCGTGAACTTCCTCGTCGACTTCCTGTACGCCGTGCTCGACCCGAGGATCCGCCGTGCCCGAACCGCCGCGTGACCTGCTGCCCGGCACGCCGGGCGACGTCGCCGACGAGCTCGTCGCGGACTCGCTCGCCGGCGGCACCGCCATCGGCGGGTTCGAGACCGAGCTCGCGGCCGTGGCGCTCGGGCCCGAGGGTCGCCGCCGCAAGGGCCTCGGGATCGGCGCCTGGATCGCCATCGGCTGGATGGTGTTCATCGTGGGCGTCGCCGTCCTGGCGCAGCTCGGCCTCCTCCCGGTCGGGAGCCCGACGAACGTCGTCGCGTCGTGCGCGCGGAAGGGCCCGTTCGCGAACGACGGAACCGCCTCCGGATACCTGCTCGGCTGCGACGGCAACGGGCGCGACATGGTCGCCCGGCTCGCCTACGGATCGTGGAGCTCGCTGGTGGTCTCGACCGGTGCGGTCACGTTCGGGTTCCTGATCGGCGGCTTCCTCGGCCTGATCGCCGGCTACGTCGGCGGCAAGATCGACACGGTGATCAGCGGCGCGTTCAACGTGCTGCTGTCGATCCCGGCGATCGTGCTCGCCCTCGCGCTCGTCGCCTACCTGCAGGCGTCGACGAAGGGCGTGTCCGGGAACCAGAGCGGCTTCTTCCACGACCCGAAGGTGATCCTGATCCTGGCCATCGGCGTCGTGTCGGTGCCCCTGCTCGGGCGCATCACGCGCGCGAGCGCCCTGTCGTGGTCGCAGCGCGAGTTCGTGCTCGCGGCCAAGGCCCAGGGGGCCAGGAACGGGCGCATCATGGTCCGCGAGGTGCTCCCCAACGTGCTGCCGGCGATGTTCTCGATCGCGCTGCTCGGCATCGCCGTCGCGATCGTCGCCGAGGGGACGCTCGCCATCCTCGGGGTCGGCGTGAAGCCGCCGACGCCGTCGTGGGGAAACATCATCGCCCTTGAACGCGGAAACCTGAACAGCTCACCGCACATCGTCTTCGAGCCGGCCATCCTCATCTTCCTGACCGTGCTCGCGCTCAACTACCTCGGCGACGTGGTGCGCGCTCGCCTCGACGTCCGTGAGGCCGGCATATGACCGCGGCCGGCGACGGCCACGCGCCGGTCGCGTCGAGCCCCGCGCCCCCGCTCCTCGACGTGCGCGACCTGCGGACCGGGTTCGAGACCGACCGCGGGCTCGTCAAGGCCGTCGACGGCGTCTCGCTGTCGCTCGAGGCCGGTCGCACGCTGGGCGTCGTCGGCGAGTCGGGGTCGGGCAAGACCGTCCTCTCCCGCTCGATCATGGGCCTGCTCCCCCGCCGCGGGACGGTGCGCGAGGGGTCGGTCCGCTTCGAGGGGACCGAGATCTCGCACCTCTCGCCGAAGGAGATGCGCGCCTACTGGGGCGCGCAGATGGCGATGATCTTCCAGGACCCGATGACGTCGCTGAACCCGGTGATGAAGATCGGCGCGCAGATCACGGAGTCGATCCGCGAGCACCTGGACGTGAGCCGCGACTTCGCCGACGACCTCGCCGAGAACCTGCTCGCGTCGGTCCGGATCCCCGAGCCGCGCCGGCGGCTGAAGGAGTACCCGCACCAGCTCTCGGGTGGTATGCGCCAGCGGGTGTGCATCGCGGTCGCGCTCGCGTGCGGTCCCAAGCTACTGTTCGCCGACGAGCCGACGACCGCCCTCGACGTCACCGTCCAGGCCCAGGTCCTCGACCTGATCCGCCAGCAGCAGGACGAGCGGTTCATGGCGATGGTGCTCATCACCCACGACCTCGGGGTGGTCGCCGGGCGCGCCGACGAGATCGCGGTCATGTACGCGGGCCGGATCGTGGAACGCGCCTCGACGTCGGTGCTGTTCGCGGACATGAAGATGCCCTACACCGAGGCGCTGCTCTCGTCGATCCCGAAGCTCGGCGAACCGCCCCACAGCCGGCTCGCGACGATCCCGGGCCGGCCACCCGACCTCGTCAACCCACCGCCGGGCTGCAAGTTCGCGCCCCGTTGCGCCTACGTGCAGGACCGCTGCCGCGAGGAGGAGCCGCCGTTGCTCGACGCGTCGCCCGGGCACCAGTACCGGTGCTGGTTCCCGGTGGGCACTCCCGAGGGCGCGGCCGCCTTCGAACGCAACCGCCGCGCGGGGCTCGTGGCGGCGGCCGCGATCGCCGCCGAGCCGGTCGCCGCGGGCCCGGCTGCCGCCCCACCGTCCGACGCGGCGGGTGGCTGATGGCCGGGAGCGGGACCGCGCACCTCCGCGACCCGCAGGGCGCGCTCCTGCGGGTCGAGCATCTCGTAGTCGAGTTCCCGGCCGGTCACGGCCTCAAGGTGCACGCGGTGTCCGACGTCAGCTTCGACATCGTCGAGGGCGAGACACTCGGGCTGGTCGGCGAGTCGGGCTGCGGGAAGTCGACGACGGGCCGTGCCGTCGTCCAGCTTCCGCGACCGACCTCGGGCTCCGTCACGTTCGAGGGGCGCGACCTCACGCAGCTCTCGGGCGAGCAGCTCCGCCGCATCCGCCCCCGCATGCAGATGATCTTCCAGGACCCGATCTCGTCGTTGAACCCGCGGCGACGGGTGCGCGACATCGTCGCCGAGGGCCTCGAGATCTGGTCGATCGGCGACAAGGCGTCGCGCGCGGCGAAGGTGGACGAGGTCCTCGAGTCCGTCGGCATCGATCCTGCGAACGGCGGCCGGCGGCCCCACGAGTTCTCGGGCGGGCAGTGCCAGCGGATCTCGATCGCCCGCGCGGTGATCACCGAGCCCAAGCTCATCATCTGCGACGAGCCGGTCTCCGCGCTCGACGTGTCGGTCCAGGCGCAGATCCTGAACCTGCTCGAGGACATGAAGGCCCGCTACGGCCTGACCCTCGTCTTCATCGCGCACGACCTCGCGGTCGTGAAGAACGTGAGCGACCGCGTGCTCGTGATGTACCTCGGCAAGACCTGCGAGGTGGGCGCGCCCGACGACCTGTACGCCGCGCCCGCCCACCCCTACACCGCGGCCCTGCTCGCCGCCATTCCCGTCCCCGACCCGGGCGTCCGCCCCGACACCGAGCAGGTGCTCGGCGGCGAGATCCCGTCGCCGGTGCACCCGCCGACGGGGTGCCGGTTCCGCACCCGCTGCCCGAAGGCCGACGTCCGCTGCGCCGAGGAGGAGCCGCAGATCCGCCCCGTCGCGGACGGCGCCGGGCGCGACCACTTCGTGGCCTGCCACTTCCCGCTCACCCCGGGCGAGACCCTCGACTTCAGCCACGCCGGGAGAGGCGCCGAAGTCGAGGTGTAGCTCGCCTCGGGTCGGGCTCGGGTCGGGCTCGGGTCAGGCCGCGACCGTCCGGGCCGGCGACGCGTCGAGCGCCAGGCGCAGGACGTCGGCCACGTCGTCGACGAGGTGGAACGTCATCTGCGCGCGCACGACCTCGGGCACGTCCTCCAGGTCGGGCCCGTTGCGGGCCGGAAGGATGACCGTCGTCAGCCCCGCCCGCTGCGCCGCGAGCACCTTCTGCTTCACGCCGCCGATCGGCAGCACGCGCCCCTGGAGCGTGACCTCCCCGGTCATGCCGACGTCCGCGCGGACGGGCCGTCCGGTCAACAGGCTGACCAGCGCGGTCGTCATCGTCACACCCGCCGAGGGCCCGTCCTTGGGGACGGCACCGGCCGGGACGTGCAGGTGGAACCGGCGCCGGGCCGCATCGGGGTCGACTGCGAGCTCGGGTGCGTGCGACTGCACGTACGACAGCGCGATCTGCGCCGACTCCTTCATGACGTCGCCGAGCTGACCGGTGAGCGTCAGGCCGGCGTCGCCGTCCATCGCGGTCGCCTCGATGAAGAGGACGTCGCCGCCCGTGCCGGTGACCGCCAGACCGGTGGCCACACCGGGCGCGCCCGTGCGGTCGGCGACCTCGTTGAAGAACTTCGCTCGCCCGAGGAGCGAGCGCGTCTCGTCCGCGTCGAGCGCGACCGGAGGCGCGACCGTGCCGGACGCGATCCGGGCCGCGACCTTGCGCAGGACCTTGCCGAGCTCGCGCTCGAGGTTCCGCACGCCCGCTTCGCGGGTGTAGTCGGTGACGATGGCGCGGAGCGCGTCGTCGTCGATCGTCACCTCGCCGTCCGCGAGGCCGTTGCGCTCGCGCTGGCGCGCGAACAGGTGCTCGCGGGCGATGACGACCTTCTCCTCCTCCGTGTAGCCGTCGAGACGGATGACCTCCATCCGGTCGAGCAGCGGACCCGGCACCGTGTCGAGCACGTTGGCGGTGGCCAGGAACAGCACCTCCGACAGGTCGAGGTCGACCTCGAGATAGTGGTCACGGAACGTGTGGTTCTGCGCGGGGTCGAGGACCTCGAGCAACGCGGACGACGGGTCGCCGCGCCAGTCGGCGCCGAGCTTGTCGACCTCGTCGAGCAGCACGACCGGGTTCATCGAACCGGCTTCGGTCAGCGCCCGCACGATGCGGCCCGGCCGGGCCCCGACGTAGGTGCGCCGGTGCCCGCGGATCTCGGCCTCGTCGTGCACGCCGCCCAGCGCGACGCGCACGAACTTCCGGTCGAGCGCGCGCGCCACCGACTCGCCGAGCGACGTCTTGCCGACGCCCGGCGGGCCGACGAGGGCGAGGATCGCGCCGGCGCCACGGCGAGCGCCGGCGTCCGCGTCCGCACGGGCCTCGTCGAGCCCACGCTCCGCCCGCAGCTTGCGCACGGCCAGGAACTCGACGATGCGGTCCTTCACGTCGTCGAGGCCGGTGTGGTCGGCGTCGAGCACACCGCGCGCGGCGACGACGTCGAGGCGGTCCTCGGTGCGCGTCGCCCACGGGACCTCGAGGAGCGTGTCGAGGTAGGTGCGGATCCAACCGTGCTCGGGGCTCTGCTCGCTCGTGCGCTCCAGCCGGTCGACCTCGCGCGTGGCCGCGTCGCGGATGGCCTCGGGCAGCCCGGCCTCCGCGATCTTCGTGCGGTATTCGGCGACGACGTCCTCGCCGTCGCCGCCTTCGCCCAGCTCCTTCCTGATCGCCTCGAGCTGGCGGCGCAGCAGGAACTCCCGCTGCGTCTTCTCCATGCCGTCGGCCACCTCGGTACGGATGCGCTCGGTCACCTCCAGCTCCTCGAGCGCGTCACGGGCCCACGCGACGACCTTCTCGAGCCGCGCCTCGACGTCCAACGTCTCGAGGAGCTCGACCCGCCGCTCCACGGCCAGGTCGGGCCACCAGCCGGCGGTGTCGGCCAGCGCCCCCGGGTCGACGACGCCCTGGAGCGCCTCGGTGAGCCGGCCCGCGCGCAGCTTCTCGGCGATGACCGCGACCGTCGCGCGGTACTCGCGAGCCAGCTCGCGGGCGCGGTCGGTCGGCTCGCCCTCGACCACGGGCTCGGCCTCGACCCACAGCCCGGCGCCGGTGCCGACCACACCGGCCCCGACGACGGCGCGGTGCAGCCCGCGCAGCACCAGGGCCCGCACCCCGTTGGGGAGCTCGCCCGCGTTCTCGATCCGGGCGACGGTTCCCACGCGGGCGTAGCGCCCGTCCACCTTGGGGACGAGGAGCAGCAGCCGGTCGCCGCCGGTGGCGGCCTCGGCCGCGGCCGCGGCGGTCCGGGCCTCGTCGGTCTCGAGGGCGAGGGTCACCACCATCTGGGGCAGGACGACGCCCGTGGTGAGGGCCAGGAGCGGCAGGACGGGCGCCTGGCGGGTGTTGCGATCGGGTGCGCTTGCGGTCGTCTCGGTCACGCGTCCTCGCTCGGTGCCGGGCCCCGAGCCGTCGGCGCGGGGCCGGATTACACGATTACGCGAGGACAGAACAGGGGCCGATCGGCCCCTATTCCCGGGTGATCCGGTCGGATTTCCCGGCCGGCTCGCCGAGGGTCCGGAGCTCAGCCGGGCCGGGTCATGCGCTCGGGGCGCACGAGCTCGTCGAACTTCTCGGCGGTGAGGTGGCCGAGCTGCACCGCCGCCTCCTTGAGCGTGAGCTTGTTCTTGTGGGCGTGCTTGGCGATGGCGGCCGCGTTGTCGTAGCCGATGTGCTGGTTGAGGGCGGTGACGAGCATCAGGGAGCTGCCCACGTGCTCGGCGATCCGCTCCAGGTCGGCCTCGATCCCCTCGACGGCGAACTGGCGGAAGTTCGTGCACGCGTCGGTGAGCAGGTCGACCGAATGGAGGAAGTTGAAGATCATCACCGGCTTGAACACGTTGAGCTCGAAGTTGCCCTGCGACCCGGCGATCGCGACCGCGGCGTCGTTGCCGAGCACCTGGACGCAGACCATCGTCATGGCCTCGCTCTGGGTCGGGTTCACCTTGCCGGGCATGATCGACGAACCCGGTTCGTTCTCGGGCAGCACCAGCTCCCCGAGACCCGCTCGCGGCCCGGACGCGAGCCAGCGGATGTCGTTGGCGATCTTCATCAGCGACACGGCGAGCGTCTTGACCGCTCCGCTCGCGAACACGAGCGCGTCGTGGGCCGCGAGCGCCGCGAACTTGTTGTCGGCGTCGTCGAAGGGAAGGCCGGTGAGCTCGGCGATCCGGTCCGCGACCCGGTCCGCGAACTCCGGATGCGTGTTGAGCCCGGTGCCGACGGCCGTCCCGCCGATCGCGAGCTCGTAGAGGCCGGGCAGCGCCTGCTGCAGCCGCTCGAGGTCGGCGTCGAGCTGGGCCACGTATCCCGAGAACTCCTGGCCCAGCGTCAGGGGCACCGCGTCCTGGAGGTGGGTCCGCCCGATCTTGACGATGTCGCGGAACTCCTCGGCCTTCGCCGCGATCGCGTCCCGCAGCGCCTGCACCGAGGGGATCAGGCGGTGGACGACCTCCTCGACCGCCGCGATGTGCATCGCGGTCGGGAACGTGTCGTTCGACGACTGCGACATGTTGACGTCGTCGTTGGGGTGGATGGGCTGCTTCGAGCCCTTCTCGCCGCCGGCCAGCTCGATGGCGCGGTTTGAGATCACCTCGTTGACGTTCATGTTCGTCTGCGTGCCGCTGCCCGTCTGCCACACGAAGAGCGGGAACTCGCCGTCGAGCTTGCCGGCGAGGATCTCGTCGGCCGCGGCGACGATGAGGTCGGCCTTCTCGGCGGCGAGCTTGCCGAGGTCGCGGTTCGTCAGCGCCGCGGCCTTCTTCAGGATCGCCATCCCGCGGATGACCGCGGGCGGCATGTGGTCGTTGCCGATCGAGAAGTGGTGCAGCGAGCGCTGCGTCTGCGCGCCCCAGTACCGGTCGTCGGGGACCTCGATCGGCCCCATGCTGTCCGTCTCGGTCCGCGTCGGACCACCGTTCGGGTTCGCCATGTCGCGAACGGTACCGCGCCCCCCTCGCGTTCTTGGCACGCTGGACGCCGCATAGCGACGTCCAGCGTGCCGAAAAACCCGGGATCGGCCGCGCCCTCAGCCCGCTGCGCGGCGGACGACCCGGTCGAGGGAACGGCGCAGGTAGGGGCCGAGCAGGCCGGCCACGCGGGCGAGCGCGGCGGTCTGGACGTCGGCGGTGACGGTCAGGCGGTCGCGCTCGATGCCCCGCACGATGGCGGCGGCGACGGCGTCCGCCGTCCGGGGCTTGATCTTCGCGGAGTAGCTCGCCGTCGCCGCCGGCATCATCGCCCGTTCCCGCTCGAGCGCGGGCGTCTCGGTGTCGGGCGGGTACGCGCAGGCGACCACGATCCCGTGCGGGCGCAGCTCGGAGCGCAGCGACTCGGCGAGGCCCCGGACCGCGAACTTCGTCGGTGCGTAGGCGGCGTACCCGTAGAGCCCGATCAGCCCGACCGTCGACGACACCATGAGGAGGTGCCCGCGGCGCCGGTCCACCATCGTCGGCAGGACGGCCCGGATCGCGTTCACCGTGCCCAGGTAGTTGACGGCGACCTGGCGCCGGAAGACCTCGTCGTCGAGGTCGACGAACAGACCCGGATGCGCGTAGCCGGCCGACGTGACGAGCACGTCGACGGGCCCGAGCCTCTCAACGCCCTGCGCGACCGCTTCGCGTAACGCGTGACCGTCCGCGACGTCGGCGGTCGCGCTCGCGACACGGCCCGCCGCGCCGGCGACACCGTCGAGCTCGGTTTGCGCGGCACGCAGGCGCGCGGCGTCCCGGGCCACGATCGAGACGCGCCCGCCGCGCGCCACCACGGCGCGGGCCACCGCGAGCCCGATCCCGCTCGACCCGCCCGTGACGAGAACGTGGGAACCTGAGAGGACCGTCACGCGTCGGATCGTGCCACGTGCTGCGGTACGGTCGCCCGGTGCGGCGTCTGGTCCACGTCGGAGTGCTCGCCGCCCTCCTCGGCGGCCTGCTCGCCGTAGCCGCCGGGCCCGCCGCGCCGGGCGCGCAGGCGTCGGCGACGACGTCACTCGACCAGCGCATCCGCGAGGCGGCCGGGCCGCTGAACGTCGCCGGCAGCGTCGACCAGGTGTACGTCACCGGTGCAGCCCCGAAGACCCGCCTCGAGCTGATCGACCGCTCCGCCCGCCGGGTGGCGACGGCGCGCGCCGACGCCCTCGGGAGCCACCTGTTCCGCGGCATCCGACCGGGTGACGGCTACCGCGTGAAGGTCGGATCACGGGTCGCGGCGCCGAGCGTGCACGTCGCGAACCCGGACGAGACCCCGCCGCCGACGCTCTACACGTCGCAGAAGCTGACCGACGGCTTCCAGTACCTCCGCACGCGCGACGGCACCCTGCTCTCGATCAACGTCCACCTGCCCGGCCCGATCGACGCGGGCCCCTACCCCACGGTCGTCGAGTACTCCGGCTACGACCCGTCCAACCCCGACGGCAACCAGGCCGCGTCACGTCTTGCGCAGACGCTCGGCTACGCGACGGTCGGGGTCAACATGCGCGGGACCGGCTGCTCGGGCGGTGCGTGGCAGTACTTCGAGACCCTCCAGTCGCTGGACGGCTACGACGCGATCGAGACCGTGGCCGCCCAGCCGTGGGTCGCGTTCGGCAAGGTCGGAATGGTCGGGATCTCCTACCCCGGCATCACGCAGCTGTTCGTCGCGCAGACCCGGCCCCCGCACCTCGCCGCGATCACCCCGCTCTCGGTCATCGACGACACCTACCGCGGTGTCATGTACCCGGGTGGCATCTTCAACAACGGCTTCGCCCTCCAGTGGGCAACCGAACGCCAGTCGGACGCACGTCCGGCCGGTCAGGGCTGGGCGAGGAAGCGCATCGACGACGGCGACCGGACGTGCACCGCGAACCAGGCGTTGCGACTGCAGACGCCGAGCGTGCTCGGGGAGATCCGCGCCTACCGCTACTACGACCCCGCCACCCTCGACCCGCTCGCGCCCTCCACGTTCGTCGACCGGATCCGCGTCCCGACCTTCCTCGCCGGCGCATGGCAGGACGAGCAGACCGGCGGCCACTTCCCCGACATGCTGGCGAACTTCCCGAAGGACGTGCCCCACAGGTTCACGTTGACGAACGGCACCCACTTCGACTCGTTCGGCCCCGAGCTGATCACGCGATGGGGCGAGTTCCTCGACTTCTACGTCGCGCATCGCATCCCGCACATCACGGCGGCATCCCGGGTCAGCGCGACCTTCGTCTACTCGAGGATCGTCGGCGTCCCCGGCCTGCAGCTGCCACCCGACCGCTTCGACGGCTCCACGAGCTACGCCCAGGCGCTCGCCGTGTACGAGGCCGAACCGCCGGTCCGGGTGCTGTTCGACAACGGAGCGGGAGCCCAGCCCGGCGCGCCGGTGCCGGGGTTCGAGCGCAGCTTCGCGTCGTGGCCGGTGCCGGGGCTCACCCCCACCGCCTTCTACACCGGAGCCCACGGCACGCTCACCGAGACGAAGCCGACCGGTCCGGACGGCGCCAACGTGGTCGACCGGTACCACTACGACCCGAAGTCCGTGCCCCGCACGGACCACCCGACGAACCTCGACGACTTCTTCCGCGCGCGCCCGTCGTACGACTGGAAGCCGTTGCCGAACGGCGACGCCGTCGCCTGGGTCACCCCGCCGCTGACGTCGGACGTCGTCGCGCTCGGGCCCGCGAGCGCCGACCTCTGGCTCGAGTCGACCGCGCCCGACACCGATCTCGAGGTGACGATCACGGAGGTCCGCCCCGACGGGAAGGAGACCTACGTCCAGAGCGGTTGGCTGCGGGCCAGCCGCCGGAAGCTCGACCCGAGAACGTCGACGGACCTGGAACCGCGCCCGACCTTCACGCGCGCCGACGCCGCGCCCCTGCCCGCCGGTCGGTTCTCCCTCGTCCGCGTCGAGCTGTTCCCGTTCGGCCACGTCTTCCGGGCCGGGTCGCGCATCCGTCTCGCCGTGCAGGCGCCCGGCGGGAACCGCCCGCGCTGGGAGTTCCAGTCGCTGGGCGCCCGGGGGCGGGTGATCAACGGGGTCGCGCGATCGGCCCTGCATCCCTCACGGGTCGTGCTGCCCGTGGTACCCAATGTCCCGGTAGCGACCCCGCTCCCCGCGTGCGGCGCGTTGCGCGGGCAACCCTGCCGCGACTACGAGGTACCGAAGTCGCCCTGAGGCGAGAGGGCCAGGAGACGCCATCATGACCACGGCCGTGGCCGCGCTGAGTGACCGCTACGTCGAACGCGTCGCCGTCCTCGATCCCGTCGCGGCGACGTTCGAGGGGCTCACCGGACACGACGCGGAGATGACCGACTACTCCCCGGACGGCATCGAGGAGCGCCACACGTTCGACCGCACGACGTTGCGCGAGCTGCGCGGGACCGCGCCCGAGGACGACCGCGACCGCATCGCGGCGGAGGTCATGTCCGAGCAGCTCGCACGCGGGCTCGCCCTCGCCGACGCCGGGGAGTCGTACCGCGACCTCAACGTCCTCGCGTCGCCGGTACAACTCGTGCGGCAGTGCTTCGACCTGATGCCGAGCGCGACGCGTGACGACTGGGAGGTGATCACGGCCCGGGCGGCGCTCGTCCCGCAGGCGCTCGCCGGCTTCGAGGACACGCTCACCGAGGGCCGCCGCCAGGGGCTGGTCGCGGCAGCGCGACAGGCCGTCGCGTGCGCGCAGCAGGCGGACGTCTGGGGCGGTGTGAAGGGCGGCTCCCGGCCGTTCTTCCTCGCGCTGGCCGACCGGTTCGCGGCGAGCGGTATCGACGAACCCGCACTTCACACGCGCCTCGAGCAGGTCGCACAGCGCGCGACCGACGCGTACGCGGCACTCGGCCGCTACCTCGTCGAGGAGTACCTGCCCGACGCGAGCGAGCACGACGCGGTCGGCCCGGAGCGTTACGCCCGCTGGGCCTCGGTGTTCAACGGCATCGACCTCGACCTGCACGCCACCTACGACTGGGGTTGGCAGGAGCTGCACCGCATCGAGCACGCGATGGGCAACGTCGCCGAGCGGATCCTGCCCGGCGAAGCGGTCGACGACGTCGTCGCGTACCTCGACCGCGATCCCGACCGGTCGATCGAGGGCGTCGAGCCGTTCCGGCGCTGGCTGCAGGACCTGCTCGACACCACTGTCGCCGAGCTGGACGGCGTGCACTTCGACATACCGGAGCCGGTCCGCCGCGTCGAGGCGATGATCGCACCCGAGGGTGGCGCAGCCGCCATGTACTACACGGGCCCGTCGGAGGACTTCAGCCGCCCGGGCCGGACGTGGTACCCGACGCTCGGCAAGACGCGCTTCCCGCTGTGGCGTGAGGTGTCGATCTGCTACCACGAGGGTGTCCCCGGCCACCACCTGCAGATCGCGCAGGTCCGGTACCTCGCCGACACGCTCACGCGCTTCCAGCGCACGCTCGCGGGCTGCTCCGGGCACGCGGAGGGTTGGGCACTGTACGCCGAGCGCCTGATGGGCGAGCTCGGCTACCTCGACGACCCGGCCAGCGAGCTCGGCATGTTGGCGGCGCAGTCGATGCGCGCGGCGCGCGTCGTCGTCGACATCGGTCTCCACCTCGAGCTCGCGCTCCCGCCCGGTCAGCGCTACCACCCGGGCGAGACCTGGACTCCCGAGCTCGCGCTCGCGTTCATGATCGAACGCTCGAAGATGCCGGCCGACTTCGTCAGGAGCGAGATCGACCGCTATCTCGGGTTCCCCGGGCAGGCGATCTCGTACAAGGTCGGCGAACGCGAGTGGCTCGCCGCGCGCGACGACGCCCGCCGCGCCGCCCGCGACGGCTTCGACCTCAAGGCGTTCCACGCCCGCGCGCTCGACCTCGGCCCCATGGGCCTCGCCCAGCTCCGGCGGGAGCTCGCCCGGTGACTCCGGCGACGGTTCGTCTCTCCCTCGATCGCGCGGGAACCGGCACCATCGCGGGAGGCGTCAGAGGCGGCCGGCCTCCCGCGCCGCGGCTTCGGCGGCCTCGAGCTGCTCGGCGACGATCGCGAGGCCGCCGTCCCAGAACGAGGGATCGGCGAGGTCGACGCCGACGACACGGCCGAGGGCCTCGGGGGTGTCGGAACCGCCGCGCGCGAGCAGCTCGAGGTAGCTGGGAACGAACTCGGCGCCGCGCTGCTCGTACTGGCGGTACACCGACAGCGCGAGGAGCTGACCGTACGCGTACGCGTACACGTAGCCGGGGGTCCCGATGAAGTGCGGGATGTACGACCACCACGTCCGGTACCCGTCGGTGATCTCGACGGCGTTGCCGAGCATGTCGGCCTGGGTCGCCGCCCACAGCTCGTTGAACCGCTCGACCGAGAGCTCGCCCGCCCCGCGCCGTTCGGTGTGGACGGCGTCCTCGAATCGATTCATCGCGATCTGGCGGAACACCGTCGCGATCTGGCCCTCGAGGCTCTCGGCGAGCAGCGCGAACCGGTCGGCGGGATCCGAGGTGGCCTCGAGGAGGCGGCCGAACGTCACCGTCTCGCCGAACACCGACGCCGTCTCGGCCAGCGTCAGGGGCGTCGTCTGGTGGAAGATCCCCTGACCGCGCGCGAGGTACGCGTGCAACCCGTGACCGAGCTCGTGCGCGAGCGTGAGCACGTCGCGCCGGCGCGCCGTCCAGTTGAGCAACAGGTACGGATGATGTGACGGGACGGTGTAGGCGCAGAACGCGCCGGGCCGCTTGGCCGGGCGGACGGGCGCGTCGATCCAGGGCTGCTCGAAGAAGTTGCGCGCCGCGTCGGCGAGCTCGGGCGAGAACGACGCGTAGGCGTCGAGCACCAGCGCACGCGCCTCGCTCCAACGGAACTCCGACTCGCTCGCGGCGACCGACGCCATGCGGTCGTAGTCCGCGATCCGGTCGACCCCGAGGAGCCGGGCCTTCAGCGCGTACCACCGCTGCGGGATGTCGTAGCGCTTCACGACGGCTTCGACGAGGGCCTGCACCGACTCGTCGCTCGCCTCGTTGTCGAGGTTGCGGCTCGCGAGCCAGCCGTCGTAGTGGCGCAGCCGGTCGTCGGTCGCCTTGTCGGCGAGCAACGTGTTGAACACGAACGCGCGCGTCCGCAGCCCGGGCGCGAGCGCGCCCGTCACCGCTTCCGCGGCCGTGCGGCGGACCTCGCGTTCGGGGTGCTGGAGCCGCGAGAGGCCCTCCTCGAGTGAGACCGACGTACCGTCGAGCTCCACCGTGATCATCGACGAGAGCTCGCTGAACAGCCGGGCCCACGCGCTCCGCCCCGTGACCGACTTCTCGGCCATGAGCCGTTCCTCGGGCTCGCTCAGGAGGTGCGGCCGGTAGCGGCGGGCCGACGCGAGGTAGTGCCGGCAGAACGCGAGGTCGTCGGCGGCGAGGATGCGCTCGACGTGCTCGTCGGGGAGCTCCGCCCATTCGAGCTCGAGGAACAACAGCTCGTTGCCGATCGCCGTCGAACGCTCCTCGACCGCGGCCAGCAGCTTGCCGCGCTCCGGGTCGGAGGTGTCGACGGAGAAGGCGAGGCTGGCGTACGAGCCCACCTTGCCGACGAGCTCGGACACGGCCGCGACCTCGCGCATGACGGCGGCCAGCGCCGGCGCGTCGAGCTCCGCGACCCTGCCGCGGTGCACCTGCAGTGCCGCCGCCCGTTCGGCGGCGTCGTCGAGCATCGCGTCGACGCCGTCGATGCCCCGGCCCTCGACCAGCGGCTCGAGGTCCCAGGCGACGCCGGCCGCCCGGAGGTCGTCGTCGAGCTCGCCGGTGCGGGCGTCAGCGCCGATCGTCATCGTTCCCCACTCCCGTGCGCGTCTCGCGGGCGTCTCCTGCGCGCCTCACGCGTGCGAGCCTACGGCGCGACCCACGTCGACCCGGCCGTCCGGCGCGAGCGCCTCGGGAAGCGGCCGGGCGTGCACGACGAGCAACGCCTGGGTCGCGCGGGTCAGCGTGACGTAGAGCAGGCGCAGACCGGGCGGGTCGGGCCGCACGAGCTCGGCCGGCTCGACGACGATCACCTCGTCGAACTCGAGACCTTTCGCGTCCATCGCGGCAAGGACCGCCACCGGCGCGTCGAGCGCGTCCGCCGTCCCCGCGATCGCCCCGACGTCCGCCAGCTCCGCGACCAGTTCCGCGTGGAGGCGGGTCGGCGCGATGACCGCGACCGTGCCGTCGCGCGCGGTTGCGCGCCGCGCCGCGGCCGCGGCGGAGCGGACCAGGTCGTCGGCGGCGACCGGCTGGAAGCGCGGCTCACGACCCGCCGAGCGGACCGCCCGTGCGGGCCGGACGCCCGGCGCCGCAGCCGCGAGGACCCGGTCGGCGACGGCCATGATCTCGGCCGGGGTGCGGTAGTTGACCGAGAGCTCGACGACACGGGCACCCGCGTGCCCGGGCAGGTTCGCGAGGACGTCGTTCCATCCGGCGGGCGCGCCGGGGCGGCTGGCCTGGCCGAAGTCGCCCACGAGCGTCATCGACCCCGACGGGCACCGCCGGGCGAGGACGCGCCACTGCATGGGCGAGAGGTCCTGTGCCTCGTCGACGAGGATGTGCCCGAACGTGCGCGGCTCGTCGGGCTCGTCGCCGGCGCCGCTGCCGTTGCTCCCCGCGTAGCGGGCGGCGATCTCGGCCCCGGTGACGAACCCGCCGACACCGAGGTCGGCGACCACCCGTGACGCGGCGTCGTCGGCGGACCGGCGCCGCGCCCGGCGCCGGCGGGGACGGGCCGACTCGGGCGGGCCGAGCAGCGCGTCGGCCTCGTCGATGAGCGCGAGATCGGGTTCGGTCCACGCGACGTCGCGCACGTCCTTCGAGCGGGGCCGGTGGAGGAGCGCCTGCTCGTCGCGTGTCAGGACGCCGTCGGAGGCCGAGCGCACGAGCGCGGTGAAGCTGAACAGATCGTGGACGAGCTCGCCGCCGGTCAGGACCGGCCACATCCGTTCGAGCGCGGCCTGCACCTCGGGGAGACGACGGATGCGGGAGTCGAGCTCGCGGTCCCAGTCGGCGTCGTCGGGCGCGGCGGCACCCATCGCGCGCCGGTACTGCGTGCGCAGGTGCTCGACGACCGCGCGCACCACGAAGGGGCGGCGCTCGTTGTGGGTACCGCGCCGCGACCGGGTGCGGTCGACGATGCGCCGCGTCTCGCTCCGGCGGAGACGCAGGACGGTGCCGTCGAGGACGGTGACCATGTCGCGCGGGAGGGGATGCTCGCGGTCCCGCACCGCCCGCCGGATCACCTCGGCCATGCGGGCGTCGCCCTTCAGGGCGGCGGCCGCCGGGCTGTCGTCGGCGCGGACGCGGTACTGGGGCTTCAGCCCGGCCGGGGTCGAGAGCTGCACGTCGGCCTCGCCGAGCGACGGGAGGACCTGGTCGATGTAGCGCAGGAAGATCGTGTTCGGCCCGACGAGCAGGACGCCCTGCGACGCGAGCCGCTTCCGGTGCGTGTAGAGCAGATAGGCGGCGCGGTGCAGCGCCACCGCGGTCTTCCCGGTGCCCGGGCCGCCCGCCACGATGAGGACGCCGGCGATGTCGGCCCGGATCGCCTCGTCCTGCTCGACCTGGATCGTGGCGACGATGTCGCCCATGCGGCCGGTGCGGGCCCGCTCCAGGCTCGCCAGGAGCGCGCCCTCCCCCACCACGGTGAGCCCGGCGGCGCCGGCGGCGCCGGCGTCGAAGACCTCGTCGTCGAGCCCGATCAGCTCGCGGCCGTGGCCGGGGCGGGTGATGAAGTGGCGGCGGCGGACGACCCCCATGGGCGACACGCCGGTCGCCCGGTAGAACGGCTCGGCGACCGGGGCCCGCCAGTCGACCACCAGGGGGGCCTGCTCGTCGTCGAAGACCGCGATGCGCCCCACGTAGAACCGCCGGTCGGCGGTCTCGGCCCGGAGGTCGAGGCGCCCGAAACACAGGGGAGCCTCGCCGATGTCGAGGGCGGCGAGGCGGCGCCGGGTGAGCGCGTCGGCCGCGTCGCGCTCGAGCCGGGCCTGGTGGGTGCCTCCCTGACCCACCTCCGAGTACCCCTCGGCGACGCGGGCCGCGGCCCGGCGCATGGCGTCGAGGCGCGCGTAGGCGGCGTCGACGTACTGCTGCTCGGCGGCGAGCTCGGGGTGCTGATCGGCCAAACGGGGGTCCTGCTTCCCGAGGGGGAACAGTGCAGTCTAGTTGGCCGCTCGCCACCCCGATTCCCACCCGGTCCTCCACCACGCCACGCCGCGCTCAGAGCTGCCGCGGGATCGTGACCTCCGTGGCGGCGTCGAGCAGCAGCACCGTCTCGCCGAGCACGAGCCCGCCCGCCTCGGCGAGGAGCCGGCGGCCGCCCAGGTTGGGAACGACCTCGCCGGGGCCACCGAGGGCGCGCTCGACCGAGCGGATCACGCCGCCGTGGGTGACGACCAGGGCGGTCGCGCCGCCGGGAAGGGTGGCCGCGCACTCGGCCAGCGCGGCCAGGGCCCGGGCCGCGAGCCGGTCGTCGGGCTCGAAGCCGGGCGGGCGGCGCCCGTCGCGGAGCGCGCCGGGGTCGCGGGCCTCGATCTCGCGGCGGGTCAGGCCCGTCCACTCGCCCGCGTCGCGCTCGCGAAGCCGGGGGTCGCAGACCACGCCCGTCCGACCGTCCGCGAGCACGCTCGTCGCGATGATCTCCGCGGTCCGCACGGCGCGTTCGAGGTCCGACGAGAAGACCGCGTCGCACCCATGGAGCGTGCGGCCCGCCGCGGCAGCCTGCTGCTCGCCGAGCGCCGAGAGGGGCGGGTCCGCCTGGCCCTGCCAGCGGCCGTCGGCGTTCCACGTCGACTGCCCGTGCCGGACGACGAGCAGGGCACGCGGGCTGGGCATCACCGGCAACGTAGCTTCCCGGTACAGTCCTGCCCGTGGAACCGGCGGTGCTGACCCTGGTCGCCGACGACGCGGTGCACGAGGTCGGGGCCGCCGTCGGCGCCGACGGCACGATCACGATCCGCCCCGCCGACCTCGCGCGGGCGACGGGCTGGGAGCTGCGCGACGAGGGCCTCTGCCGCCGCGACGTGTGCGTGCCGGTGCGCGATCGCGGGGCCCTGGCCGGCGACGCGGGGATCTCGCTCGGCGCGTTCGCCGGCGCGCTCCGCCGGGCGCTCGCGGTGGAGCCGGCGGCGCGTTTCGCCGTGCTCGGCGACGCCGCCGGCGGCGCGGCGCCGGGCGGCGAGCTCGTCGCGCCGGACTTCACGCTGCCCGACGTGGACGGGCGGCCGGTCTCGCTGGCCGACTTCGCGGGGCGCAAGCGGCTGCTCGTGTTCTGGTCGTCGTGGTGAGGCTGCCGCTGGGACCTGCCGGTCTGGCAGGAGCTGCACGAGGAGCTCGGACCGGCGGGCCTGGCGACGATCGCCGTCGCGCTCGACGAGGACGCCGACGCCGTGCGCCAATGGGCCGTCGACGAGCCGCCGGTGCCGCTCACGTACCCGGTGCTCGTCGACCGTGACCACGTGCTCGCCGAGTCGTACGGCGTCGTCAACGTCCCGACGACGGTGTGGATCGACGAGGCGGGCCGCATCGCCCGACCACCGGCCATCGCCCTGGCCGACGACAAGTTCAAGGAGTTCACCCGGATCGAGTCGGGCGCCCACCACGCGGCGCTCCGCCGCTGGGTCCGCGACGGCACGCCACCGATGACGGCCGCCGAGATCCGCGCGCACGCCGATCCCCCGACCGACGAGCTCCGCCTCGCCCGCGCCGAGCGTCGGCTCGCGATGTACCTGTTGCGCGCCGGAGCGCCTGACCTCGCCGCCGCGCACCTGGCCCGCGCGCTCGAGCTCGCGCCGATGGACTTCACCATCAACCGCGGCTCGATGCCGGTGCGCGGGCTCGATCCGTTCGGGCAGGAGTTCTTCGACTTCTGGCAACGCTGGGAGGACGCGGGCCGTCCCGGCTACGGCGCGGACTGACCGGCGCGGCGCACGGTGAGCCGGGGCGTCGAGGTCGTCGCGACCGGG
>DASRHL010000175.1:0-11150 GCA_035650535.1 Acidimicrobiia bacterium
GCCGCGTTCCAGAACTCGATGGTCGGCGTGCTGCTCCTCGCCGCGATCGTGATCGGCAACCGGGTCGAGGGTGGCACCGTCGCCTACCAGGTGTCGTCCACGTTCTTCCTCGCGCCGTACGCGGTGCTGGCGCAGCCGATCCACACCGCGATCCACCCGGACCTGGCACGCCAGGTCGGTCTGCACGACGCGTTCGCGCGGTCGCTGCGCTGGGCCCTCGACGCGATGGCGCTGCTCGTCGTCCCTGTCTCGGCCGGGATGATCGCGCTCTCGCAGCCGATCATGCGCGTCGCCGCGTTCGGGCACGCGCAGCGGGCCGGTGGCGTGGCCCTGCTCTCGGCGGGCCTGGCGACCTTCGGTGTCGGGCTGTTCGCGTACAGCGCCTTCCTCCTCTTCGTGCGCGCGTACTACGCGTTGGGTGTCGGACGAACCCCCGCGCTCGTCGCGCTCGCGGCCTCGATCGTGGGAGTGGGGGTAACCGTCGGCGCGGGAGCCGTCGTCCACGGCGCCGCCGTCGTCGAGGCGATCGGCCTGGGCCACTCGCTCGCCTACGCGATCGGCGCGCTCGTGCTCGGCGCGGGGCTCGCGCGGCGCACCGGCCGCTCGATCCTCCCGGCGGCCCTGCCGAAGGCGGTGCTCGTGTCGGTGCCGCTCGGGGTCGCGGCGTGGTGGGTGGCGCGCACGGTCGCGCCCTCGGGCCGGCTCGCGACCGTCGCCCTGCTCGCGGGGATCACCCTCGCCGGCGGGGCGATCTACGTCGGGGTCATCCGCCTGGTCGGGGGCATGCCCGAGCGTCCGCCGCACGCCGCCGGTGCGCCCGACGGACCCGACGTGGTCGACCTCGAACCGGCCGACGTGGGCTCCGAAGAATGAGCCCGAGCGAGAGCGGGCGTCGCGCATGAGCGTCGTGCTCGGCCTCGTCGTCGGGGCGCTGACCGTGCAGTTCCTGCGGCTCGGCGCGGCCGACATGCTCGCGTCCCCGGCGCTCCAGCGCGAGAACTACCGGGGGCACCGCCTGCCGACGGCGGGTGGCGTGCTCATCGTCCTCTCCGTCCTCGTCGTCGAGGCGGGCCGCGCCGTGCTGGGCGCGCTCGGAGTCGGGCACGACCCCGGTCTCACCGTCGCGCGCAGCGAGGTGCTGTTCGCCGTCTTCGGCTTCGGGCTCCTCGGCCTCGTCGACGACGTGCTCGGCGACGGCTCCTCCCGCGGTTTCCGCGGCCACCTGGGCGCGCTGCTCGAGGGCCGGATCACGACAGGGTTCCTCAAGCTGTTCGGGGGTGCCGGGATCGCGGTCGTCCTGGTGGCGACGCCGGGCTTCGCGACGGGACGCCGGCTGCTCGTCGACGCGGTCCTGATCGCGCTCGCCGCGAACCTCGGGAACCTGCTCGACCGCGCGCCCGGCCGGACGATCAAGGCGGCCGCGATCGCGTACGTGCCGCTCGCGTTCGTGCTCGGCACGGGCACGGTGGGCATCGCGATCGCGCCGGCTCTCGGCGCCGCGTTCGGACTGTTGGGCGACGATCTGCACGAGCGGTTGATGCTCGGCGACGCGGGCGCGAACGTGATCGGCGCGGTGCTCGGCCTCGGTGTCGTGCTCGGCCGGGGCGAAGCGACCCGGATCACCGCGCTCGTCGCGCTCGTCGTCCTCAACGTCGCGGCCGAGCTCGTCTCGTTCAGCGCGGTGATCGACCGGGTCCCGTGGCTGCGCGCCGTTGACCGACTCGGCCAGCTTCCCGACCGTCGCCACCCGTGAACCGGGCGCACCGAGCGGGGTGAGACCCGGTCAGGCGGAGCAGTCGCGCTTCTCGTAGAAGACGCGGGGGCCGCCGTAGCCGGCGACGACGTGGTAGCCCTCGTCGGCCAGCAGGTGGGGGAGCGTCGTGAAGCTCCCGTAGCGCGACGACCAGACGACGACGGCGCACACCTGAGGCAGGGTCGCGCCGCGGGCGACGGTCTGCGCCGTGACGAGGTGCTCCTGGACCCGCTTCAGCGACGCGTCGACGAGGTTCCCCGGCGTTCGCCGGTCCGCCCGCCAGACCAGCCCCGGCTCGTCGCTGATCGCCCACGCGCCGGGCGGCAGCGCGCGGATGCGTGCGACCGCGTCGGCCTCGTCGCGCGGGGCGGGCTCCGGCCAGAGCATCGTGTGGACGTTCACGACATACCAGGGAAGAGCCAGGGCCACGAGGGCGACCGTCGCGCGCCAGGGCGGCGGGCGGAGTGCGACGAGCAGCGCGAGCGGGACGATCACCTCGCTCACGTGGGGCCTCCACATCTGCGGTTCCCACACGAGCAGGGCGGTCTGCACGACGAGCCAGGCCGTGAACATCCCGGCCGGGCGCTGGATCCACTGCAGCGCTCGCGCTCGGGCCGGGCCGTCGTGGGCCGCGGTCGCGGCGGCCGCGCCCGACGCCCGCCGGCGGAGGAGCCCCGCCGCCCCCAGCGTCACGACGGCGGCCACGGCGACGACCGTGAGCAGCACGTCGCGCTCGCACAGCGTGCGCACGAGCCGCCAGGCGTTCCCCGCAGGGGAGTCGGTGCGGGTCGCGTCCTGGTGGAAGGCGACCGACTGGTCCCACACGTTCGAGAGCCCCCACGGCAGCGCCGCGGCGAAGAACACCGCGACGGCCGAGCCGACGGCCGCCGCGAGCGCCCGCAGTCGACCGCCACGCAGCAGGAGGATGCCGACCGGGATCGCGGCCGGCACCACGAGCACCTTGATCGACAGCGCCCCGCCCATGGCGAGCCCGACGCCGACCGCCCGCAGCGTCGTCGGCCGGGCGCGGAAGGCGAACGCGAGCGCGGCCGCCGTCACCACGAACGCGAGCGCCGGGCCGTCACCGCTGAGCGGTGCGGTCACCCACAGCATCGATCCGCTCGTCGCGACGAGCAGACCCGCGAGGATCGCACCCCGGCGACCGGTCACGCGGCGGGCGACGGCGTACGCGGCGACGGTCACGACCACGCCGCTCGCGACGGTCAGGAGGCGCGGGGCGTCGAGCGTGCGGAAGCCGACGAGGTCGGCAACCCAGAGGAGCGGCAGCTGCAACGGGCCCTGCGACGAGAAGATCTCGCGAAACGGACGCGCGCCGTCGCGCATCGCGAGCACAGCGGAGCCGTAGACACCCTCGTCGAAGGTCAGCGCGCGTGACGCGAGCAGCGCGGGCAGCCGTACGACGAGCGCGAGGAGCCCGAGCGTCGCGGCATCGAGGTGCCAGGCGCGTCGCCCGCTACGACCGGCGTCCCGAACGGACGGATCGGTCGCCGGCGCAGCGTCCGCCACCTCGGCCCGGGGGCGCATGGCGTCGACGGTACCCGGCGACGAACACGATCACCGGTACGCGCCGGCGCGCCTGCTAGGTTCGCCGGACGTGGCGAAGCACATTTTCGTGACCGGCGGAGTGGCGTCGAGTCTCGGGAAGGGCCTCACCGCATCCTCGCTGGGCCGCCTCCTCAAGTGCCGGGGCCTGCGCGTCACGATGCAGAAGCTCGACCCGTACATCAACGTCGATCCCGGCACCATGAACCCCTTCCAGCACGGCGAGGTGTTCGTCACCGACGACGGCGGCGAGACCGACCTCGACCTCGGGCACTACGAACGGTTCGTCGACGTCCCGCTGTCGAAGAAGTCGAACGCGACGACGGGTTCGATCTACCAGGAGGTGCTCGCCAAGGAGCGGCGGGGTGCCTACCTCGGGCAGACCGTCCAGGTCATCCCGCACATCACCGACGAGATCAAGGACCGGATCCTCCGCCTCGCCGACGACGAGGTCGACGTCGTGATCACCGAGATCGGCGGCACCGTCGGCGACATCGAGATCCTCCCGTTCCTCGAGGCAGTCCGCCAGTTCCGCAAGGACGTCGGCCGCGAGAACGTCTTCTACGTCCACGTGACCCTGGTGCCCTTCATCGGGCCGTCGGGGGAGCAGAAGACGAAGCCGACCCAGCACTCCGTGACCGAGCTGCGCAGCCGCGGCATCCAGCCCGATGCGATCGTCTGCCGCTCCGACCGGCCGATCCCCACCCGGCTCAAGGAGAAGATCTCGCAGCTCTGCGACGTGCCGGAGGAGGGCATCGTCTCGGCGATCGACGCCGACAACCTCTACGAGATCCCACTCGTCCTGCACGACGAGGGTCTCGACGACTACGTGTGCCGCATCCTCCACCTCGACGAGCACGAGCCCGACCTCGCCGAGTGGCAGCGGCTCGTCGCCCGGGTCGAGGCGGCCGAACGGCCCGTACGCATCGGGCTCGTCGGCAAGTACGTCAACCTGCCCGACGCGTACCTGTCGGTGGTCGAGGCGCTCCGGCACGGCGGGTACGCATGCGGCGCCAGGATCGAGATCGACTGGATCGCGTCCGACGACGCCGAGGGCCTGCTCGCCGAGGGCCGCCTCCGCGAGCTCGACGGGATCGTGATCCCGGGCGGGTTCGGCTTCCGCGGCATCGAGGGCAAGATCACCGCGGCCGGCTACGCGCGCGAGCACGAGGTGCCCTATCTCGGGCTCTGCCTCGGCCTGCACTGCGCGGTCATCGAGTTCGCCCGGGACGCGTGCGGGCTCGTCGGCGCGAACTCGAGCGAGTTCGACCCGCACAGCCCCCATCCGGTCATCGACCTGATGGACGAGCAACGCGACATCGTCGACATGGGCGGCACGATGCGCCTCGGCGTGTACCCGGCGAAGCTCGAGCCGGACAGCGTCGTCGCCCGGGCCTACGGCGAGGGGCTCGTGTACGAGCGGCACCGCCACCGGTACGAGGTGAACAACCGGTACCGGGCGAAGCTCGAGGACGCCGGGCTCCGGTGCTCGGGTACGTCGCCCGACGACCGGCTCGTCGAGTTCATCGAGCTCCCGAGCGAGGTGCACCCGTTCTTCGTCGCCACCCAGGCGCATCCCGAGTTCAAGAGCCGGCCGAACCGGCCCCACCCGCTGTTCGCCGCGTTCGTGCGGGCGGCCGCGGACCGGGCCGAGGGACGGGCACCGCGCCTGCCGATGGAGTCGCTCGACGCGGTGACCGCCGAGGCGTGAGCCAGCGTCAGGACCGGAAGTTCACGATCGTCCGGTCCGACACGGTCGCCGACGTCGGGTTCCTGAAACTCACCGAGGAACGAGTCGACGCACCCGACGGTGAGCAGCTGACGCGCTACGTCGTGCGCCACCTCGGCGCGGTCGTCGTCGTCCCGGTCGACGAGACCGGTGACGCGGCGCTGCTCGTCCGGCAGTACCGTGTGGCGACCGACGGCGACCTCCTCGAGATCCCGGCCGGCAAGCGCGACGTCGACGGGGAGCCGCCCGAGGAGACCGCCCGGCGGGAGCTCGAGGAGGAGATCGGCCACCGCCCGGGCCGGTTGGTCAAGCTCGCCGAGTTCTACAACTCGCCCGGCTTCTGCGACGAGTACACGCACCTGTACTGCGCGCTCGAACTGGAGGCCGTCGACGGTCCGCGCGGCGTCAACGCCGAGGAGCGGGCGATGTCGGTCGAGCGGGTGCCCTTCGCGGACGTCGACGCCCTCGTCGCGAGCGGCCGCCTGTGCGACGCGAAGAGCATCATCGGGCTCGAGCTCGCCCGCCGGTATCTCGCCGGCACCTACCCGGGGATGCCGACCTGACCGCGACGAGGGTGCGGGCCCGGCCCGCCCGGGCGGCCGGCACCGACCGGTTCGACGAGGTGCTCGCCGAGTACCACACCTGGCTCGCGGTCGAACGGGGGCTCGCGGTGAACTCACGCGCGGCGTACGCCCGTGATCTCGCGCGGTACGTCGCCTTCCTGCGGGCCCGGCGGATCCACGACCCCGACTCGGTCACCGAGGCCGCCGTCCAGGCCTACGCGGCGTCCCTCCGTGACGCCCGCGACGACGGGGGTCGGCCCCGGTACGCGCCGGCCACCGTCGCCCGCCGCCTCGTCGCCGTCCGCTCGTTCCACCGGTTCTGCGTCGACGAGGGGCTGGCCGGGAACGACCCGACCGAGGAGCTGGGCACTCCGAGCGTCCCGCAGGGCCTTCCCAAGGCGCTCACCGAGGGCGAGGTCCAGGCGCTGCTCGCGGCGGTCGAGGGCGACGACCCGGTGGCCCTCCGGGACCGGGCCATGCTCGAGACCCTGTACGCCACGGGGATCCGGATCGGCGAGCTGTGCGGGCTCGACCGGGCCGACCTCGATCTCGCCGACGGGCTCGTCCGCGTCCTCGGCAAGGGGAGCAAGGAGCGGATCGTCCCCATCGGCCGGACCGGGCGCCAGGCGCTGGACGCCTACCTGCGCCGGGGCCGGCCCGCCCTCGACACCGCGCCGACCCGCCGCCGGGGCGGCCCGCCGGGCGACCCGGTGTTCCTCAACGGGAAGGGCTCGCGGCTGTCCCGCACCTCGTGCTGGCACGTCGTGCGCAACGCGGGCCGCCGGGCCGGGCTCGGTGACCGCCTGTCGCCCCACGTCCTGCGCCACTCCTGCGCCACCCACATGCTCGACCACGGCGCCGACATCCGGGTCGTCCAGGAGCTCCTGGGCCACGTCAGCATCTCGACGACCCAGATCTACACGAAGGTCTCCGCCGAGCGCCTGCGGGCCGTCTACGAAGCGGCCCACCCGAGAGCCCGGGCCTGACCCGAACTCCGCGGCTCGGAAGGTGATGCGGGGTGGCGCGGCGGTACCATGGGGGCATGCCGGACGCTGCGTACGCGCCGTTCCGCGCCCAGCTCCAAGAGGAGCGGGCCCGCCTGCGCGACCAGCTCGCGCAGATGGGCGTGGGCTCGGACAACCTCGACGGGAACTTCGCCGACTCGAGTCAGGTGACGGCCGAGCGCGGCGAGCTCGAGGCGCTCGCGGGCACGCTCACCGACACCCTCCAGGAGATCGAGGACGCGCTCGCGAAGCTCGACGCCGGGACGTACGGGATCTGCGAGAGCTGCGGCGGCCGCATCGCCGACGCCCGGCTCGAGGCAATGCCGGCGGCGCGGCTCTGCATCACCTGCGCGTCGAAGCGACGCTGACCCGCCGATCGCGTCCGAGTGCCGCTCCGGGAGGCCCTGATCCTCTTCGGCTGCCTCGTCGTCGCGATCATCCTGCACGAGATCAGCCACGGCGTCGCCGCCCTCGCGTTCGGTGACGACACCGCCAAACGGGCCGGGCGCCTGACCCTCAACCCGATCCCGCACATCGACCCCTTCGGTTCGATCATCCTGCCCGCGCTCGGCGCGATCTCCGGGCTGCCGGTCATCGGCTGGGCCAAGCCGGTTCCGGTCAATCCGGCACGCATGCGCCATCCACGGCGCGACATCGTGTTCGTGAGTCTCGCGGGCCCGTTGACCAACTTCGTCCTGATGGCGATCGCGGCGGTCGTCGCGCGCGCCGAGCTCCGGGGCAGCGGAAGCATCCTCGGCGGCGCGATCGACACCAGCTCGTCGAGCCTGCTGCTCGAGATCACGTTCTTCTTCGCGGTCGTGAACCTCCTGCTCGGGATCTTCAACTTGTTGCCGATCCCGCCGCTCGACGGCTCGGCCCTGGTCGAGCGGCTGCTCCCGCGTGCATGGCTCCCGGCGTGGTACCGGTTCCGGCCCTACGGGCTGCTGGTCCTCTTCCTGCTCGTGTTCACGATCCCGGGCTTCGTGTCGAGCATCGTGAGCCCGTTCTACGACGCGCTGTACCACTTCGTCGTCTCATGAGCAGGCTCGGGCACCTCGCGCGGCGGTTCTTCGGCGCGTTGCGCCGGGGTGGGCCGCGGCCCGCCGACTTCGAGTGGGTGGGGGAGGTGCTGGAGCCGGGTGAGCTCGCGCTGTGGTCGAAGATGCCGGACCACGACCGCCGGCACTCGGTCGCGGTGGCCCGGCGGGTCGAGGCGCAGCTCGCGGGGACCGAGCACGCGGGCGACACCCGCTGGCCCGCTGCCGCCCTGCTGCACGACGTCGGCAAGCTCGACTCGCACCTCTCGGTCGTCGGGCGTGTCCTCGCGACGATGGCGGGCGGCGCCGCGGGGCACGAGTGGGCGGACGCGTGGACGACCAAGCGGGGCGTGACCCGCCGGTTCGGGCTGTACCTCAAGCATCCACAGCTGGGGTCCGACCGGATCCTCGTGGCGGAGGGCCGTCCGGAGGTCGCCCGCTGGGCCGCGGTGCACCACGACGCCGGTGAGTGGGACCGGTGCGGCCTGCCTGCGCCCGTCGTCGAGGCGTTGCGCGCCGCCGACGACGACTAACCGGCGCGACGGGCGGCGACGCCCTGCTCGTGGAGCTCGAGGAAGACCGCGACGACGTCGGGGTCGAGGTGGGTTCCCGCGATCGCCGCGATGTGGTCGACGACCGCCTGCTCCGACCACACCCGGAACCGGTAGGGACGCGGGCACATCAACGAGTCGAAGACGTCGAGCACCGCGACGATGCGGCCGGCGACGGGGATCTCGTCGCCCCGCAGTCCGAACGGGTACCCGCTGCCGTCCCAATGCTCGTGGTGGGTGCGGATGCCGCAGGCGATGGGTTCGAGCTCGGGTGACACGGCGAGGAGCATGTCGGCACCGAACACCGGGTGCTGCTTGACCATCGTCCACTCCTCGACGGTCAGCGGCCCGGGCTTCGCGAGCACCTCGTACGGGATCCGCAGCTTGCCGATGTCGTGCAGCGTTCCGGCCCACGCGACCGTCTCGACCTCGTGCGCGGCGATGCCGAGGTGCGCGGCGACCACCGCGCTTCCCTGCCCGACCCGGGCGCTGTGCTGCGCGGTCCCGTCGTCCGGCGTCACCTGCTGGGAGCCGTCGACACCCGCGAAGAGATGCACCAACGAGAAGTAGGTCTCCTCCACGTGTGCATCGGATCGACGGCTGGGACGTGCCCTGATCGGACGAACCGCCGCGCTGTTGAGCGTCGGCGGCGAATCTGCGGGTCTCCCGCTCCGGTCTGCGTGCCGCCCACTCGGGGGTGCGGCGTCAGCCTCCGCGGGGGAGCAGACCCGTGGCCCGGCGCACCCGTTCGAGCACCTTGGTGGCGATCGCCTCGGCCTTCTCGGCGCCGACGGCGAGCTGGGCGTCGACCTCGGCCGGATCGGCGGCGAGCGTGGCGTAGCGCTCCTGCAGCGGGCGCAGGAACTCGACGACGCCCTCGGCGACGGCGGACTTGAGCCGGCCGTACCCCGACGACGCGAACTCCCGTTCGAGGTCGGGGATCGGCCGCCCGGTCGTGGCGGCGAGGATCTGCAGCAGGTTCGACACGCCCGGCTTCGCCGCGGGGTCGAACCGGACCTCGGTCCCGGAGTCGGTCACGGCGCTCTTGATCCGCTTGGTGATGAGCGCCGGATCGTCGAGCAGCGCGATGAAGCCGCTCGAGCTGTCCGACGACTTCGACATCTTCGCCGCCGGGTTCTGCAGGTCCATGACCCGTGCGCCCACCGGCGGGACGGCGTGCTCGGGAACGACGAAGGTCTCGCCGTACCGATGGTTGAACCGGATCGCCAGGTCGCGGGCGAGCTCGATGTGCTGGCGCTGGTCGTCGCCGACCGGCACCTTCTCGGTGTCGTAGGCGAGCACGTCGGCGGCCTGGAGCACCGGATAGTCGAACAGGCCGACGCTGACGGACTCCTGACCCTCGGACTTCTCCTTGAACTGGGTCATGCGCCGCAGCTCGCCGAAGCTGGCCACGCAGTTGAGGATCCAGGTGAGCTCGGTGTGGGCGAGGACGTGGCTCTGCACGAACAAGGTGCAGCGGGCCGGGTCGAGGCCGGCGGCCAGGAGGATCGTCACCGTCCGGCGGGTCCGGTCCGCGAGCGACGCCGCGTCGTACGGCATGGTGATGGCGTGCAGGTCGACGACGCAGTAGATGGCGTCGTTGTCGTCCTGGGCGTCGACCCACTGGCGCACCGCGCCGAGGTAGTTGCCCAGGTGCATCTCGCCGGTGGGCTGGATGCCCGAGAAGACCCTGGCCATCGGGGTCCGAGCGTACAAGGCGCGACTCGCGCCGAGCCGTCCGATATCTTCGACGGCGACATGGGGTACGAGGTCCGCACCGCCGTCTACGAAGGCCCGTTCGACCTGCTGCTGCACCTGATCCTGCGCCAGGAGGTCGATCTCTTCGAGCTGTCGCTCGCCACGATCGTGGACGAGTACCTCGGCGAGCTCGAACGGCTCGAGTCGCTCGACCTCGACGTCGCCACCGAGTTCCTGCTGATCGCGGCGACGCTCGTCGAGTTGAAGACCCGGCGGTTGTTGCCGGCACCGTCGGAGCTCGAGCTCGACGAGGACCTGCTCCGGTTCGAGGAGCGTGACCTCCTCCTGGCCCGCCTGCTCGAGTGCAAGACGTTCAAGGACGCGGCCGCCGCGTTCTCGGCGCTGATGCGCCGGGCCGAGCGGATGGTGCCGCGGGCGGCGGGGCCCGAGGAGCCGTTCCGCTCGCTCGTTCCCGACCCGCTGGACCGGGTGCGGCCCGAGCAACTGCTCGCGGCGGCCCGCCGGGCGCTCGCGCCCCGACCGGCGCCGGTCGTCGACACCGACCACGTCGCCCCGATCCGGGCGAGCGTGGCCGACGCCATCGTCGTGGTTCTCGACCGGCTCACCGGTGACGCGCCGATGTCGTTCCGGCACCTCGTCGCCGGCGCGACCGAGCGGCTCGACGTCATCGTGCGCTTCCTCGCGGTGCTCGAGCTCTTCAAGCAGGGCGTCGTCGACATCGAGCAGGTCACGAACTTCGGCGAGCTGCGCGTCCGCCGGCTCGTACACGGCGAGGCGGCGCTCGACGCCGTGAGCATCGCCGACTGGGACGAGCCGGCCGAAGCCCGGGACCGCGACGAGGGAGCTGCCGCCGACGACCTCGACGTCGAAGTGGGGGTCGAACGCTCGTGAGCAGCGGCTGGCGGCCCCGACCGGTGTTCCCCGTCCGGCCCGACACCGCGGCGGGGGAGCGCACGTTCCCGCTGGCGGCGCGCGCCGACGACGTCTCGGACGTGCGCGACGTGGCGACGGACGCGAAGGTCGATCGGGACGTCGAGGCGAAGCGCGCGATCGAGGCGGTGGTCCTCGCGGCGACCGAACCGGTCGAGCCACGTGTGCTCGCCGAGCTCGTCGAGCTCCCCGTCACCCGCGTGGAGCAGCTCTGCACACAACTCGCCGCCGAGTACGACGACGACCGCCGCGGGTTCGTGCTCGCGCGCGTCGCGGGCGGCTACCGGTTCCAGACGCATCC
>DASRHL010000176.1:0-3388 GCA_035650535.1 Acidimicrobiia bacterium
AAGGCGCCGTCGACCCGGCCCGCGTGCTCGGGTTCGCGGAGGAGCTCGCCGCCGCCGGGGCGGACGAGGTCGTCTTCGCCGACACCGTCGGCGTCGGTGTCCCGCACCAGGTCAGGGAACTGGTCACCCGGGCTCTTCCCCTAGTGCACACCGTAGGTCTGCACTTGCACAACACGCGCAACACCGGCCTCGCGAACGCCTACGCCGCCGTCGAGGCCGGGGCGACGGTGCTCGACGCCTCGGCCGGAGGGATCGGCGGGTGCCCGTTCGCGCCGCGCGCGACCGGGAACATCCCGACCGAGGATCTCGTCTACATGCTCCACGGCGAGGGCGTCGAGACCGGCATCGACCTCGACGCGCTGATCTCGGTCGCCGAGTGGCTGGAGGCGAAGCTCGACCGGCAGCTACCTGGACAGGTCTACCGCGCCGGCTCGTTCGCGCCGGTGGCGGGCTAACGAAGGGGAGGAACGATGGCGTACAGGCTCGGGGTCGACGTGGGCGGGACGTTCACCGACCTCTTCCTCGTCGGCGACGGTGACGGCAACGGCGGTGCCCAGTACCGCGTGAAGACGCCGTCGACGCCGGCCGACCCGTCCGAGGGCGTGCTCAACGGCGTCCGGCGGATCTGCGAGGAGGCGGGCATCGAGGTCGGCGACCTCCGCAACATCCTGCACGGGACGACCGTCGCGACGAACGCGGTGCTCGAGTCGAAGGGTGCCCGCGTCGGGCTGATCACGACCCAGGGCTTCCAGCAGATCCTCCACCTCGCCCGGTCGCAGACACCGGGGCCGCTCGCGGGCTGGATCATCATGATCAAGCCCGACCCGCCGGCCTCGCTCGCCGACACGCGCGAGGCGGTCGAGCGCATGGACGCCCGCGGGAACACGATCGTGCCGGTCGACGAGCAGCAGGTCGAGGCGATCGTGCGCGACCTCGTCGAGTCGGGCGTCGAGACGCTCACGGTCGCTCTGATCAACTCGTACGTGAACGGCGCGCACGAGCGGACGATCGGCGAGATCGTGGAGCGGCTCTACCCCGGCTTCCCGGTCACGCTCTCCAGCGAGGTGCTGCCGGAGTTCCGCGAGTACGAGCGCGCGCTGACCGCCTGCATGAACTCCTACGTGCGGCCGAAGGTCGCCGACTACGTGAACCGGCTCCAGGAGCAGCTGAACGGGATCGGCGCGAGCGCGGACGTGAACATCCTCCGCTCCGACGCGGGGCTGATGACGACGCGCGAGGCGGCGCGGAACCCGATCTACGGCGTCCTCTCCGGTCCCTCCGGAGGCGTTGCCGGGGCGCTGTTCGTCGCTCGCAAGGCCGGCTACGACGACATCCTCACCTTCGACATGGGCGGGACGTCGACCGACGTCGCGCTCTGCCAGAACGGCCAGCCGACGATCGGCCGCGAGACTGCGATCGGGCACTTCAAGATCAAGGTGCCGTCGGTCGACGTGCACACGGTCGGCGCCGGCGGCGGCTCGATCGCGCACGTCCCCGAGCTGACCAAGGCGCTGCGGGTCGGACCGCAGTCGGCGGGCGCGGAGCCGGGCCCGGCCGCCTACGGCAAGGGCGGGACGGAGCCGACCGTGACCGACGCCAACGTCGTCCTCGGCCACCTGCCCCCGCGCCTGCTCGGCGGCGAGATGGAGCTCGACGTCGAGGCGGCGCGGGCGGCGGTGCAGAAGGTCGCCGACGCGATGGGGCTCGACTCGGTCGAGCAGGCGGCGGAGGGGATCCTCGCGATCGTCAACGAGAACATGGCCGGCGCGCTGCGGCTGGTCTCGGTCCAGCGCGGCCACGACCCACGCGACTTCGCGCTCGTCGCCTACGGCGGCGCAGGGCCGCTGCACGCGAACGCGCTCGCGAAGCTGATGGGGTCGTTCCCGGTGATCGTCCCGCCGGCGCCCGGCCTGCTCTGTGCGATCGGCGACCTGGTCGCCGACTTTCGCGACGAGTTCGCGCAGACCTACATCCGCCTGCTCGACGAGGCGAGCGGGACCGAGGTCGCCGGCATCCTCGACACGCTCGGCGGCCACGCCCGGGCGTGGCTCGAGGGCGAGGGGATCGCGCCCGGCGACCAGCGGATCGCCTACAGCGCGGACATGCGGTACCACCGGCAGGGGTACGAGATCCCGGTCGCGCTCGAGCCGGAGGAGGTGCGCGGCAACGGGCTCGCCGACCTCGAGGAGCGGTTCAACCGGCTCCACGAGCAGCTGTACGGCTTCCGGATGCCGGGCACGGCCTCCGAGATCGTCAACCTCCGCGCGGTCGGGTCGGGCGCCGTGCCGAAGCCAGAGCTGCCCGTCGGCGAGCTCGGCGCAGCGAACGCCGCGGGCGCGGTCGCGGACGAGCAGCAGGTCGTCTTCGACGGCAAGCGCGTCGGGACGAGGATCTACGACCGCTCCAAGCTCCAGCCCGGCGCGACGCTCGAGGGGCCGGCGATCGTCACCGAGTTCGACTCGACGACCGTCGTGCTGCCCGGCTACCGCGCGTCGGTCGACGCCAACTTCAACATCCTGATCACCCCGCGAGAGGAGGCGTGATGGCCGTCACCGAGGAACTGCGGATCGCCGAGATCCCGGACGTCGAGGTCGACCCCGTCACCCTCGACATCATCGAGGGTGCGCTGAAGAGCGCCCGCTACGAGATGGACGCCGTGCTCTTCCGCTCGGCGATGTCGCCGGTCATCCGCGAGCAGCACGACGAGTTCCCGATGATCACCGACCCGCGCGGCCGCATGGTCGTCGGCCAGTTCGGCGCGTACATCAACGAGATGATGGAGACGTGGGACCGGGGCGTGTACCCCGGCGACGTGATCCTCACCTCGGACCCGTTCAAGTGCTCGGCCTCGATCTCGCACACGAACGACTGGCTCGTGCTCGTCCCGATCTTCTACGAGGACGAGCTCGTCGGCTGGTCGTCGCAGTTCGGGCACCAGATGGACGCCGGCGGTCCGCTGCCCGGCTCGCTCCCCACCGGCGCGAAGACGATCTTCGAGGAGGGGATCATCATCCCGCCGATCAAGATCATCGAGCGCGGCGTCCCGCAGGAGGACGTCCTCCGGCTGATCCTCAACAACGTCCGCCTGCCGGAGATGAACCGGGCCGACCTGTTCGCGATCGTCGCCGGCTGCCGCGCGGGCGAGAAGCGGGTGATGGAGCTCTGCGACCGCTTCGGCAAGGAGACGTACCTGGCCGCGCTGCAGGCGCTCCTCGACCGCACCTACGAGGCGATGCGCTTCCTGATCCAGGCCGCGATCCCCGAGGAGCCGCAGACGTTCGAGGACTACATCGACGACGACGGTCTCGGCAACGGACCGTACAAGATGAAGCTCACGATCTGGCGCGAGGGCGACCACGCGTTCTTCGACTGGACGGGCACCGACCCG
>DASRHL010000177.1:0-3438 GCA_035650535.1 Acidimicrobiia bacterium
GACCTCTACCACTTCGACCGGCCCGCCGTGCGGAGCCGGTCGTGAGCGCGCCGCAACCGAGCCTGGTCATCCGGGGCGGCACGGTCGTCGACGGGACGGGCGCGCCGCCGCGACGTGCCGACGTCGCCATCGCAGACGGGCGGATCGCCGAGGTCGGCGCCGACCTGCGCGGCGACGAGGAGCTGGACGCGGGCGGGGCCCTCGTCGTGCCCGGCTTCCTCGACATCCACACGCACTACGACCCGCAGGTGCTGTGGGACCCCGCGCTCACGCCGTCGTCGTACCAGGGCGTCACCTCGGTCGTGGCCGGCAACTGCGGCTACAGCGTCGCCCCCACGCGACCGGCCGACCGGGCCTCGCTGCTCCGCACCCTCGACAAGGTCGAGGACATGCGCATCGCGACGCTCGAGGCCGGGGTGCCCTGGGACTTCGAGACCTACCCGCAGTACCTCGACGCCGTCGGGCGCCGGGGAACGGCGATCAACTTCGGCGGCTACGTCGGCCACACCGCGGTGCGGCTCTACGTGCTCGGCGACGAGGCGTACGAGCGTGAGGCCACCGACGACGAGATCGCGCGTCTGCGCGCGCTCGTCGCAGACTCGATCCGCGGCGGCGCGCTCGGGTTCTCGAGTGACCGGGCCGGCTTCCACGTCGGCGACGGCGGCCGGCCGGTGCCGTCGATCGTGGCGACGCAGGCCGAGACCGAGGCGCTCATGCGCGTGACCGCGGAGATCGGGCGCGGGATCGTGCACGTCGCGCCGGGCGAGAACTACTCGTGGATCTACGACTTCCAGCCGACGCTCGGGCGCACGATCACCTGGTCGGCGCTGCTCACGTACCCGCCCGACACGGCGTCGCGCGCGCCGTACCGGTCGAAGCTCGCCCGGCACGAGGAAGGCCGGGCCGCGGGCGCCGACGTCTGGGTGCAGGTGACGTGCCGGCCGATCCTGCAGCAGATCATGATGATCGAGCCGACCGCCTTCTACCAGCTGCCCGCGTTCGCGCCGTTCGTGGCGACGCCGCACGAGGATCGGCCGAAGCTCGTCGCCGACCCCGAGTGGCGCACGCGGGTCTCCGACGAGTTCGAGAGCGGCAAGTGGGTCAACCCCCGGTGGGAGACGTTCCTCGTCGCCGAGTCGGAGGCGCACCCCGAGCTCGTCGGGCGCTCGGTCGCGTCGCTCGCCGCGGAGCGGGGGACCACCGCGTTCGACGTCGTCGCCGACGTCGCGCTCGCCGACGACCTCTTGACGCGCTTCAGCGTCACGTTCGCGAACGACGAGGAGGACGGCGTCACGCTGCTCATGCGGAGCGAGGGCTGCATCATGGGCCTCTCGGACGCGGGCGCCCACGTCGGCCAGATCTGCGACGCCGTGATGCCGACCGACTTCCTCGCCAACTGGGTGCGCGACCGAGAGCTCATGCCGGTCGAGCAGGGTGTCCGCAAGCTGACGGGCGAGATCGCCGACGTGCTCGGCCTCGACCGCGGCTACCTGCGGCCCGGTGCACCGGCCGACGTCGTCGTCCTCGACTACGACGCGCTGTCGCCGGGCCCCATCCGGCGGGTGCGCGACATGCCGGCGGACGGCGAGCGTCTCGTCGCGGACCGGCCCAGCGGCATCGAGCACGTCGTCGTGAACGGCGTCCCCATCCGGCGCGACGGCGCACCGGTCGTCGAGCGGCTCGACCGGTTGCCGGGCACCGTCCTCGGCCGGTAGCTCGTGCCCGACGAGAGCGTGAGACTCGGCGTCGACGTCGGGGGCACGTTCACCGACGTCGTCGCGGTCACCGGTGCGGGCCACGTGCGCGACAAGGTTCCGTCCGACCCGGGCGATCCCGCCGGTGCGGTGATCGCAGCCTGCGAGCTCGTCGCGGTGCACCTCGACCTGTCGCTCGACGAGCTGCTCAGCCGCCTGACCCGCTTCGGGCTCGGGACGACGGTCGTCACGAACATGCTCGCGACGCACACCGGGCGGCGCCTCGGCCTGCTCACGACGGCCGGGTTCGAGGATCTGATCCCCCTCGCGCGCGGCAACCGCGTGTCTGACGGAGGCTGGCTCGTGCCGCCGCCGCAGCTCGTCGACCGCGCCTGCATCATCGGGGTCGCGGAGCGGATGGACCGCGACGGTGCCGTCACGACGCCGGTCGACGTCGACGGCGCCGTCCGGGCGGCGCGCGACCTCGTCGAGGCGGAGGGGGTCGAGGCGCTCGTCGTCTCGTTCCTCTGGTCGTTCCGCAACCCCGCGCACGAGGAGGCGGTCGGCGCAGCCGTGGCCGCCAAGTACCCCGACCTACCGATCGTGCTCGGGTCGGAGCTGTCGCCGGTCATCCGCGAGTACGAGCGGACGCAGTACGCGCTCCTGAACGCGTACGTCGCCGGCGCGCTCGACTGGCTCGCACCGCTCGCCGAACGGTTGCGGGCGCGGGGGCTCACCGTGCCGGTCGTGCTCACGCACTCGAGCGGCGGCGCCACGACCGTCGACGGCGCCCGGTCGACGCCCATCGGGCTCGCCCAGTCCGGGCCGGCAGCGGGTGCGGCCGCGGCCACCCGGCTCGCGCGCGCGATGGGCGAAACCCAAGTCGTCACCTGCGATCTGGGAGGCACGTCGCTCGACGTCGCGCTGATCTCGGGTGGCGAGGCGCTGCGGCGGACCCGCGGCGCCGTGCTCGGCCACTGGACGTCGCTGTCGATGGTCGACGTCGACTCGGTCGGATCGGGTGGCGGGTCGATCGCGTGGGTCGACGCCGTCGGTGCGATCCGAGTCGGCCCGCGTTCCGCGGGCGCCGCTCCCGGGCCCGCGTGCTACGGCCGGGGCGGCACGGACGCGACGTTGACCGACGCGCTGGTCGTGCTCGGTTACCTCGATCCCGACCACTTCCTCGGCGGCCGCATGCCCCTCGACGCCGGCCGCGCCACCGAGGCGTGCGGGCGGGTCGGGAACGAGGTCGGGCTCGACCCGGTCGAGACGGCCTGGGGGATCCGTGAGGTCGCGCAGGCGGCGATGGCGCGCGCCGTGCGCAACCGCGTCGCGAGCCGCGGGCTCGTCGCCGCCGACCTCGCGCTGCTCGCGTACGGCGGTTGCGGCGGTCTCTTCGCGGGCGACATCGCGCGCGAGGTCGGCGCCCGGGTCGCCGTCGTACCGCACCTGGCCCCGGTGCTGTGCGCGTTCGGCGCCGCGACCGCGCCGCTGCACCGCGAGCGCGCCCGCTCGGTCGCGCTGCGACTGCCGGCGGCTCCGGGCACGCTCGAGCCGACCCTCGACGAGTTGCGCGCCGCCGTGCTCGACGACCTCGCAGCCGACGGTGTCGACCCGGACGCGAGCACGGTGCAGCTCGAGGCCGACGTCCGGTTCGAGCGCCAGGGCGCCGAGCTCGGCATCCCGATCGCGTGCGGCCCCGACGGCCGGCCCCGGCTCGACCACCTGCACGACGAGTTCCGCG
>DASRHL010000178.1:0-24453 GCA_035650535.1 Acidimicrobiia bacterium
GTGCGGAGTGCGTCGCGCTGCCAGGCCGCGAGACGGGGCCGGCGGCGGAGGCGGCGCACGTCTCCGGGCTGCGCGTCGAGCATGCCCATGTCGAGGCCCGAACCTAGTCTTCAGTACATGCCGCGCGGCCGCCTGCGTATCTACCTCGGCGCCGCCCCGGGCGTCGGCAAGACGTTCGCGATGTTGAACGAGGGCTGGCGTCGTCACGAACGGGGATCGGCCGACGTCGTGGTCGGCTTCGTCGAGACCCACGGCCGGGAGAACACGGCGGCCCAGCTCCGCGACCTCGAGGTCGTGCCCCGGCGGAAGCTCGAGTACCGCGGCTCGACCTTCGAGGAGATGGACGTCGACGCGATCCTCGCCCGCCGGCCCCAGGTGGCCCTGGTCGACGAGCTGGCGCACACGAACGTCCCGGGATCGCGCAACGCGAAGCGCTGGCAGGACGTCGAGGAGCTGCTCGACGCGGGCATCGAGGTCATCAGCACGGTCAACGTGCAGCACCTCGAATCGATGAACGACGTCATCGAGGCGATCACCGGGATCGAGCCGCAGGAGACGATCCCGGACGCCGTCGTGCGCGCCGCCGACCAGCTCGAGCTCGTCGACATGTCGCCCGAGGCGCTGCGCCGCCGGATGGCCCACGGCAACATCTACCCGCCCGAGCGGGTCGACGCCGCCTTGAGCAACTACTTCCGCGAGGGAAACCTCGGGGCGCTCCGGGAGCTCGCGCTGCTGTGGGTCGCCGACCGGGTCGACGAGGCGCTCGACCGGTACCGCGAGCTGCACGGCATCACGTCGACCTGGGAGACGCGCGAGCGCGTCGTCGTCGCCATCACGGGTGCACCGGGCGGCGACGCGGTCGTGCGGCGGGCGGCGCGCATGGCGGCCCGCACGAAGGGAGAGCTGGTCGGGGTCCACGTGCGGGCCGGGGACGGTCTGGCCGAGACCGGCTCCGCGAGCGGCCTCGCCGAGCAACGGGCGCTGCTCGGCGAGCTCGGCGGGCGCTACCACGAGCTGGCGAGCGGCGACGTGGCGGGCGCGCTCGTCCGCTTCGCCCGCGCCGAGAACGCCACCCAGATCGTGCTCGGCGCGACCCACCGCTCGCGGCTGTCCGAGCTGCTCCGCGGCTCGGTCATCAACTCGGTCATCCGCGCGTCCGGCCCGATCGACGTGCACGTCATCTCGAGCGAGGGCGTCGATGCCCCGGCGGCGGTGCCGCCGGTCCGGTTCTCGCGCTGGCCGGCGCTGTCGCCGCGCCGCCGGATGGTGGCCTGGGTGCTCGCGGTCGGCGGGCCGCTGCTGCTGACCGTCGTGCTCGCCGCGATGCGCGACTCGGTCAACCTCCCGACGGACCTCCTGTTGTTCCTGCTCGTCGCGGTGACCGTCGCGGCCATCGGGGGGTTCTGGCCGGCGGCAGTGGCCGCGATCGGCGGGTTCGTCCTCGCGAACTGGTACTTCACGCCGCCGTTGCACACGTTGACGATCGGCGACGGCGACAACCTCGCGTCGCTCACCGTGTTCCTCGTCATCGCCGGGATCGTGAGCTGGCTCGTCGGCCTCGCCGGGCGGCGGACGGGGGAGGCGGCGCGCGCCCGCGCCCACGCGGAGACCCTCGCGGGAGTGAGCGGTGCCGTCGCCGCCAGCATCGACCCGCTCCCCGAGCTCGTGGCCCAGCTCCGCGACCTGTTCGCCGCCGACGCCGTCGCCGTCGTCCACGAGGGCGACGACGGCACCTGGTCGGCGGAAGCGGCCGCCGGCGGACCGGTGCCCGCCCGGCCCGAGGACGCGTCGTTCGCGATCCCGCTGCGTTCGGGCGAGGTGCTGGTCGTCAGTGGGGCGCGGGTCGCGGTCGACGACCCCGACGTGCTCCGCGCGTTCGCCGCCGAGGTGTCGGCGGCCACCGAGCGGCGGTCGCTCGAGGCTGCCGCCGCGCAGGCCGACCGCCTCGCCGAGGCCAACAAGCTGCGGACCGCGCTGCTCGCCGCCGTGTCGCACGACCTCCGGACGCCGCTCGCGTCGATCAAGGCGTCGGTGACGAGCCTGCTCCAGCGCGACATCGAGTGGCCGCCCGCAACCAAGCGCGAGTTCCTGGAGACCATCGACCAGGAGTCCGACCGGCTCAACTCGCTGGTAGGAAACCTGCTCGACATGAGCCGGCTCCAGACCGGCGGCCTCGAGCTCACATTGCGGGCCGTGGCGCTCGACGAGGTGGTCGCGGGCGCGCTCGTCGAGCTGGGCGACCGGAAGGCGCCGGTCGAGCTCGACGTGGCCGAGACGCTGCCGCCGGTGAAGGCCGACCCCGCGCTGCTCGAACGCGCGATCGCCAACCTCGTCGGGAACGCGCTGCAGTGGTCACCCCGCGATCTGCCGGTGCGCGTGTGCGCGGGCACCGTCGGCGACCGCGTCGAGCTGCGCGTGGTCGACCGCGGTCCGGGCATCCCGCCGTCCGAGCGCGAGCGTGTCTTCCTGCCGTTCCAGCGGCTGGGTGACCGCGGCCACGCGACCGGCGTCGGTCTCGGCCTCGCCGTCGCTCGGGGCTTCGTCGAGGTGATGGGGGGAACCCTGACGGTGGAGGACACGCCCGGCGGGGGGGTCACGATGGTCGTCGCCCTCCCGGTCGCGTAGGCCAGGTTCGCATGGGCGACGGAACCCGCGTCCTGGTCGTCGACGACGAACCGCAGATCCGGCGCGCCCTCGCGATCAACCTCCGGGCGCGCGGGTACCAGGTCGACCTCGCGGAGGACGGCCGCGCCGCGCTCGACCTCGCGGCGCGCTCGCACCCCGACGTCGTCGTGCTCGATCTCGGCCTGCCGGAGCTCGACGGCGTCGAGGTGATCCGGGGGCTGCGGGGCTGGAGCCGGGTGCCGATCATCGTCCTGTCCGTGCGCGACGCGGAGGGCGACAAGGTCGCCGCGCTCGACGCCGGCGCGGACGACTACGTGACGAAGCCGTTCGGCATGGACGAGCTCCTCGCCCGGTTGCGCGCCGCCCTGCGCCGGGCGGCGCCGGCCGAGGAGGACGCGTCCGTCGAGACGCCCGATTTCGTGATCGACCTCGCGGCGAAGCGCGTCACGCGCCAGGCCGCCGAGGTGCGGCTGACACCGACGGAGTGGCACCTGGTCGAGGTGCTGGTCCGCAACCGCGGACGGCTCGTCACCCAGCGCCAGCTCCTGCAGGAGGTCTGGGGGCCCGGGTACGGCGAGGAGACGAACTACCTGCGCGTCTACATGGCGCAGGTCAGGCGCAAGCTCGAGCCCGAGCCGTCAAGGCCCCGCTACTTCATCACCGAACCCGGCATGGGGTACCGCTTCGAGGCCGCGAGCTGAGACGGCGCTCCGGTCAGTCCTCGAGGTCGGCGTGGAGCTCGGCGGCCTCCGCCAGTGCCTCCGCCTCGGTCGGGAGGGCCGCCCGGGCGCGCTTCGCCCGCCGCCACTCGAGGTACGGCGGGATGAACGACAGCAGCACGATCACGCCGACCGCCGGGAGGAGGTAGGTGTCGATGCTGTCGCCGATCAGGTCGGCGAGGGCGTATCCCAGCATCGTGACGCCGACCGTCCACAGCAGGGCGCCGACGAGGTTGTAGACGGTGAAGCTGCGCCGCCGCATCTCGCCGACGCCGGCCATCACCGGGGTGAACGTCCTCACGATCGGGACGAAGCGGGCGAGCACGACGGTCTTCGCGCCGTGCCGGTCGAAGAAATCCTTCGTCCGCTCCACGTACTCCTGTTTGAAGAACCGTGAGTCGGGTCGCCGGAACAGCCGTGGCCCGATCCGGGCGCCGATCGTGTAGCCGACCTCCGTCCCGACGAACGCGGCGACGAAGCAGCCGACGACCACGAGCGCGAGGTCGAGATGGCCCTGGGACGCGAGCAGCCCGGCGGTGAACAGCAGGGAGTCGCCGGGGAGGAAGAAGCCGACGAGCAGACCGGTCTCGGCGAAGATGATCAGCCACAGCCCGATCTCGCCGTAGGGACTCAGGGAGTCGATGATGTCCTTGGGATCGAGGCTGAGGCCGAGGACCACGCCCGGAGGCTACCGGTGGCCGGCGGCGAGGCGGGGATCAGCTCCTGCAAGGGCCGGGGGCGCCCGCCTTGACAGCGGCGGGCCCGGCGTGGCAGCACCTTGGCCCGACCGGGCCCGGATGCGCCCCCCGCGTGGGCCCGGCGGCAAGACTTGACGGACTCTTTTTGCTCCAGTGCGGGCGGAAATGGACCGATCGAAGGCTGGACGGCGCCCGGAGGGGCATCGGGTAGAGAGGAAGACGTGGCGAAACCGCTCGTGATCGTCGAATCGCCGGCGAAGGCGCGCACCATCGAAGGCTTCCTCGGCCGCGGCCAGTACACGGTGAAGGCGAGCAAGGGACACATCCGCGATCTGCCGCGCAGCTCGAAGGAGGTGCCGAAGGGCGTCACCGACCCCGACGTGCGCCGGCTCGCGATCGACGTCAACAACCACTTCGAGCCGATCTGGATCGTCCCCGACCAGAAACGCGACGTCGTCAAGGAGCTGAAGGCCGCGCTCAAGGACGCGAGCGAGGTCTACCTCGCGACCGACGAGGACCGGGAGGGTGAGGCCATCTCGTGGCACGTCCTCGAGGTGCTGCGCCCCTCGGTTCCGGTCAAGCGGATGGTCTTCCACGAGATCACCCGTCACGCGATCGACGAGGCGATCGGGAACCCGCGCGAGCTCGACATGAAGCTGGTCGAGGCCCAGACCGGGCGCCGGGTCCTCGACCGGCTGTTCGGCTACGAGATGTCGGTCGTCACGCGGCGCCGCGCCGGCGGCGCGACGTCGGCTGGTCGGGTGCAGAGCGTGGCCGCCCGCCTCGTCGTCGAGCGGGAGCGGGCCCGCATGGCGTTCCGCTCGGGCTCCTACTGGGATCTCGAAGGGACGTTCGCGGCCGGCGGTGCGGAGTTCCCGGCGTCGCTCGCCGCCCTCGACGGCCGCCGGCTGGCGACCGGCCGTGACTTCGAGCCGGCCACGGGGCGCCTGGCCGACGGCGCCGACGTCGCGCTCCTCGACGAGGCCGGTGCCGGCGCGCTCGCCGACCGGCTCCGCGACGTGCCCTTCCGGGTCGCGTCCGTCGAGTCGAAGTCGACGACGGAGCGGCCGCGCGCGCCGTTCACGACGTCGACGCTGCAGCAGGAGGCCGGCCGCAAGCTCGGCTTCAGCGCGGCCCGCACGATGTCGGTCGCGCAGACGCTCTACGAGAACGGCTACATCACCTACATGCGGACCGATTCGACGAACCTGTCGGATCAGGCGCTGACGGCGGCGCGCGAGCAGATCCTCGAGCTGTACGGCCGGGAGTACCTGCCCGACGCGCCCCGCACCTACCGCGGCAAGGTGAAGAACGCACAGGAGGCCCACGAGGCGATCCGGCCCGCGGGCGAGGTGATCCGCAAGCCCGACGAGGTCGCGCACGAGCTGCACAGCTCCGACGAGCGCCGCCTGTACGAGCTGATCTGGATGCGCACGATCGCGTGCCAGATGGCCGACGCCCGCATCCGGCGCGTCACGGCCCGGCTCGAGGCGACGTCGACCGCGGGCGAGCACGCCGTCTTCCAGGCCACCGGCCGGACCATCGAGTTCCCCGGCTACCTCCGCGCGTACGTGGAGGGTGCCGACGACCCCGACGCCGAGCTGGAGGACCGCGAGGCGATCCTGCCGCCGCTCGCCGAGGCCGACCCCGTCGACTGCCACGAGCTGCACGCCTCCGGCCACGCGACCCAGCCGCCCGCGCGCTACACCGAGGCCAGCCTGGTGAAGGAGCTCGAGGAGCGCGGCATCGGGCGGCCGTCCACCTACGCGGTCGTGCTCGACACGCTGCTCCGGCGCGACTACGTGTGGAAGAAGGGGAACGCGCTCGTCCCGACGTGGACGGCGTTCGCGAAGATGCAGCTGCTCGAGCGCTACTTCGCGCACCTCATCGACTACGAGTTCACGGCGACGATGGAGGAGGCGCTCGACGTCATCGCCCGCGGCGAAGGCGAAGCCGAGAAGTGGCTCCACTCCTTCTACTTCGGCAACGGTGTCGCGGGTCTGCGCGAGCTGTGCACCGAGGACCACCTCGCGACGATCGACGTCGCGGAGGTGAACGCCGTCCCCATCGGGCACGACGCCGAGGGTCGCGAGATCATCGTGCGGGTCTGGTCCAACGGCGCCAGCGTCGTCCGGGGTGACGACAAGGCACCCGTGCCCGTCGACCTCCCGCCCGACGAGCTGACCGTCGAGAAGGCCGAGGAGCTGATCGCCAAGGGCGCCGGCGGACCGCGCATCCTCGGCACCGATCCCGACTCGGGTCTGCCCGTGCTCGCGCTGACCGGCCGCTTCGGCCCGTTCGTCCAGCTCGGCGAGATGGTCGACGGCTCGAAGGAGAAGCCCAAGCGGGCGTCGCTGTTCTCGACCATGGACCCGACGACGGTGACGCTGGAGGAGGCCCTCGGGCTCCTGTCGCTGCCGCGTGTCGTCGGCGAGAGCGGTGGCGAGGTCATCACCGCCCAGAACGGCCGGTACGGCCCGTACCTCCGGAAGGGCGGCGACAGCCGCAGCCTCGAGAGCGAGACCCAGATCTTCACGATCACGCTGCCCGAGGCCGAGGCGATCTTCGCCCAGCCCAAGCGCCGGGGCGGGCGCACCAAGCCGCCCATCGCCGAGCTCGGCCCGCATCCCGACACGGGCGCGCCCGTCCGGGTGCTCGACGGGCGCTTCGGTCCGTACGTGACCGACGGGACGATCAACGCGACGGTGCCGCGGGGCGTCGAGCCGGCCGAGGTGACGCTCGAGCACGCCGTCGACCTCCTCCGGGAGCGCGAGGCGCGCGGTCCGGCGAAGAAGGCCACGAAGAAGGCGGCCAAGAAGACCACCAAGAAGGCGGCGAAGCCGGCCCGCAAGACCGCGAAGCAGCCGCCGACGACCACGGCCCGCACGATCCGCAAGGGGACCTCGAAGCGGGTGACGGCCCAGAAGTCCGCGCCCAAGCGCATCCCGGTTCCCGCCGACGCCCGCCCGACGCCACGGCCCGAGGATCGACCGACGCTCTAGCCTGATTCGGTCGTGAGCGCGGACCAGCAGGCTCCCTTCATCCCCTCCAGCCCGGACGCGGCCCCGGTGCCGCCCGCGCCGTGGCGGGTGTTCGGGACGCGCTCGTACTTCCGCCTCTGGCTGGCCCAGGTCGTGTCGAGCACGGGCGACTGGATCGGGCTCGTGGCGATCCTCGCGATCGCCGCCCGCGTGTCGCACAACTCGGGTGCCGCGGTCAGCCTGGTGATGACGGCTCGCGTCGTGCCCGGGTTCTTCCTGGCGACGCTCGGCGGCGTCATCATCGACCGGCTCGACCGCCGCCGCGTGATGGTGTGGTGCGACATCGGCCGGGCGACGCTGCTCGCCCTCCTCCCGCTGGCCGACAGCCTGGCCTGGCTGGTCGTGATCTCGTTCGCGCTCGAGATCCTGACGCTCCTCTGGGGCCCGGCCAAGGACGCGTCGGTCCCCAACCTGGTCGAGCCGGAACAGCTCGCGTCGGCCAACACGCTCTCGCTCGTGGCCTCCTACGGCACGTTCCCGTTCGCGGCGCTGATCTTCTCCCTGCTCGCGGCGCTGGCCGGCTGGCTCGGCTCGTTCCACGCGCTGCACGGGCTGAGCGTCGACCAGGAGACCCTGGCATTGTTCGCGGACGCGGCGACGTTCCTCGTCTCGGCCCTGATCGTGTGGCGGCTGCCGATCCGCGGCCCCGACCGCGGTCCGGAGCACCACGCCGACCTGTCGGGGACGTTCCGCGAGATCAAGGAGGGCATGCGCTTCATCGCCAACGAGCCGCGGGTGCGTGGCGTGATCGTCGGTCTCGGCCTCGGGCTGATCGGAGGCGGGGCGATGATCCCGCTCGGGCCCGTCTTCGCGAAGGAGGCCCTGGGCGGCGACAGCGCGACGTTCGGCGCGTTGATGACCGCGCTCGGCCTCGGCGCAGCCGCCGGCGTCATCGCGCTGCTCGTCTTCCAGAAGCGGTTGCCGCGCGAGACGGTGTTCGAGGTCGCGGTGATGGGGACGGGCATCTTCCTCGTCCTCGCCGCGACCCTCTCGTCGCTCGGCCCGGCCGCGCTCGCCGTCGGCCTGGTCGGCGCGTGCGCGGGAACGTCGTACGTGACGGGCTTCACGACGCTCCAGGAACGGGTCAGCGACGAGCTGCGCGGCCGCACGTTCGCGACCCTCTACACCGTCATCCGCATGTGCCTCCTGATCTCGCTCGTGATCTCGCCCCTCTGGGCCGACTTCTGGGACTGGGTGACGCGCGTGGTCGTCGGCGCGAACCAGACGGTCACGCTCGGCGGTGCCGACTACGCGTTCCCGGGCGTGCGGATCGCGCTGTGGGGTGGCGGCCTCATCACGCTGTTCGCGGGGTGGTTCGCACGGTGGTCGGTCCGGCGGCCCGAACGCGGGACGGCCCACGATCACGAGGCGCCGCCCGACCGCGACGCGGCGCCGCGGGCGACCGGCGCCCCGCCGAAGGCCGAGACGCCGTCGCACGCGACCCCCGACTCGGCCACCGGGTGAGCGCGGTGGGCCGGGGCCGGTTCGTCGTGCTCGAGGGCGGCGACGGATCGGGGAAGAGCACGCAGGCCGCGCTCCTCGTCGCGCACCTCCGCGAGCGGGGTGACGAGGTCGTGGCGACGTTCGAGCCCGGTGCCACGCCGACCGGTGCCGCCATCCGATCGATCCTCCTCGGTGGGGTGACGCGCGTCGACGCCGCGACCGAGGCCCTGCTGATGGCGGCGGACCGGGCCCAGCACGTCGCCGAGGTGGTCGCGCCCGCGCTGGCGAGCGGCGCGTGGGTCGTGAGCGATCGGCACGTTCCGTCGTCCCTCGCGTACCAGGGGGTGGCGCGCGGGCTGGGCGTCGACGTCGTCGACGGCGTCAACCGCCTCGCCGTCGACGGCGTCGAGCCCGACCTGGTCGTGCTCCTCGACGTCGACGACGAGCTGGCGACGGCGCGCCGCTCGAGCGCCGAGCGCGAGCCCGGCGACGACCGGATGGAGCGGGAGGAGGCCGCCTTCCATTCCGCCGTGCGCGCCGCCTACCGCGAGCTCGCCGGGCCGCGCGGATGGGTCGTCGTGGACGGCTCGGGTTCGCGGGAGGAGGTCGCGGCGCGAGTCTGGACGGTGGTAACCGGGAGGCTCGGATGACGACCACGACGAACGCCGCCTACGGCTGGGACCGCATCATCGGGCAGGAGAAGGCCGTGGAGCTGTTGCAGCGCGCGGCCGAACGGCCGGTGCACGCGTACCTGCTCGTCGGGCCGCGCGGCTCGGGCGTCGAGGACGCGGCGCGCTGCTTCGCCGCCGCCCTCGTCGCGCCCGACGGCGACGCCCGCACCTGGGACCTCGTCGGTCGCGGCATGCATCCCGACGTGGTCGAGTTCGAACCCGAGGGCGGCACCTACCGCATCAAGGACGACGTCCGCGACCGCATCATCCCCGAGGCGTCGCGCAGCCCGATCGAGTCGGAGCGCAAGGTCGTCGTCCTGTTCGAGGCCGACCGGTTGAAGGGCACGCGCAACGACTCGGCCAACACCCTGCTCAAGACGCTGGAGGAGCCGCCGCCGCGCACCGTGATGGTGCTGGTGACCGCGTTCCCCGACGAGTTGCTCGAGACGGTCCGGTCGAGGTGCCAGCGCATCGACCTCGCACCGCTCGCAGAGGACGTCGTGCGGGCCGCCCTCGAGCGCGAGGGCGTTCCGGACGCAGACGCACGACTCGCGGCCCGCCTGTCGGGTGGGCAGCTCGGACGGGCTCGATCGCTGGCCGGGACGGGCCGTGCCGTGCGCGACGCGTTCGTGACGGCTGCGGGCCGGCTCGACGGCACGGCGGCATCGGCCACGCGCGCGGCCGACGACGTCGCCGGCGCGCTCGCGGACGCCGTCGCCGAGCTCGAGGCGCGCCACGAGCGCGAGGCCGAGGCGCTCGCGGTCGAGATCGAGCGCGCCGGCTACACCGAGCGCGCCGCCAACGCGCTCGTGAGGCGGCTCGCCGAGCGTCACAAGCGTCAACACCGCGCCGCGCGCCGTGAGGCGATCGACGAGGGCCTTGCTGCGCTCGAGACCGTCTACCTCGACGCCCTCGCGGGGCCCGACGCGCCGTCCCGCAACCTCGACCGTCCCGCGCTGCCGCTCGACCGTCGCGCCTGCACCCGTGCCCTCGACGCCTGCCGCGAAGCGCGCGCCGCGTTCGAGTTCAACCCGAACGAGGCGTTGCTGCTCGAACGGTTGCTCTTGCACCTCCCCGCCGCAGGGGGTGCCGGGAAGCCGCCCGGAACCCGGGCACGCGACCGATAAACTGCGCACCCTCCCTCGCCGGGATAGCTCAGTCGGCAGAGCAGCTCACTCGTAATGAGCAGGTCAGGGGTTCAAGTCCCCTTCCCGGCTCCACCACCCCGTTCGACGCGCGAAGGATTCGGGTTTCCACGCGTCCGCTGCATCGCACGCGCTTCGCCGGCGCGACGTGATCGTGCGCGGCGTATCGTTCGCGCGGGCCGCTCGTCGCGCCGAGGGCTCCGAGGTGTCTCGTGTTCGATCCCGACGCTCCACCCTTGTCGCCGCTTCCCGGCCGCCAGCTCGAGATCGTGATCGCCCATCTCGACCAGGCGAGTTACAACCACGACCAGTGGTACCGGAACCTCGTGCGCGTCCTGGTCGCCCGCCTGCCGCCGGACGACGCGGATCTGCGCCGCGACGCGCACCAGCGGTGCCGGTTCGGCCAGTGGTACGAGAGCGACTCCATACCGGCGCTCCGCGAGCAGCCCGCGTTCATCGCGCTCGGTGATGCGCACCGGAGCATGCACGACAGCGCCCGGCGGCTCCTGCAGCGCGTCGACCACGACCTGCCGATCTCGGCCAACGACCTCGACCAGTTCAGCAACCATCTCGACCACATGCGACTCGAGCTCGAGTCCCTCCGACGCGACCTCGTCGAGATGGCCCGCAACCGCGATCCGCTGACGGACGCGCGGAACCGCGGGAGCCTGCTCGCCGACCTGCGCGAGCAGCACGCGCTGGTCCGCCGCGGCCTGCAGGAGTGCGCGCTCGTGATGATCGACCTCGACCACTTCAAGGCGATCAACGACACCCACGGTCACGGGATGGGCGACGCCGTACTGCGCGGCGTCGCGCAGTACCTGCAGGCGAACATGCGCGCCTACGACCACCTGTACCGGTACGGCGGCGAGGAGTTCCTCCTGTGCGCGCCGCACACCTCGGCGCCGCAGGCGGCGGCACTGGCCGAACGCCTGCGCGCCGGCCTCGCCGAGCTGCGGATCCACGCGAGCGCCGACGACGCCGGAGTCGGCGTCACGGCGTCGTTCGGCGTCGCGCTCCTCGACGGCGCGCTGACCGTGGAGGACGGGATCGAGCAGGCCGATCAGGCCATGTACCGGGCCAAGGAGGCGGGGCGGAACTGCGTGAGCGCCGATTTCGCCCGGTCGTGATCGGCCCGGTCGTGATCGGCCCGGTGGTGATCAGGCCGGTCGGTGCCAGAACGTCCAACGGCCCACCGCGACGAACCCCATGCGCTCGTAGACCGGGCGCCCGAGGTCGCTCGCGATCAGGACGGCGGGAAGCCCCGATTCGGGTTGGGTGGCCGCCCACGTGAGCGCCTCGCCGTACCCGCGACCGCGCGCGTCGGGCATCGTCGCGACCATGTCGACGTCGACGAGGCCGGCCGCGACGTGGCCGGCCGCGGTCGCGACCGGCCGCCCGGCGACGAACCCGACGAAGAAGCGCGTCGGCCCGCCGAGCCCTCGCTCGTGACCGAAGCCGCCCCACCGGTACGGTTGCATCGCGGGGTCGGGGTAGCCGTCGACGAGGGTGCGTTCGAACACCTCGAGCGCGGCCCGGTCCGCGACCTCGGTGAGCGTGAGCTCGGCCGGCGCGGCCGGCGCGGCACCGCCGGCGGCTCGCACCATGAACGGCGGCTGCCCGACGAACTGCCAGCGGGCCGGGTCGAGCGGCGGCACCGACCACGGCGAGATCAACGAGACGGGCAGGCCGTCGGGGACCACCTCCTCGACCCGTGCGAGCACCCGGTCCCAGTCGGACGGCTCACGCAGGACGTGCGCGGTGTTCGTGAAGAAGCCGCGCTCGCCGAGCCGGGCGACGGCCAGGTCGGGTAGGTCGAGCAGGGGTCGCCCGCCCGTGCGGGCCGCATGGAGCGCGCGGTCGGCCATGGCGACGACGGCCCGGTCGGTCAGGGTGCTCGTGGCGTCGAGGGCGACAGTGGAGGTCATGCCCCGGGGGCGCCAGATCAGGGCTGGCACCGCCAGTCGACGGGCGTCTCGGGCCGGTAGGAGCAGAACACGCCCGTCCGCACGGCGTACGAGAGGTGCCGCGCGAGCTCGGGGTGCAAGCCGTCGATGCGCCGGATCGCGTCCCGCACGCGGGCCGACACGGCCTTGCGCAGCCGCTCCGCGGGCTCGGAGCCGGCCGCCCGGGGCCGGCCACCGAGCCCGAGGGACCGGGTCAGCTCGTCGACGAGCGCGTCGTACTCGACCCGGGCGCGTTCCGCGCGTCCGACGTCGTGGGCGGCGTCGGCGTCGTCGATCTCCTCGGCCAGATCGGCGAGGCGCTGCCGGTACGCGGCGACGGCCGACCGGTCGATCGCGTCGCCGCCGTCGCCGGCGAGCGCGGCGCGCGGGACCCCCTCGAGCTCGCTCACGTGGAACTCGCGTCCGGGATCCGACAGAAGCACGGCGAGGTCGGCCATCCCCTTCGTGTGCTTCACGATCGTCGCGGTCCCGGCAAACGAGACGTACCACACGTCGCCCTCGCGGCGCAGCTCGTTGCCGTCGGCCGGCGTCGGCGACGCGGGACGCGCCGGCGCCGGGGTCGGCCCGGCCGCGCGTACGCGGTGGACGGCACCGGCGGCGCGGTAGAGATCGTCGGCCCGGGCATGGAGCCCGGCTGCCTCGTCGACGTCGCCGGACGAGGCGCGGGCGTCGAGACAGTCGGCGAGGGTGCGCAGGGCGTCGGCCGCCAGCAGACCGCCCGCCCTCGTCGCGACGTCGAGCGCCTCGCGCGCGTACCCGACGGCTTCGTCGTGGCGGCCGAGCCGCGAACAGCCGTACGCGAGCGCGCGTGCGACGGGTTCGCGGATGCCCGCGCCGATGCCCTCGAACGCGACGAGGCCGGCGTACGGACGCAGCGCGTCGACGAGCGGTTCGACCAGCGGGTGGTCCTGGTCGGCGGCCGCGTCGAGGAGTGCGGTCGCGCTCGCGAGCCACTCGGCATCGAAGGGCAGGGCTTCGAGGCCGAGGGACGCACAGCGGTCGAGCGCGGCCCGGGCCTCGGTGGCGCGTCCGGCGAGCGAGCAGGCCAGGGCGTGCTCGCCCGCGCCGGACAGGAAGACGGCGAGCTCGGGCTCCGCCTCGCCGACCTGCTCCATGCGGTCGAGCGCGGCCGCGTAGTCGCCCGCGACCCAGCTCCGGATGAGCCAGAGCACGAGCGTGAGCATCTCCGCGTTCGTGCTGCCCGCGGCCCGCCCGAGTGCACGGGCCTCGGCGATCGCGGCATCACACGCGCGCAGGTTGCCGTCGACCAGCGCGCGCTGGCCCGCCCAGAGCGGCACGTACCACGAGTAGAGCGGGTTGCCGACGGTCGCGGCGCGGCGGGCGAAGGCCGCCGCCTCGTCGTCCGTGTCCGCGAACCGTCCGAGCTCGAGCAGCGCGACGAACCGCAACCGGCGGCCGAGCAGCTCGAGCGGCGCGTCGTTGCGCCGTTCGCCGATCGCGACGACCTCTTCCGCTTCGGCGAGGCGTTGGTGCACGTGGTCGGGCGACGCGAGCGCGTCGCAGTGCGCGGCGAGGCACCGGCCGAGCACCGCCGGGTCCTCGACGCGGCGCGCCAGCGCGACGGCGGTCTCGGCCAGGACGAGGCGGCGGTCACCCGGGGCGCTCGACGAGAGCGCGACCGACAGCCGGGCGAGGACGGTCGCCCGCAGCCCGTCGAGGTCCGTCGGCTCGAGGAGGGCCGCGGCCTCCTCGAGCAGGTCGATCTGGCGCTGGTCGAAGAGCCGCACCTCGAACCCCGACAGGTCGGCGCTGAATGCCAGCGCGGCGCGCGCGAGCAGCTCCACCGACCCCGTGCGCCGGGCGATGCCGGCCGCTTCTGTGAATGCCCGACCCGCGCCGGCGGCGTCGCCGGCGAGAAGACGCGCCTGACCGAGGCCGAGCAGGGCCTCGGCACGCACGTCGTCGTCACCGGGGCTCAGCGCGGCGAGCGCACGCTCGTAGTGCGCCGCCGCCTCTTCCCATGCGAACGCCCCGAGCGCGCGGGCGCCGGCGCGGGTCGACCAGCGGGCGGCCTCGGTCGATCGCCCGCCGTCGGCCGCGAAGAGGTGGTGCGCGACGGTCGCCGGCTCCGCGCCCGCGTCGGCGAGCGCGACGGCCGCGCGCCGGTGCAGCGCACGGCGTTCGGCGTCGTCGACGAGCTCGAGCGTCGCTTCGCGGAACAGGTCGTGCACGAACGACCACGCGCCGACCCCGGCCGACCGCTCGACGACGCGCAACGCGGCTGCGTGGTCGAGCGCTGCCGAGATCGCGTCCGGTGCCAGGCTGAGCGCGCCGGAGAGATCCGTGACCGCGAAGGAGGTTCCGAGAACGGCGGCACCGACGAGCACCGGCCGGTCGCCGGGGGCGAGAGCCGCGAGCCGCCCGGCGAGCAGGTCGCGCGCACCGGTCGGGAGCTCGCGCCGCTCGGGACCGGCCGATCCGCTCGCGAGGAGGCGCCCGAGCTGGACGACCAGGAACGGGTTGCCGCCCGTGCGCCGCTGGACGTCGACCGCGACCTCACCTGCCTGCTCACGGCCGAGCGGCCCGCAGAGCAAGGCCGCGACCCCCTCGGCGTCGAGCCCGCGTAGTTCGATACGGTCGGCCGACGCCGTCAGGCGGGTCAGCGGCGATCCGGGCTGGAGGTCGGTGTCGCGGTAGGCCGCGACCACGAGCACGGGGAGGGCCGGGACCTGGCCGGCGACGGCGGCGAGCAGTTGCACCGTGCCCTCGTCGGCCAAGTGCAGGTCGTCGAGCACGACGACGAACGGGTGCTCGTCGCCGGCCCTGGCCAGCGCCGTCGCGACGGCGGCGTAGGCGGACCCCCGCGCCGAGGTCGTGGCCGAGGTTCCCTCGCCGGGTGTCGCCCCGAGCGCCGCCAGTGCCGGTTCGCCGGCCCGGCCGAGCGCGGCGAGGACGGTGAGCCACGGCCCGTGCGCCACCGTGCCGCCGCCCGGCCAGCACGCCGCCCACCGCACGGGCATCCCGGACCGGCGGGCGCGGGCGGCGACGTCGCGGGCCATGGTCGTCTTCCCGATGCCGGCCTCGCCGGTCAGCACCACGACGGCGCCGGCGCCCGACTGGGCGCGTTCGAGCGCCTCGCCCAGCGCAGCGCGTGCCGCCGCGCGCCCGAGGGGCTCGTCGCGTACCACGCCCCCGGGACGGTAGTCCGCACCTCGCGACGCCAGCCCCGATCTGGCGCCTCTGCGGCAACGGTGCCGGTGCGGACCGGCAAGCGACGAGCAGCGAGGTGGACAACGTGACCACGACCCTCGACACCCACACGGACGACCTGGAGGCGCGGGTCGGTGCCTTCGCCGAACGGATCGTGACGGCGGCCATCGGCGCGTTCGAGCTCGCGACGATCGACCTCGGTGCCCGCCTGGGGCTGTATGCGGCGCTGGCCGAGGGGCCGTGCACGCCGCCCGAGCTGGCGACGCGTTCCCGCATCGACGGCCGTTACGCACGCGAGTGGCTCGAGCAGCAGGCGACCGCGGGCATCGTCGACGTCGTCGCCGATCCGGTCGACGACGATCCGGACCGGCGGGTGTTCGCGCTGCCCGTCGCGCACCAGGCGTGCCTGCTCGACCCCGACAGCCTCGCCTGCGTCGCGCCGCTGGCCCGCTTCGCGGTCGCCGGGCCCGCGATCGTGCCCGAGCTCGTCGACGTCTACCGGCGGGGCGGGGGCATCCCGTTCGCCGGTTACGGCGAGGGCATCCGGCAGGCGCAGGCCGCGGTCAACCGGCCGCAGTACAGCAACCTGCTCGCGTCCGACTGGCTTCCGACGATGCCCGACGTCGTCGCTCGCCTGCAGTCGGGCGGCGCGCGTGTCGCCGACATCGGGTGCGGATGCGGCTGGTCGTCGATCGCGATCGCGCGTGCCTTCGACGGCGTCACCGTCGACGGGTTCGACCTCGACGAGGCGTCCATCGCGGACGCACGCGAGAACGCGCGCGCACACGGCGTCGCCGACCGCGTGCACTTCGCGGTGCGCGACGCGGCCGACGCCGCCCGCGGCGCCTACGACCTCGTGTGCTGCTTCGAGGCGTTGCACGACATGGCGCACCCGGTCGCGGCGCTCGCCGCGATGCGCGCGATGGCGGCGCCCGGAGCAGCCGTCTTCGTCGTCGACGAGCGCGCGGCCGACGCGCTCACGCCGTCCGATCCCGATCCCGCGCAGCGACTCTTCTACGCCGCGAGCGTCCTGCACTGCCTTCCCGTCGGGCGCAGTCAGGACGGGTCGGCCGCGACGGGCACGGTGATGCGCACCGCGACGCTCGAACGCTATGCCGCCGAGGCCGGGTTCGCATCGGTCGAGGTGCTGCCGATCACCCACGACATGTTCCGCTTCTACCGCCTCTCCTCGTGAGGTGACGAAGTGGCCGGCGGCCATTGAACCTGCGGGTAGCCCGCCTTATCCTGCGCCGGTGGCCCGGAGGGTTGCGGTGGAGTTCTTCGGGGACCGGCACCGCACGCGCGTGCACCGCGTCACCCCCGAAGGCGACCGGACCGTCTGCGGGAGATCCGTGGAGGGGATGGCGACGGCGGACACGAGCATGCGTGTCCGCCTGGTCCCCCCGCGCCCGACGTGCAACGCTTGCCTGCTGAGCCCGCCCAGCGCGAACCGCTGACCGTCGCACCCCACTCCCGCCGCGACTCTGCCCGGACGGGCGGCGGTCAACCTTCCGGGCGATCCTGCCGATAACGGCACACCGATCCGGACCGCGATCGCACGACCGGGAGGTCGACCGGCGCCTTGGCAGATTGCACGGACCGCTCTGCGTCCCGGACGTGGCGCGTGCTCGCGCTCGCCGGTCTCGCCGTCGTCGTGACTGCCTGCCTGCCGGTGCGTCACGACCCGCCGCCGCCGGCACCACCTGTCCCGACCCTCGCCCCACCGCCACCCGACGTCGCGTTGCCGGCGAACGCACCGCTGCTGAACGTCGACACGAGCTACGTCACCGGGCTCGACCGGCCGTGGGACATCGCGTTCCTCCCGTCCGGAACGATGCTCTACACCGAGAACGACCGCGCGACGGTCAGCGCGTACGTCGACGCGGGCGAGCCCCGGCGCGTCCTCGGGACGATCGCCGGCGTCGACAACAGCGGCGAGGGTGGCGTGATGGGCCTCGCGGTCGACCCCGACTACCCGAACAGCCCCTACCTGTACGTCTGCGTGTCGAACCTGAGCCCGAGCGACAACCGCGTGCTGAAGCTCACCGTCGATCCCGCGCTCCCTGCCGGCAACGCGCTCGTCGCGGCGACCCCGATCATCACCGGCATGTCGCACCAGGGGTTCCACGACGGGTGCCGGCTCCGCTTCCAACCGGGGTCGAACCCGCCCGCGCTGTTCGTCACCATGGGCGACGCCGCGCTCGGGACCGGGCCCCAGAGCCTCGACTCGATGAACGGCAAGGTGCTGCGGGTCACGACCGACGGCAACGGCTACCCGGGCAACCCGTTCGGCGGCAACGCCGTGCGCGACCGGATCTTCACCTCCGGTCACCGCAACCCGCAGGGCATCGCGTTCCGCCCCGGATCGAACGCGCCCTACTCGGTCGAGCACGGACCCGACCGCAACGACGAGGTCAACCGCCTCGTGGCGGGAGGCAACGGCGGCTGGGATCCCGTGCCCGGCTACGACCAGACCCTGCCGATGACCGACCTGGCGAAGTTCCCGAACGCGATGCGCCCGGTCTGGCGCTCGGGCGACGGCGGCACGATCGCCCCGTCCGGCGCGACGTTCCTGTCCGGCCCGCAGTGGAAGGCGCTCGACGGCGCGCTCGCGGTCGCGGTGCTGAAGGGGAGCCAGCTGCGCCTCATGTACCTCGACGGCGCCGGCGACATCACCGGGACCACGGCCGTCCTGCAGAACGGCGTGCGACTCCGGAGCGCGGTCGAGGGACCGGACGGCGCCCTCTACGTCTCGACCGACCAGCGCAACGGCAGCACCGCGGCCAACGGCCAGGACCAGATCTGGCGCATCAGCCCTTCGTGAGCCCGGCCGCGCCGGCGTCGCGTACGCTGGGTTCGTGGCCGACCAAGCGCATTTCGCGGAGCTCGCGATGCCGTACATGGACGCGCTGTACTCGGCCGCGCTGCGCATGACGCGCAACCCCTCCGACGCCGAGGACCTCGTGCAGGAGACCTACCTGCGTGCCTACCGCGGCTTCGGCGGGTTCCAGGAGGGCACGAACCTCAAGGCGTGGCTCTACAAGATCCTGACCAACACCTTCATCAACACCTACCGGGCGAAACGCCGCCGCCCCGACGAGGTCGACCTCGACGACTCGGAGGACTTCTTCCTGTACCGCCGCCTCGGCGGGCTCGAGGCCGTGTCCGCCGAGCGCACGCCGGAGAGCGAGGTCCTCGACCGGATCCCCGAGGAGGTCGTCAAGGAGGCGCTCGAGGCGCTGCCCGAGCAGTTCCGTATGGCCGTGCTCCTCGCCGATGTCGAGGGATTCTCGTACAAGGAGATCGCCGACATCATGGACGTGCCGATCGGAACCGTGATGAGCCGGCTCCATCGTGGAAGAAAGCAGCTCCAACAGCGGTTGTGGCACTTCGCCACCGAACGTGGACTACTGCCGGAGCCGCCGGCGCCCACTCCCGAGACCGCTGACACCGCGGGGGGATGACGACGGATGGACTGCGACGACGCGTTTCACCGCATGTACCACTACCTCGACGGTGAGATCACCGTCTGGCGGCGGTGGCGGATCACGCGGCACCTCAACCGGTGCCCGCCGTGCGCGCAGGGCTTCGACTTCGAGGTCGAGCTGCGCCAGGTGATCTCGTCGCGCTGTCGCGACCAGGTCCCACCCGAGCTCAAGCGCCGGATCGCCGAGGCCATCGGCATCGACCCGCCGGCGGACTCCGGAGAGCTGCCCGAGCGGCGGAAGGGCGGACCCGCGCCCTTATAGTGGGCGGGTCGGGTCCCCCGATCGACCACTGCAGGCAAGCCGTCGTGGCGCAGGAGGGAGTTGTCGCGTGAAGACCGTCCGGCTCGTCTGGCTGACCGCCACCGCGTTCCTGCTCGCCGCGGCACCGGCCGGCGCGGCCACGCCGGTCGTCGCGAACTCCCGCTACCAGTGGTTCTGGTGGATCGCCCCGATCCTCGCCGGGAGCTTCATCCTGATGCTGCTGGCCCTCGGCGGCGGGTACATCAAGAAGATCCTCCTGCCCAAGTACCGCGGTCGGAAGGTCGAATGACCGCGGCCGGCCCGACGGCCGGATGACGGCGACGGCGCCCGCGCTCGAGACCGCCTCGGCGGTTCCCGAGCCGATCGACTGGGTGCTCGCGACGCGGATCGCGCGGCGCGTCGCCGGCCGCGAGCCGCTCGCCGCCTCCTACCTGGCGACGTCGCTGCGGCGTGACTTCGAATCGGTGACCGAGGAGGCCGAGGGTCTCGTCGCCGAGTTCACTGGCCTGCGCGCGCCGGGGCCGGCCGTCGCCACCGTCCTCGACCGGCCGGGGTGGGTCGACGCCAACGTCGGCTCGATGCGGCGGATGCTCGCGCCACTCACGGCCCGCGTCGGCGCTCGCATGGCCCGCAGCCCCATCGCGCCGATCGGCCGGTCCGTCACGGCCACCGAGCTCGGGTTCATGCTCGGTTGGTTCGCGCAGCGCGTCCTCGGGCAGTACGACCTGCTCGTGCCCGACGAGTCGAACGGCACGGACGACGCGGACGCCGTCTACTACGTGGGTGCGAACATCCTCGGTCTCGAGAAGCGCTTCGCGTTCCGGCCGCGCGACTTCCGCCTCTGGATCGCGATCCACGAGTGCACGCACCGCGCCCAGTTCACCGCGGTGCCCTGGCTGAAGCCGTACTTCCTCTCACTGGTCGAGCAGGCCCTCGGCATCGTCGATCCCGATCCGAAGCGGATCGTGCAGTCGCTCGTGCGTGCCGCCGACGAGCTGCGGCAGGGTCGGAACCCGCTCGACGACGGCGGGCTCGTCGCGTTGCTCGCGTCACCGGAGCAACGCGGCGTGATCGGCCAGGTGCAGGCGTTGATGTCGGTGCTCGAGGGCCACGGCAACCGGGTGATGAACGAGCTCGGCCGCGTCCACGTCGCGGGGCAGGAGCGCATGGCGCGCGTCCTCGACTCGCGCCGGCAGTCGCGCGGCATGCAGAGCCTGCTGCACAAGCTGCTCGGGCTCGACGCCAAGATGCGCCAGTACGAGGTGGGCGAGGCGTTCGTCGCCGCGGTCGAGCGCGAGGCCGGGCCGCGCGGGCTCGATCCCGCGTGGCGGGGGCCGGAGTGGCTGCCGACGGTGCCCGAGCTCACCGATCCGGCGGCGTGGCTCACGCGGGTCGACGGTGGCGGTGGCGGCTGAGCTGCACGCGCCGACCGGCCTCGGCGCGGCGCGGCTCGACGGCTGGCTCGACCGCCTGCGCGCGCTCGAGGGCCTGGAGCCGCCGGTCGTCGTCGGGTGCTCCGGCGGTCCCGACTCGCTCGCGCTGCTCGCGTTGGCGGCGGCCGTCGGCCTCGAACCGGTCGCTGTGCACGTGGACCACGGCCTCCGGCCCGGAAGCGCCCGTGACGCCGACTTCGTCGGCGCGTGCGCGGCCCGGTTGGGCACGCGGTTTCGCGCCGAGCGCGTGACGGTCGCAGCGGGTCCGAACCTGGAGGCCCGCGCTCGCTCCGCCCGGTACGAAGCGCTCGAACGGGCGCGCGTCGCCGTCGGTGCCTCGGCGATCCTGGTCGGACACAACGCCGACGACCAGGCCGAGACGGTGGTGCTGAACCTGCTGCGCGGCAGCGCGAGCGGGGGGCTGGGTGCGATGGCGCCGCGCCGCGACCACGTGGTGCGGCCGCTGCTCGACCTGCGGCGCGCCGACACCGAAGCCGTGTGCGCGGCGCTGGGTCTCGAGCCACTGGCCGACCCGATGAACGACGACCTCGCGTACCGGCGGGTCTGGATCCGGCGTGAGGTGCTGCCGATGCTGGCCGCAGGCGCCGGTCGTGACCTCGTGCCCGTGCTGGCGCGCCAGGCCGAGATCCTCCGCTCGGAGTCCGACGAGCTCGACCGGCAGGCGGCCCGGGCGTGGCCCGGCGCCGGTCCGCCCGGGGCGCGCGCGCTGGCCGCCCTCCCCGTCGTCATCGCCCGCCGGGCCGTCCGGCTCTGGATCGGCCGCCCCGTGCCGTCCTACGCCGAGGTCGAGCGGGTGCTGGCGGTGGCGCACGGCACCGCCCGCGCCGCGCAGCTCGCCGGCGGCCGCACCGTCACGCGCCGCGCCGGCCTCCTCGGAGTCGAGCGCGCGAAGGGGACGAACTAACTTGCCGGCCGTGCCCGCCGAGACCGCCGTGCCCGCCGTGCCCGCCGAGAGCGAGTGAAGCGGGAGATGAGGGACCCGCATCTCGGCGCCGTCGTCGTCGGGGAGGACGAGCTCCAGCAGCGCATCGCCGAGATCGGCAAGGAGATCACCTCGGACTACGCCGGCCGTCCGCCGTTGCTCGTCGGCGTCCTGAAGGGCGCATTCGTGTTCATGAGCGACCTCTCGCGCGCCATCGACCTGCCGGTCGAGTTCGACTTCATGGCCGTCTCGTCCTACGGCTCGGCGACGCGGACGAGCGGGGTGGTCCGCATCATCAAGGACCTCGATCTCGACCTCACCGACCGCGACGTGCTCATCGTCGAGGACATTGTCGACTCCGGGTTGACGCTCGCCTACCTCCGCAAGAACCTCGCGGCGCGCGGTCCCCGGTCGCTCGAGGTGTGCGCCCTCCTCGTCAAGGAGGGTCTGCAGAAGGTCGACCTCGACCTGCGCTACGTCGGGTTCCGCATCCCGCCCCGTTTCGTCGTCGGCTACGGCCTCGACGTGGGCGAGCGCTACCGCAACCTGCCCCGGATCCACGAGTTCGTCGAGACCCGCTCCGACTGAGCAGACGGGCGGCGCCCGGCATGCTCGTGACGGGGGCCGGCGGGCCACCGGGTAGATTGGAGGCCCTTCCCGTCCGTCGCCACTCCGAGCGTCGAGAGCGAGTGAGCCGAGGTCGAGTGAACCCGCCGGGCCGAGTGAACAAAGTACGCCGGAGCGCAGTCGTCTGGATCGTCGTCGCGGCGATCGGGCTGTTCGTCGCGTTCCGCATCCTCGACAGCGGCACGAGCCGCACGACGCTCGACCTCAGCCAGTTCCAGACGCGCCTCGCCGACCACGAGGTGAAGAGCGCGACGCTGCTCGACAAGGACCACGAGATCCACGGGACGCTGACCAACGGCACCGACTACCAGGTCAAGTTCCCCGACGGCTACACGGACACGATCACGAAGCAGATCGTGAAGGCCAAGGTCAAGCAGTTCGACGTCGACAGCCAGAAGGAGAGCCCCTGGGTCGGCATCCTGCTCAACCTGCTGCCGTTCGTCCTGATCATCCTCGTGGTGCTGTTCTTCCTGAACCAGATGCAGGGTGGCGGCAGCCGGGTCATGAACTTCGGCAAGTCGCGTGCGAAGCCGGTGTCGAAGGACCAACCCAAGGTGACGTTCAAGGACGTCGCCGGCCTCGACGAGGCGATCGAGGAGCTCGGCGAGATCCGTGACTTCCTCGAGGCGCCCGCGAAGTTCCTGCAGATGGGCGCCAAGATCCCGAAGGGTGTGCTGCTGTTCGGGCCGCCCGGGACGGGCAAGACCCTGCTGGCCAAGGCCGTCGCGGGAGAGGCGGGTGTCCCGTTCTTCTCGATCTCGGGCTCCGACTTCGTCGAGATGTTCGTCGGCGTCGGCGCGTCGCGCGTGCGCGACCTGTTCGAGCAGGCGAAGGCGGCGGCGCCCGCGATCATCTTCGTCGACGAGATCGACGCGGTGGGCCGGCACCGGGGCGCCGGGCTCGGCGGTGGTCACGACGAGCGCGAGCAGACCCTCAACCAGTTGCTGGTCGAGATGGACGGCTTCGACCAGAAGGCGGGTGTCATCCTGCTCGCCTCGACGAACCGGCCCGACATCCTCGACCCCGCGTTGCTGCGCCCCGGACGGTTCGACCGCCAGATCGTCGTCGACCGGCCCGACCTCGAGGGGCGCAAGGCGATCCTCCGCGTGCACGCCAAGGACAAGCCACTCGCGCCGGGCGTCGACCTCGACGTCATCGCGCGCCGCACGCCGGGGTTCACGGGCGCCGACCTCGCCAACCTGATGAACGAGGCCGCGCTGCTCTCGGCCCGCCACGACCTGAAGCTCGTCGGGCTCCCCCAGCTCGAGGAGGCGACCGAACGGGTCATGGCCGGCCCGGAACGCAAGAGTCGGGTGATCTCCGAGCGCGAGAAGCGCGTCATCGCGTACCACGAGAGCGGGCACGCGCTCGTCGCGCACGCGCTCCCCAACGCGGATCCGGTACACAAGATCTCGATCATCCCGAGGGGCCGTGCGCTCGGCTACACGCTGACGCTCCCGATGGAGGACAAGTTCCTCGTGCGGCGCAGCGAGCTCCTCGACGAGCTCGCGATGCTGCTCGGCGGCCGGACGGCGGAAGAGCTGATCTTCTCCGACCCGACGACCGGCGCGCAGAACGACATCGACCGCGCGACGACGATCGCCCGGCAGATGGTCACCGAGTACGGCATGAGCGAGCAGCTCGGGCCGCTGCGCCTCGGCCAGCCGCAGGGTGAGGTGTTCCTGGGGCGTGACTTCAACACGACGCCCGACTACAGCGACGAGGTCGCCGCCCGCATCGACTCCGAGGTGCGCAACCTCGTCGAGGGGGCGCACCGCGTCGCGCGCGAGATCCTCGAGACCAACCGCGCCGTGCTCGACCAGATGGCGTCGGAGCTCGTCGACCACGAGACGCTCGAGGTCGAGCGGGTCCAGGCGATCTTCTCGTCCGTCGAGCCCTTCACCGGGTCGGGTGTCGGCCGCGCCGCGGCCGCCGCCGCATCGGACTCCACCACTCCGAGGCGCCCGACGACGTGAGCGAGCCGATCCATGTCGTAGCGGGCGCCGGAGGTGTCGACAAGGCGCGCATCGAGCGCGCCGTGCGGGAGATCCTCGAGGCGATCGGCGAGGACCCCGAGCGGGACGGCCTGGTGCGGACCCCCACCAGGATCGCCGAGATGTACGCGGAGATCTTCGCCGGGCTGCACGAGGACCCGTCGCGCCATCTCACGGTGACGTTCGAGGCCGACCACGACGAGATGGTCATGGTGCGCGACATCCCG
>DASRHL010000179.1:0-13663 GCA_035650535.1 Acidimicrobiia bacterium
CGTGAAGATCGGTCCTTCGCGGGGTGAGCCCGGCTGCATCCCCTCGGGGATCTCGAGGTCGGGCAGGTAGGGCTCCTCGCGGTTCATGTGCGCCATCGCGCCGCCGAGGTGCGCGCGCTGCTCGTGCAGGGTGCCCAGCCGCGCCGCGACCAGCGCGTCGTAGCCGGGACGGTCGCGAAACGACGTGCGCGAGCCGTACGCGGTGATGGAGCAGTACACGAGCCGCGGGTTGAGATCGAGGAGCGTCGCGGCGTCGATCGCGAGGCGCTCGGTGACCCCGGGAGAGAAGCTCTCGACCAGCACGTCGGCGTCGCGTGCGAGCGCGAGGAAGGTCGCCCGGTCGGCCGGGTCACCCAGGTCGAGAACGGCGCTGCGGCGGCCGCGCAGCCACGTGTCGTATCCCGGCGTCCCGCGGAACGGGTCGCCGCCCGGTGGCTCGATCTTCACGACGTCGGCGCCGTGGTCGGCGAGCAGCATGCCGGCCACCGGCCCGGCCACACCCCAGGAGAGGTCGAGCACTCGGACGCCCTGGAGCACGCCGGTCATGAGCTGCCTCCTCGCGGGACCTGGAGCCGTCGAGTCATAGTAGTTAGTATGCAGGCACGGCGGGCAAGACGACCACGGCGACCGCGCCGACCGCCCACGGCGACCGACCGCGCCGACCGCCCACGGCGACCGACCGCGCCGACCGACCGCGCCGACCGAAAGGGGGCCGCATGGCGACCCGACGCCTCATCTCTGCCGACTCGCACGTCGCCATCTCGCTGGATGCGGTCCGTGAACGGGTGCCCGCGGCGCTGCGCGGGCCGTTCGACGACGCGATCGCCGAGCAGGCCCGCATCGACGCCGAGCTCCGCGGCGGGCGCCAGATGTCGCTCGACGACTGGGACATGCAGGCGGCGCGCGATCCCGGTTACCGCGAGCCCGAGGCGCGGCTGGCGGCGATGGACCGCGACGGGGTCGACGCGGAGGTGCTCTACTCCGAGGTCAGCGCGTTCCGCGCGTTCGGTCTGGTGAAGGGCGACTGGAAGCCGATCAGCCGCGCGTTCACCGATCTCATGAGCGACTTCGCGTCGGTGAACCCCGACCGGCTCGCGGTCTCCTACCAGGTGCCCGTGATCGACGTGCCGTACGCCGTACGCGAGGTCGAGCGCCTTGCCGGCCTGGGCGCCCGCTCGGTGCATCTGCCCAACTACCCCACCGAGATCGGGCTCCCCGACTACTGGGACGAGGTGTACGACCCGCTGTGGGCCGTCCTCCAGGAGACCGGCATCTCGATCAGCCACCACCTCGGCGTGCGTCACTGGCTCTACGACGTCTACCGGCGCGACCCGACGAAGCAGGCGGCGGTGTTCACGTCGCTCCCGTCGCTCGCGCTCGCCGAGGTGCTCGGGCTGTGGATCCTGAGCGGAACGCTCGAGCGCTTCCCCGGGCTGCAGATCGTGTTCGTCGAGCCCGGGCTCTACTGGGTGCCCGGGTTCCTCGCCGGGCTCGACCGCAAGTACGCCGGTCCCTACGACCTATCGCACCTGTCGATGAAGCCGAGCGCCTACTTCCATCGCAACATGGCGCTGACGTTCATGGACGACGAGGTCGGCCTGCGAAACCGTCACCTCGTCGGCATCGAGAACATCCTCTGGTCGACGGACTTCCCCCACCCGGCCACCACCTGGCCGAACTCGCGGGAGGTCGTCGCCCGCCAGTTCGCGGACATCCCCGACGAGGAGCGCGACGCGATCTGCTGCGGCAACGCCGCCCGCATCTACCGCCTGTAGCCAGGGTTTTTCGGCACGCTGGACGTCGCTATTCGGCGTTCAACGTGCCAAGAACACCCGGGGATAGCGGCTGCTATGTGACGGTCGGGTCGCGCTCGCTGACCGCGCCGCCGGCGATCAGCTTGTCGATCCGCTCGTCGTCGTAGCCGAGGTCTCGCAGGATCGACCGCGTGTCCTGACCGGGCACCAGGGGTGGCCCCTGCACGCGGCCGGGCGTCTCCTCGAGGTCGAACAGCAACCCGGCGACGTCCATGCGACCGACCAACGGTTGCTCGTACGACGTGACCCAGCCCTTCTCGATCATCTCCGGATCGTCGAACAGGCTGAGCACGAAGTCGGGGTTCGCGACCTCGCACGGAACACCGGACGCGTCCAGTACCGCGAACCACTCCGCCGCGGAGCGGGTCGTGAGGTCGCCTCGCGTGAGCCGCTGGAAGTCGTCGGCGTGCCCGTCGGTGACGAGTGCGACGCAGAGCCACCCGTCGGCGGTCTCGTGCAGGCGGTAGCGGTCGTTCCAGCCCAGTTGCCTCGCGTCGAGGACCGGGCGTCCGCCCGGCGTCCCGTCGCTGCGCACCCACGCCATCGACGTGTTGAGAAGGTGGGCGTAGAGGATCGCGGTGTCGAGGAACTGCCCCTCGCCCGTCCGGGCCCGGTGGGCGAGCGCCTGGAGGATGCCGATCGCCGACAGGTAGCCGTTCCCCGTGTCGCCCAGCGAGGTGTTGGGCCAGATGGGCATCGCGCCGGTCTCGACGCCCGCCTCCATCCACGAGGCCCCGGCCAGCGCGGCGCCGGTCTGGTCGTTGCCGGGGAGCAGCATGCGGCTGGGATCGTGCCCCCGCGTGTGGCAGTAGACGATCGACGGATTGACCTTCACGAGCGACTCGTAGTCGACCCCGAGCCGCTCGGCGGCGTCGTACCGCATGTTGTGCTGAACGACGTCCGCCCGCCGCACGAGATCGTGCAGGACGGCGAGGCCCTCCGGGTCCTTCAGGTCGATCGTGATGCTCCGCTTCCCGCGGTTGCAGCACATCGCGATGCTCGTCTGCATCCAGAAGCGGTCGAACAGGGCGTTGTTGACCTTGATCACGGTCGCGCCGAGGTCGGCGAGGAGCTGCGTCCCGAACGGGCCCGCAACGGCCAGCCCGAGGTCGAGCACCACGACCCCCTCCAGCGGCGCCGAGATCGACCGCTCCCCAACAGTCGCACCGGACGGCGCCACGGGCGGTGCCGCCGCGCTCGCCGCCGCCTCGGTCCTGGCCGCGTCGGTGTGCTCGCCCGCCTCCGCGATGCCGCGGATCGGTGGCGCGGGGGTCTTCTCGAACTGGTACGTGCGCCCGACCATGCGGACGCCGTCGACCTCGACGACGCTGCCGTCGTCGAGGAGCAGCGGGTCGAGGAGCGCCTCCTCGGGCGAGCGCACGCGCTGCACGGGCACGCCGACCTCGGCCGCGAGGCGCGTCCAGTCGTCGGCGGGGAACCTCGCGACCGCGTCCCTCATCTGCTCGTAGAGGCCGTGGATGACGAACATGTCCTCGACGGCCGGCGAGATCCGCATCGGCGCGTCGCGAGGCGCGCTCAGCTCCGGGCCGGGTTCGAGCCGCTCGAGGTCGCCCGCGTTGAGGATGAAGCTCGGAAGCGGCACCCAGTGGTGCGTCCATCGCCCGTCGGACCCCTGGAAGAAGCCCTTCGGAGCACGCGGATCGAAGATCCACGAGTTGAACCCGTCGCGGTCGGCGCGCTCGGCCCGTTGCCACGCACCGACGGTCGTCGCCAGCGCGCCCTGCAGCAGCGACGTGTGGACGTGCTGGCCGCGCCCCGTGATCTCGCGCGCGTAGAGCGCCGCGTTGATCGCGATCGACGCGTTGTAGAACGTGGCGACGCTGATCCACGGGACGCCGCTGAACAACGGGCCCGGCCGGGGCGCGCCGATCATGCAGCCCTCGGGCGCGTCGTAGCCCGGGAAGACCTGGGCGCCCGAGAGCCGGCCGATGGTCGTGCCGACGACGCCGCGACTCTCGAACTGCTGGCCGGTCCGCGCCGCGACGAGCGCGTCGTACGCGGGACGGTCCGCGTGCGCCCCGGTCTCGCCGTAGCCCGTGATCGAGCAGTGCACGAGGCGCGGGTTCGCGGCGAGCAGCGTCCGGTGGTCGACGCCGAGCCGCTCGGCGACGCCGGGGCCGAAGCTCTCGATCACGACGTCGGCGCGGCGGGCCAGCGCGAGGAACACGTCGCGGTCGGCTTCGTCGCGCAGGTCGAGTGTGGCGCGGCGCTTGCCCCTGAGCCACACCCGCGTGCCCGAGAGCCCCGCGAACGGGTCGCCCTGCGGTGGCTCGATCCGCGTGACGCGGGCGCCGTGGTCGGCGAGCAGCATGCCCGCCATCGGGCCGGCGATTCCCCACGACAGGTCGAGAACGTCGAGGTCCCGGAGGATCCCCTGCTCCGTCATCGGCCCCCCTCCGCCGTAGCTGTCACCCCGGAGCGATGAGTTCCGCGGCTCCCGGGGGTCGACACCAGGAAATGGGTACGTCAGCACCGTACCGCCGTGGACGACGACCCGATTGCGAAGCCGCGAGAGGGGCCTACAGATGATGCAACCCGTCACCGAGCTCGACGCCCGCTTCAGCGATCCCGGCGCGACGCCGACCGGATGGGAGCGCGCACGCGAAGTGCTCGAACGCGCCGACCTGTCGTGGCTCACGACCGTGCGGGCCGACGGGCGGCCGCACGTCACTCCCCTCGTCGCCGTCTGGTCCGACGGCGCGGTCCACTTCACGACGGGCGCCGACGAGCAGAAGGCCGTGAACCTGCGCGCCAACCCGCACGTCGTCGTGACGACGGGCTGCAACGACTGGGACCGGGGCCTCGACGTGATGGTGGAGGGCGAAGCCGTCCGGGTCGACGACCACGAGACGCTCACCCGCCTGGCCGAAGCGTGGACGCACAAGTGGGACGGGCGCTGGCGCTTCGAGGTTCGCGACGGCGTGTTCGCAGACGACGTCGGGCAGGCCCTCGTGTTCCGGGTCGAGCCGACGAAGGTGCTCGCGTTCGGCAAGGGGACGTTCAGTCACACGCGGCATCGGTTCGGGGTCTCGTGAACACGCCGGATGCAACCGCGCCCGACGCTTCCGAGGCGCAGCTCGCGGCGATCGCGCGACTGCACGAGGAGCTGACACGCCGCGGGATCGACTACTGGCTGTTCGGCGGCTGGGCCGTCGACTTCCACGCGGGCCGCCGGACGCGCACCCATGCCGACATCGATCTCGCCGTCTGGCAGGCCGACGCAGAACGGTTGGCTGCAGTGCTCGGCGGCGACGGCTGGAACGCCGCCCCCGGCGGGCCCGGATACCTCGCGTTCGAACGCGGGCCGGTTCGGGCCGAGGTCGCGCTCCTCGATCGCGACCGGGACGGCACCGTGTTCACGCCGGCCGGCGAGGAGCGGGGCGAGTGGCCGGCGGGCGCGTTCGGAACCGACCTCGCACGGCTCGAGGGCGTCGACGCACGTGTCGTCACCCTCGCCGCGCTGATCGAGGACAAGTCGGCCGGATACGGCGACACCGCCGCGCTCGCGAAGGATCGGGCCGACCTCGCGGTGCTCGCGGTGCTCAGTGATGATCGGGGCGGCGATCCCGGCACGTAGGCAGCGGGACCTTCGACCCTGGCCGCCGGCCCGCGTGATCGCGCAGGCTCGCGACCATGAGCGTCGACGTTGCGCGACCCGAGGACGCCGGCCTGCCGCCGGCGAGACCGGGCCGGCAGGCTCCGAGTGCGCGCTCGCCCTGGCGTGCCGTCGCCGTTCCCGACGAGCACGGCGGTTGGGGGCTGACCGCCGAGCCCGTCCTCCTCGGGCTCCTCGTCGCGCCGTCGCGGGCCGGTGCCTTCCTTGCCGTGGGCGCGCTCCTCGCGTTCGTCGTACGCACCCCGTTGAAGCTCGTGCTCGTCGATCACCGCCGCCACCGTCGGCTGCCGCGCTCGCGCCTCGCCGCCCGCGTCGCCGGCGCCGAGCTCACCGTGTTGGCCGGCGCGGCGACCGTCGCGACGGTCCTCGCAGGGTGGGACTGGTGGATCCCGGTCGCGGGCGCGGCGCCGCTCGTCGGCGTGGAGTTGTGGTTCGACATGCGGAGCCGCAGCCGGCGGCTCCTCCCCGAGCTGTGCGGAGCCGTGGGAATCGCCGCGGCCGGCGCGAGCGTCGCGCTCGCCGGCGGTGCAGGCGCGCGGCTCGCGGTCGCGTTGTGGCTGGTCCTCGCGGCCCGGGCCGTCGCGTCCATCCCGTTCGTCCGGTTGCAGGTGCGCCGGTTGCACCGCGGCACGGTCCGCACCGCACCCGGCGACCTCGCGCAGGGCGCGGGTGCCGCGGTAGCGATCGCAGCGGTGCTCGTCGACGGCGCCGTCACGGCGGGAGCGGGTGCGATCGCCGCGCTCGCGCTCCTGCAGGTCCTCTGGGCCCGCCGGCCGGCCATCGCCGCGAAGACGCTCGGGCTCCGCCAGATGGCCGCGGGGTTCGCCGTCGTCGCGGTCACCGCGGCCGGCGTGCTGGCGACGTGACCTCTGGAGGAGGACGGACGATGACCGTGATCGACCCCCGCACGAGCCTGGCCGACGCCGTCACCGCGCACCCCGACCTCGCGCGCGAGCTCGAGCGGCGCGGCCTCGACTACTGCTGCCACGGTCGCGATCGCCTCGCCGACGCGTGCCGCGCCGCGGACCTCGACCCCGCGGTCGTGGCGGCCGAGCTCGGGTCGGCGCTCCGGCCGCTACCGGCTTCCCACGGAGCCGCGCGACGCGACACGATGAGGCCCCACGCGGGCGGGCGCCCGGGCACGCGGTCCGGGCCCGCGCCGCGGAGAGGAGCCTCGGGATGCCGGAGAAGGTCGCGTTCGTCACGGGGGCCAGTCGCGGGATCGGGAAGGCGATCGCGCTCGAGCTGGCGGCGGCGGGCTACGACGTCGCCCTGACCGCGCGCACGGTCCACGCAGGTGAGGCCCACGAGCACAGCTCCACGATCAAGCGCTCCGACACGAGCCCGCTCCCCGGCTCGCTGGAGGAGACCGCCGAGCTCGTCCGGGCGGCCGGCCGCGAGTGCCTGACGGTCCCCGCCGATCTCCTCGACCATCCGTCGCTGGTCGCCGCGGCCGACGCCGTGCTCGCGGCGTGGGGCCGCATCGACGCGCTCGTCAACAACGGCCGCTACGTCGGGCCCGGGCACATGGACTTCATCCTCGACACACCCGTGCGTGTGCTGCGTGACCACTTCGAGGCCAACGTGCTCGCACCCGTCGTCCTCATCAAGACGATCGTCCCGCGGATGATCGAGCGCGGTGGCGGCACCGTCATCAACATCACGTCGGGCGCCGGCTACGCCGACCCGCCCGCGCCGGCCGGGCAAGGCGGCTGGGGCCTGGGCTACGGGTCGAGCAAGGCCGCGCTCCACCGGATCGCCGGCATCCTCGCGCTCGAGACGGCACCGCGGGGGATCCGCGCCTTCAACGTGCAGCCGGGCTTCATCGTCACGGAGCGCATGATCCAGGACATGGGCGAGTTCGGGTTCGACGCGTCGACGGGTGCGCCGCCGGCCGTGGTCGGCAAGGTCTGCGCGTGGCTGCTCGAGTCGCCCGACGCCGCCGCGCGCAACGGGCAGACGATCGAGGCGCAGGAGCTGTGCGACGAGCTCGGGCTCCTCCCGGGCTGGTCACTCGCCGGCGCGACGTAGGCCCGGGCCGCCGGTCAGCGCGAGAAGCGGGTGACCTCGGCCGTCTCGCCCGGTGCGACGGTGCCGGTCTCCTGGTCGACGATGCGGCCGTCCTGCTGGACGGTGAGCGTGAAGGGCTGCGCACCCGCACCGCCCGGCGGGCATTCGGCGAAGTACGTGACGCTCACCACGTACTCGCCCGACGGCGCGCCGTCTTCCGGCCAGAAGACGTTCTCGACCGGGTTGCTCGCGGCGTCGTGGCACCCGGCGTTCGAGTCGACGTCGAGGCTGCCGCCGCTGGACGCGTTGCGCTGCTGGTACGAGATCTCGGTTCCCGTCGGGTCGACGACGTGCAGGTCGAGGTCGGCCGCCGACGACCACTGGAGGGTGACCTGCACCGCACCGGTACCGAGGGTCTGCCCGGCCGGGCCCGTGAGGGGCGGCGGCACGGGTCCGTCGGAGTCGCCGGTGGTTCCCGAGGGCCGCCCGAAGGTCTCGCCGGTCGCCGGATCGACGACCGTGAAGACGTTGACGACCGTCGTGCTCTGGTCGATCACCACGATGCCGCCCGGCGCGAAGCCCGGCCACCGCGGCCCGGTGTAGCGCGGTGCACGCACGGGTCGGGGCGCGGTGAGCGGGTTGCCGCAGAAGCACTTCGCGACGGGCTGCCCGTAGCGGTCGACGAGCACCGCCGTGCCCGCCTGCAGCACCGCCGGGATCTCGGTCGCGTGGCCGTTGCGGAACCCATGGTTCGTGACCCGCGTGTCGCTGCGCAGGACAACGGGCGTGAGCGTGGCGACGAAGGCACGAATCTCGCTCGGTCGGATCCCGAGCACGCCGGCCCACGCCGCCGCCTTCGCCGGGTTCTGCTCGAGGAAGCCGACCAGCTTCTCGGGATCGCAGCTTCCTGCGTCGCGCGTGCCGCCGTACAGGCCGGGTGTGTCACCCGTGGCGACGGGAATCCCGCGCGCGGCTGCCGCCGTGGTCGTCGGGCCCGCGGTGGCGGGCGTGGCGGTCGTCCTCGTGGTCGTCGTCGTGCTCGGCGGCCTGACGTTGCGGCGGTCGGTGCCGACGCTCGGCGTGAAGGGATCGCGGCTCGAGTTCACGGGTTCGAGGAAGACCTCGCCGGCCGCCGCGCCGGCATCCGTGTCACTCCCACCGCCGCTCGCCACGAGGACGCCGACGCCGACGCCGCTCGCGAGCATCAGCGCCAGCGCGAGAAGGATCGCGGCGCTCTTCCGTCGACCGTTGCGCTCGCTCGAAGGTGCGGCCCCCGGCTGCGGAGCGGGCGACTCGCGAGCAGCCGCTGCCTCCGACGTGGCCGTGACCTCGGGCTCGGCGGCCTCCGCCAAGTCCGCTTCGGCCTGCGGGATCGCCGCGCCGCACGCGCCGCAGAACCTCGCGCCGGCACCGAGCTGACCACCGCACTGTTCACAGAACCGAGCAGATGCCGGGGTGCCGCCGTCGACCACGCGTGCGAGCGTCGCCCCGGAGCCGGGCGCGCGACAGGGTCCAACGTCCTGGCCCACCCCCGCGAAGGAAGGTCATCGCGTTCGGGTTTCCCGCGCCCGGGTCGTACAGTGCCGCCCGTGAACGAGCCCCACAGCAGCTTTCGCTTCGACGGCAAGGTCGCGTTGGTCTTCACACCCTGAGCCGGAGGCGACGTCACACCCGGGGCCGCCGGGTCGTCAGGAGGGCGTCGACCATCGTGGAGGGGAGTACGACCATGGCAGCGAACACGACCGACCTCCGGACGCCCGCCCAGCCGCTCGAGCGGTTCGCCGACGACCGGCAGATCCTGCTCACCACCTACCGTCGCGACGGGACCCCCGTCGGGACCCCGGTCCACGTCGTCGTCGACGGCGACCACGCGTACGTGCGCACGTTCGAGCCGTCGGGCAAGCTCAAGCGGATCCGCCGCAACCCCGACGTCGAGGTCGCCCCATCGACACTGCGCGGCCGGCCGACCGGTCCCGCGACGCCGGCCACGGCGCGCGTCCTGGAGGGCGACGAGGCCGAGCACGCCGCCCGGCTGCTCGCGGCGAAGTACCCGGTGCTGCACGGCCGGCTGATCCCCTGGTACCACCGCCGCAAGCGCCTGGTCACGACCGAGCTCGAGCTGACGGCGCGATGAGCGCGGTGGATCTGGTCGAGGAGTTCGCGCGCCACCGCGAGTATCTCGTCCACCTCGCGTATCGCATGCTCGGCTCGTTCGACGAGGCCGAGGACGTCGTCCAGGACGCGATGGTCCGCGCCGGACGAGCCGAGCCGCGCGACATCGAGAAGCCGGTCGCGTGGCTCACCACGATCGTGACGAACCTCGCCCTCGACCGGCTCAAGTCGGCGCGCCGCACGCGTGAGGCCTACGTCGGGCCGTGGTTGCCGGAGCCGGCGATCGGGCGTGAGTGGAGCGAGGACATGATGGATCCCGCCGACCGCGTGACGCTCGACGAGCAGATCAGCCTCGCCCTGCTCACGGTGCTCGAGACCCTCTCGCCCGCGGAACGGGCCGTGTACGTGCTCCACGAGGCGTTCGCCGTGCCGCTGTCGGAGGTCGCGACGATCGTCGGCCGGACGCCCGACGCCGTGCGGCAGCTCGCCGTCCGGGCCCGGCGGCGCGTCCAGGAAGGGGCGCCGAGGTTCGAGCCCGACCCGTCGGAGCAGGCACGGGTGGTCGCCGCGTTCGCACGCGCCACGACCGACGGCGACCTCGACGCGCTCGCCCAGCTCCTCGACGACGAGGTCGTCTTCCGCAGCGACGGCGGCGGTGTCGTGCGCGCCGCGGCCCGACCGATCGAGGGCCGTGACCGGGTCCTGCAGGCGATCCGGGCATCGCTGAAGAACGTGCCCGACCTCGAGCTCGAGCACCGCGTCGTCAACGGCGAACCCGGCCTCGTCGGCCGCTTCGAGGGCGGGGCCGCGGTGTTCGCCTTCGTGGTCCGCGACGGCCGCGTCGCCCGCATCGACGTGGTCGTCAACCCCGACAAGCTGCGGAGGCTCCCACCGGCCTGACCGGGATGCGTCATCATGGACGCGCCATGCCGACCGCGGTGCTGTACCTGGAGCGCCTCACCCGCGACGACCTCCGCCTGCTCGCCGCCGTGGCCCGCCGGCGCGGCGAGCCGTCGGCGACGCCCGAGCAGCTCGCGGCGGAACCGGAGCGGCTCCTCGGGCTGCTCGACGACGAACGCGTGCACGACGCCGTGTTCGGCGCGGCGGAGACGGGCGCCGGGTTCGAACCGGTGTCGCCCTTCCTCGTCTTCGCCGTCGCCCTCCACCGGGCCGCCGCCGACCTCGACAACCGGACCTACACCACGGAGTGGGTCGGCCCCAACCGCCGGTTGCCCGTGTTCGACGTCGACGTGCTGCGCGACTTCGTCGCGGATCCGATGCGGCGGCTGTTCCTCGTCGAGCTGCTGGCGTCCTACACGCACGTGAGCAGCGGCGCGACGTGGGAGCGCACGCCGCGCGGGTGGCGGCGCCGCCGCTTCAGCGAGCTCGACCCCACCCAGCTCGCGACCCTGCTCGACGTCGTTCCCGAGACCGACCGCCCCGGCGTCTACCGGCGGCTCGGCGACCTCGCGCTGTTCCTCACCGGTGTGTTCCCCGACCACACGGCGAGCCGCTTCCTGGCCCCGATCCAGCGCGACCGGCTGGTGCGCGTCACCGGTGCGGGCGAGCTCGCCGACACCGCCGCCGACCCCGACCTGGGCGCGGTCGCGCTGCTCGAGGAGCTCGGCTCGCGCTGGTATCGCCTCGCGGCCCGTTCGGCACGGCCGCCGCTCACCGCCACCATGCAGGTCGCGGCCGGCGTCGCCGAGCGCTTCCGGGCCGGCCGCCGAATCCTCAACTTCGTGACCGACCGCTACCTCTTCCCACGCCGCGGCCAGCTCTTCGGCCTCGGCTGAGCCGCACGACGCGCCTTCAGCCGGACGCGACGACGGTCATGTCCGCTCGGTGGAGAGGACGACGGTGGCAGCGCTCTGGAACATGCCGCCGATCGCGTGCGTCAATGACGTCGTGATCCCTTCGACCTGCGCCGCCGCCTCGCCCCGCAACTGCCGGATCGACTCCTGCAACGCGTACATCCCGTACATCCCGCTGTGGGTGTAGTTCAGCCCGCCGCCGTTCGTGTTGACGGGGAGCCGCCCGCCGACGGCGGTGTGCCCGTCGGCGACGAACGCGCCGGAGTCACCCCGGGCGACGAAGCCGAGGTCCTCGAGCGCCATCAGGGGGATGTGCGCGGTCGCGTCGTAGAGCATCGCGTGGTGCACGTCGGCCGGGGTGATGCCGGCGGCCGCGAACGCGGCCGCGCCGGCGCGCCGGAACGCGTCCGACGACGTCGGGTCGGGCATCTGGCTCGCCAGAGCCGATCCCGTGGCCTCCCCCGCGCCGAGCACGTACACGGGCGGGCGGGGCAGGTCGCGCGCCCGCTCCACCGACGTCACGACCACGGCGCCACCGGCGTCGGTCGTCACGCAGCACATCGGGCGCGTGAAGGGATAGGCGACGAGCGGCGCGTCGAGCACGCCGTCGACGTCGATCGGGTCGCGCCGCAGCGCGCGCGGATTGCGGCTCGCCCACTCGCGCTGGGCCACGACGACCCGGGCCAGCGCCGTCCGGTCGAGGCCGCGGTCGTGCAGGAACCGCAACGCGCCCAGCGTGAGCAACGTCATCGGTCCGGCCGTCCCGAACGGGAGCTCGAACTGGCCCTGCCACGAGTCCGGTGCGGGCCGGAACCCGGGACCACCCAGGTGCGACCGCCCGCTCTCCCCGTGGGCGACGAGGACGACGTCGCACTGGCCCGTCGCGATCGCGGCGGCTGCGTGCCGGAGATGCGCGAGGTTGGAGCAACCGCCCGTCATCGTGGCGTCGACCCAGCGCGCCTCGATGCCGAGCGAGTGCGCGACCAGCGTCGGGAGGTACGGGTTCAGGCTCGCGGCGGCGACGCCGTCGACGTCGCGCGGGGTCAAGCCGCAGTCGGCCAGCGCGCGGCGCGCGGCATCCGTCGCGAGGCCGAGCGACGACAGCGCCACGGTGCCGATCTCGGCCGTCTCCGCGGCGCCGACGATCGCGACCGGGCCGGCGCCGCTCGTCACGGCCGGGGCCGGAACCGCGGCAGCGTCACGTCGCCGAACGTCTCGTACACGACCTCGACCGGGAGGTCGAGCGGCAGCGACTCCGGATCGGGATCGACGCCGACGAGGTTCGTCAGCATGCGAGGTCCCTCGTCGAGCTCGACGAGGGCGATGACGTACGGCGCGTCGAAGCCCGGAGCCGCGAGCCGCGTGATCACGTAGCTGGAGAGCGACCCGTGCCCGGACGCCCGGACGATCTCGACGTCGTCGCTCGAACACGCCGGGCAGAACGGCTGCGGCGGGAAGTAAGTACGGGCGCACGACCGGCAGCGCTGCAGGCGCAGCTCGCCGGCGGCGGTGCCGTCCCAGAAGTGCTGGGTCTCGGGCGTCGGGACCGGCAACGGTCGCGCGGGCGAGGTCGGGGCCATGCGGGCGCCGATCCTGCCAGTCAGACGGCGCGTTCGGCCATCAGTTGGGCCGGCGTCAGGCCGCTCAGCTCCTTGACGTCGCGCGTGAGGTGCGCCTGGTCCGCGTAGCCGGCACCGGCGGCCGCGGCTGCGAGGCCGGAACCGGCCTCGGCCAGGCGCAGGAAGCGCCGGAAGCGCAGCACTCGCTGGTACACCTTCGGCGCGAGCCCCACCTCCTCGCCGAGCACCCGCCGGAGCTGGCGGGGCGTCACCCCGAGTCGATCGGCGGCGACCGTCACCGGGCGGGTCGCGAGGAGCTCCACGGCCCGCTCCACCCGTCGGTCGGGCGCGATCGAACGGATCCAGGCGTCGCGGCCCTCCGGATCGGAGAGGTGGCGGGCGCGCCGGGCGCCGAGGACGGCGTCTGCAGGGATCGTGCGGTTGCGCAGGACCGACGCCGGAACCCCGAAGGCGGCGCCCACCGCGTGGGGCAGGAGCCGGATGCCGAGCACGCGGGTACCCGCGCCGAGCACGGGCAGCGCGACCTCGTCGGCCACGCCGACGACGAAGAGGGTCCCGTCGTCGAAGCTCAGGAGGTCGGCGCACCCGTCGGGCACGACCCGCTGCACCCGGTCCTGTGAGACGCGTTGCTCCCACAGGCAGGCGACGGCGTGGCGCCACACCGAGGGCGGCGTCCACTCCCGGTAGACGTCCGAT